>CAZAQL010000296.1:0-1505 GCA_964487295.1 uncultured bacterium | reverse complement strand
CGATCTGCTCCTCCGGGACACCGGGTGCGCGAGCAGGTCGCTCAGTATCTCGACGCAGAGACTGAGGTACTTGCCGTCGCCTCGAGCAGCGACGCGCCTCACCTGGGTGGCATGTTGCGGCAGGCAGCGCAATGTGGTATACTGCTGTTGGAGTGGCAAAGCATCGTCTCGATTGCTCCTCTCACAGCATCTCGCCCACCCCAACCGCTCGTGGGAGGCTCAACCTCAACGAGGGGGACGTGCATGCAGTCCCGAAGACAGGTGGCGCTGGCTGCTCTAGCAACCGTGCTCGCTCTCTGCGCTGCCTTGGCTTGTGCGGAACAGAGTTACGCCGCGGAAGTCCAGCTCAACGGTCTCACGTACTTCGACGAGGCAGACCAGTGGTTCGTCGCACACGGCGGGGACACGTTCAGAGTAGCACCCGCCATGATTGCCGTACGCTTCCGAGAGGACGCAGACGCAGCCGCGATCGACTCGCTCCTGGTTGGTGCCGGGAGCGTGAGACGAGTTGATCGTCGAGGTTTCCACTACGTGCGACTCAACGCGCCATCAGACATCCTGACCGTTGTCGGCGCACTGCGTTCGCGCCCCAGAGTCCTGATTGCGGAGACGGGATTCGAGATCAAGTTCCTCGCCACCCCGGACGATGATGACTTCGGGGCACAATGGTACTTGGACAACTCGGGGACCGTCCTCGGCAACACATCTGCCACGGCCGATGCCGACATCGACGCTCCCGAAGCATGGGAGGTCGAGACCGGAGACACGACGGCAGTCATCGCCATAATCGACACAGGCATAGACCGGTACCACACAGACCTCTCACTCAGCATCTGGAGGAACTGGAACGACCCACCAGGCGGGGGCGACGAAGACTCGAACGGCTACAGCGACGACTTCTGGGGCTGGAACTTCGAGGGGAACAACAACAGCACCGTGCCGCCAACTGGTGGCGTGCAGGCTCACGGGACCCGTGTGGCCGGCGTCGCGTGTGCTACGTCCAACAACGACACCGGCATAGCGGGAGTCGCCGGTGGCTGGTGGACGACACCGAGGCGCTCCTGTCTGCTCATGCCGATTCGCTGTGGGATCAGCACATCGGACTCTCTCGACATCTCGGCCGCCATCGACTACGCGGCTGACAACGGTGCCAGAGTCATCAACATGAGCTGGGCAACAGCCCCGTCTCAACACGTGTCGGAGGCTCTGGCAGACGCCTATGACAGCGGCGTGCTGCTCGTGGCAGCGACAGGCCCTCGCGGCGCATCCTGGCCCGCCACACATGAAAACGTGATGGGTGTCGACGCAACCGACTGGAACGATTCGTGGTCAGAGACCGGAGGGGCGGGAAGAGAGATCTGGGCACCTGGAGCGGGCACAGGTACTGACACATCGAACATCTACACAACCGACTACACGGGCGGTGGCCCAGGCCAGGACGAGGAGTACACATACGTCAACGGAACCTCATTCGCTGCCCCCCAGGTTTCGGCGATCGGGGGGCT
>CAZAQL010000295.1:0-1509 GCA_964487295.1 uncultured bacterium | reverse complement strand
CCGCTCAGCAGGGAGACGAACACCAGGATCGCGACGACGCGTGCTGCAATGATCACGAGAGACCTCCTGTCTTGTCCGGACACACTCGGCTTCAGGCAGCACACACCTGTGCCGGGGCAACCGGAGTGCCAGGGCATGGCGGCCAGATGGCTTCGCGGCTAAGTGATCGTCAGAAGGGAAATTGCGAGGCTCATTGACGCGGCGGGCTGGCCGCAGGGGCGATCGGATCGCACGCGGAGGCGAACCTGGATGTCAGCAGACATACGACGAACCAGGGAAGATGCCGCAACTAGGGGGCAATCCAAGATAACCTTGAGATTGCATTCATCATGAGAGGGTTACATATGAGCGCATTCTCATTCTGCCCCGGCACGAAAGGGGGCCCCACCACTGGCAGGGCCCCCTGTGATCTTCTCTCCTCGACTCGGGCGTCGCCCCTCAACTCCGCGCCCGCCTACCGCAGCACCATCACCTTCACGCTCTCCCCGTACTCCGGGGTCGTGATCTTCGCGAAGTAGACGCCGGTGGCCACGCGCTGGCCCTGGGAGTTCCTGGCGTCCCACATCACGGAGTGGTAGCCGGCGGGGGCCTTGCCGTCGACGAGCGTCACGACCTCGCGGCCGCGCACGTCGTAGATGGTCAGCCGCACGTCGGTCGCGGCGGGCAGGTCGTACTGGAGGGTCGTCGTCCCGCGGAACGGGTTCGGACCGCTCAGGTGGAGCGCGGGCGCGTCGAGCACCTCGGTCACCCGCAGCGAGACCACGAGCGTGTCGGACAGGCTGCCGTCGCTCGCCACGACCGTGAAGCTCGTGTTCACGGCCTCGTTGTCGGGAACGCCGTAGGCGCTGTCGGCCTCGGCCGTCATCCACGAGGGCAGACCCTCGAAGACGAAGCTCACAGCCGGCCCGTCGACGTCGGTCGCCGAGGCGACGTAGCGCATGTACTCGAGCGCCGTGGCCTCCACGATGTCCGTCGATGTGATGACGGGCGCGTCGTTCTGTGGATCGACGCGTACGACCACGTCGAGCGTGTCCGTGAGCGTCCCATCGCTCGCCACGACGCGGAAGGTCGCATCCCCGTCACCCTCCCCCGGTGTGCCGGTCACGGCTGTCGCGCCGGCCGTGAGCCAGTCCGGGAGGCCGTGGAAGGCGAAGATGGTCACCGGACCGTCCGGATCGTCGGCCTCGGCCTCGTAGCTCAAGGGGACGTCCTCAGTCGCGTCGACCGATGCCGCCGATGTGATCACGGGCGCGTCGTTCACCGGCGTGACGCGGAGCGTCACCATCAGTGAGTCGCCCAGGCTTCCGTCGGTCGCCCGCACGATGAAGCTCGTGTCCCCGTCGCCCTCGCGCGGCGTGCCGTACACGCTGTCCGCCTCTGCGGTCAGCCACTCCGGCAGCTCCTCGAAGCTGTAGGTTATCCCGCGCAGGTCCGGGTCACTCGCCGCCGCGCGGTAGCAGAACGGCTCGTCCTCTGTCGCCTCGGCGATGTCCGGCGAGAGGATCTCGG
>CAZAQL010000294.1:0-1516 GCA_964487295.1 uncultured bacterium | reverse complement strand
GCGTCGCTCAGCGACGCGCCCCGTTCTGCATGTGAAGACACCGTCGTTGAGGACCCGACGTGACGGAAGCGGACCGGGAGGGCCTCCGGGGATGGGCGCGGCCGAGCGGGGAATTGCCTGTGGAGCTCAACGAGGCGGGGCGAGAGAGCCTCGCGGGTTCGCCGTCGAAGACCGGACTCGAGAGACGTTCCTGTTATAGGTTTACATAATACAGATTATGCGCCGTCTTGAGAAGAGAGCGGAGATGTTGGATCCGGCGGTGGCGCCTCGGGCTTCGGGCGCGCCGCCGACCCTCCCCCTGTGGATGTGCGCGGACGGCGCGCGTACGAAGAAGCGGCCCGCAAAGGGGCCGCTTCGTGTTCTGCTGATGACGGAAGGCCGGGTCGGGTCCTGTCAGGTGGCGGCGACGGCGGTCGCCTCAGCGAGGGCGACGCGGGCCGCACCGACCGCGCGTGTGTCGCCGAGTTCGTCGATGATGCGTCGCGCTATCTCGGCGACGCGCTGCCAGTCGCCGTTGGCCTTGTGCGCGTGCATCGCCTCGACCAGGTATCTGGCCTCGACCGGGTCGAGATGCTGCGCCTCGGAGGCGAGCTGCTCGTAGAGCTCAGCGGCGCCGGCGAAGTCGCTGCGTTCCTCGAGCACTGCCGCCTTGCCCTCGAGCGCGATCGTGCGGAGCGTTCCTCGTTCGCGGCTGCGAGTCAGGTATTCCTCGAAGTGGCTCATGGCCAGCTCGAGGTCGCCCTGGTGGTAGTAGACGGTTCCCAGGTAGCAGGACGCGGCGCGGGCGCTTCGAGTGCCGGGGTACTGCGCGATGACGTCGTTGAGGAGCGTGGCGGCCTGGCCGTAGAGCCCGGCGTTCAGCGTCTGCGTGGCCGTGACGAGGGCGGCGTTCGCCTCGAACTCGGTGGCGCGTCTGGAACGGATGACCATGCCGATGACGAAGACGATGACGAGCACGGCGACCGCGCCGATGAGGACCTTGTTGAGATGGTCCTCGACGAACCGCGCGCTCTTGGAGACCGACTCGACGAGCGCGTCGTGCTTCAGGTCCTTCTTTGAGATGCGCTTCCTGCGACCCACTCGACCCTCCGGTTGTCCAGGTCCTGTGAACGGGGACTTCTTCCGACCCTCCCCCAGTCTGTCCTCGAAGCAGCAGTCTAGCACGGGGTGAGCATCAAGTCAATCGAGCGCGCGCTTCCGGGACGTCCATGGGAAGCGCGGCGGCGAGGATCAGGACCCCCTCTGCTCGTCGTTCCTGCTCCGCCGTTCCCGAACAGCAAGAGGCCCCGCAGTGGGGCGGGGCCTCTTGAGTTCCTGCCCTGCGGAATCGGGCAAACTACCGGTAGAGCGACTTGATGCTCGACCAGGTGCCGTCCTCGACGGGGCTCTGGCCGCACGGGAACGTCACCGTGGCGTCGCAGGTCGTCGAGACGCAGACGTTGTCGATCCAGTAGTCGCCGCGCGTGCCGCCGGAACCCGAGTACAGACGGGCCTCGATGACGAGCGCGTCGCGCGT
>CAZAQL010000293.1:0-1541 GCA_964487295.1 uncultured bacterium | reverse complement strand
TGTCGCGTCCTTGGAGCACGACGGGGATCGCCTTGAGCTGGATCGGTGTCGGTGTGGTGTACCCAACGGACTTCACTCCGGCGGCAATCCGCCGGTCGAACGAGAACTGTTCAAAACTCAATAGTGACACTCCTTGGCTTCGTTGAGCCAAGTCGCATGCTTAGCTCGGGTGGATGACCATTGGTCTGTTGGTCGGTATGCGAGTGCATTGCCTACGAAACTACCATCAAGTATACACGTACCTACCCGGACACGCCACGTGTCGCCGACTCTTCGTCTGCTTCTCCCCGCACGGCGGGACATACACCTGTGCTGGACGTCACCGTATCGTCGGAGCTGATGACGCCAACCCGCGCGGCGCACCCAGATGTGCACTCCCATGCGTGGCAGGCGCCCCCAAGGGGGGATCCATCCGATCACCGCGCAGCCCGATGGTTCCGCGAGCTGCCATCCTATGGCCCCGGCTTCTCCGAACACGCCCGCCTCGCCCCGGTGACGACAAGAGCGCGAACCAGCGACATCATGAGTCACGGAAGTCTCCGCCGCACCGGGAGCTTGTCCTCGGGGCCCCTGCGCGTCTACATCGGCCCATGTGCCGCGGCCCGCAGTAACACACCGAGCCCTACTCCCAGTACTCGCCGTAGTGAATTCCTTCGACTCGGCTCTGGCGCCGGAAGCGGAGGTGCTCCTCTTCAGTGAGCCTGCGGAATTCGCCGGGCGAGCATTCCACAACGAGATGGAAGCTCGTGCGAGACCCGACGAAGTACACGCCCTCGCCGTCGAGGAAGCCGACACATCGCTCCTTCGCCCTGTGCTGGAAGCTGTCAGAGTGCGCCATCTGCTGCTACATCACCTGGCTTTCTGTGTCGAGGCTCCGGATGCGAATCGAGACCCACCGCCCCCCGCGAGGACCAATCGATGGGGCTGGTCCTCACGCTTCGCCTGAGAAGGCGGGAGGCGGGTTCTCGGCCGGCGGCCTTCGGCGAACCTCATGCCTCTCGTTTGGCCCGAAGCCCCTAGACGGCGTCTTCCTCTTCCGCTGAAACCCCACTTCCCTCGGAGGGATCTCGGGATTCGTCCAGGGTGGGAGGCTCCTCCTCGTCGCCCTCGACACGCTTGACCACACCCTCACAAGGCTGCACGCGATGATCTTCGGCGCACGGGCGCAAGGCGGTGCTCCCTCTCTCTTCCTCTATTTCTTCCCTTTCCCCTACCTCGGCGGCCCCCCTCGGCGAATCGTCAGCTGCGGCGCCGGCCGTCTCTTCCTCCACCCTGGCGGGCGCAGGAGTCTCGGACTCCGTACTTGCAGCTCTCGCTGCCCCAATCTCCCTGACCCTCTGCTGAATCTCATCCGCAGCGGGACCGACGTCCTGGGCCTGTGGGCCCTTCTCTCCTTGGGTGACGACGTAGTCCACCCGCTGTCCCTCCGTTAGTTTCTTGAAGCCTGTTCCGCGAACGGAACTGAAGTGGACGAACACGTCTCCGCCTTGGGGCCGCTCGATGAAGCCGTACCCTTTGGCGTCGTTGAACCACTTGACCTT
>CAZAQL010000292.1:0-1542 GCA_964487295.1 uncultured bacterium | reverse complement strand
CTTGCCCTCCTTGATCCACTGCTCCGCCCTCCCACGCCCGTTGTAGAACCCCACCACGCTCTTCGACCACCAGGTGAGGTTCGTCACAACGAAGCCCACGCGAGGGAAAAGCTCGCCCGGGTGCCATTCGATCTTGGCCACCACCCGGCGGTCCACCTCCCAGCTTCCTGCCTGGTAGCGGAAGCTGTGGTAGAAGACCTTCGGCTCCCGCGGGCGGCGACCCACCGGACGCTTCGTCAGGTGCTCGACAGCGTCATACAGCACCTTGTTGCCCGGCAGGCGGATCGCATACTCGTAGAGCTCCTGCTCCAGAAAGCGGTAGATGTCCGGAGAGGCGAAGGCTGCGTCAGCGCGGAAGAACTTGTCGATCCTGCGTCTGCGGTACCGCTCCACGATCGGCTCAAGCACCACCCGCCAATCCCTGGCGCTATGCGCGTTGCCCTCCCGAAGCATCGCACCCTCGACGTCTCCGAACTGGTTGAAACAGAACAGTGGATGGTAGCACGTGCACTCGAAATGGCCGTTGTAGACCGAGCCCTCCTGATCGCCATAGGTCGGGCTGACGGAACTGTCCATGTCCAGCACCACGCGGTCCAGCCCCGTCCTGGCATGCGCGAGATCGACCCAGCCACCACACACCGAAGAGAGCGACGACAGGTTCTCGTCGGTGGCGAGCAGCTCGGTCTCGAACCGGCCCATCTCACTGCTGGAGGCGGCCGGTTTCTCCCGGGCCCGGCCGCCGACCACGCGTCGCATGGCGGGGTCGACGCGGACGTAGTCCGAATCGCTCACGTCCTCGTAGCCGGCCACAGGGGCGTAGACGCCCTGACGAAGCAGTGCCAGCATGGTGTGCTGCGTGTTCTTCCCCCTGCGGCTGTCGGTAAGCTGGCCGGCAGCCCATTCGGTCAGACCGAGTTGCTCATCCAGATCTCGATACGCCAACAGCCCCGCGTCCGAAGTGACCTTCGCCCCGCAGAACTCCAGCTTCACAGCGCCGTCGAACTCCACACGCAGAGCAGCATCTTGCCCTTCACCCATTGGATACCCATGCTCCCATCGGTCGGTACAAATCCCAAACGCCTCACAGAGCCCCTATTGTAAACTCTATACACTCGGAACCGCAGGGCCATATGGGGAATGCGGGCATACCCGACTTCACGCTCGACGACTGCCGGACTCTCTACGGCAATGATGTCGATAAGTGTGTAGCCTGGAAGACTGATCGTAAACCCGCCGACCTCGCTGGCAAAGCCGTACAACTGCGTTTCGTAATGGAAGATGCGGATATCTTTTCGCTCCAATTCAAACAAGAGGGAGATGGCCATGACACAGAAGCTTTTCTGGGATCCGAAACCGTATGAGAATGGCGGTATAAGAGTACGTATTGGAGAGACACGCGTTCTTCTTCCAATGCACAAAACCGGCTGTCCCAAGCCCCATTTGTTCAAGCTCGCGAACGGTGATATCTGCCTGAGTGCATAAGGCCCGTGCCACTGCGCTCCCGGTGAGATACTGGCCGCGGTCGGCTGGCCGGTCAGTACT
>CAZAQL010000291.1:0-1544 GCA_964487295.1 uncultured bacterium | reverse complement strand
AAACGGGCAGCCCTCCGGCCACGGCGTCTGCACCGAGTGAAGCTTGGTGACCGGGCGTCAGACACTGAACCTCCTTCTGACGCCTGTCTCCCATCACCCGGGCAGTCCCAGAGGCCGATGCCGCGGCTCATCACCCAATGGAGCGCGTTCGGATGACGGCCCAAGGTTCGACCCGACACTCCAGCGTCCCGCGCGTCCGCACCGTTCGCGTGTTCGTCTCCTCGACGTTCCGCGACATGGTCGACGACCGCGACGAGCTGGTCCTTCGCGCCTTTCCTCTGCTCAGGAAGGAGGCTGCGAGCCGGGGCGTGGTCTGGAGCGAGGTCGACCTGCGGTGGGGCATCACCGACGAGGAGGTCGCCGAGGGCAAGGTCCTCCCTCTGTGCCTCGAGGAGATCGCTCGCTGCCGTCCGTACTTCATCGCCCTCCTCGGAGAGCGGTACGGATACATCCCCGACGTCGTGCCGCCCGAGTTCAGCGAGTCGCATCCATGGCTTGACGACTACTGCGACCGCTCAATCACGGAGCTCGAGATCATCCACGGCGTGCTTCAACGTCCCGAGATGGCCGGCCGCGCGTTCTTCTACTTCCGCGACCCGGCGTACGCCCTCGGACAGCCGGCGGACAGACGCTCCGACTTCGTCGAGTCGCTCTCCGAGGACCGGGTGCGCCAGATCGGTCTGCCCGCAGCCGAGCGTGAGTTGGAGAGGCGCCGCAGCCTCCTCGCGGAGCTCAAGCAGCGCATCCGAGATGCAGCTCGGGATGGCACCTGCCACCTCCACCCGGGGGAGTACACGAACCCGGAGGAACTCGGTCGGTGGGTATCCGACGATCTCGGACGAATGCTCGAAGAGCGCTTCCCGACGACTCCCCCATCCGACTGGCTCGACGCAGCCGAGACCGCGCAGCGCGCCTTCGCTCGCACGCTCGTCCCCGTCCTCACGGAGTACGGCGAGCAGTGGGGCGTCTACTTCCCCGACAGCGAACACTTCAGGATGCTCGACGCGTTCGTACACGGTCACAGCGAGACGCCGCTCGTCATCACCGGCGAGGCGGGATCCGGCAAGTCGGCCCTGCTGGCGAACTGGCTCGAGTCGCTCCATGACCGTGGGGATTCGTGCGGGATCATCAGCCACTTCGTCCAGGCCGGCGCAACCAGCGCCGAGTGGGACTCCATGCTGCGCCGCTTCATCAACCTCCTTGGTCATGCGGTGGGAGACTCCGGCGAGGCGCCTCAAGCGGCCGACGCTCTCAAGCTCGCGTTCGTCGATTCGCTTCATCGCGCCGCCGACGGAGGTCCTGTTGCGCTGGTCATCGACGGGGTGGACTACCTGGAGGACCGCGACGGAGCTCTCGAACTCGCGTGGCTCCCGGTGGCACTGCCTCCCTCGGTTCGGCTCGTGCTGTCCACGGGCGCGGGTCGTACGTTTGATCAGATGGTCCGGCGTGCCTGGCATCCGTCCATCGCGATCGAGTCGTTCGACGCTTCCCGCAGGGAGTCCTTCGCTGCCGACTATCTCAAGCACTTCGGCAAGACGCTGCCG
>CAZAQL010000290.1:0-1550 GCA_964487295.1 uncultured bacterium | reverse complement strand
CATGTGGCCGTGGCAGCGCGCGCACCTGATGATCCCGGCGAGCAGACGCTCCTGCCCGTTCTGGAAGCGCCGGCCGTTCAGCTCCTCCACCCGCTCCTTCATGATCTCCTGGGCCTTGTCGAAGAGCGCCTCCGAGACGATGCCGTCGTGATTCCCCTCGTAGGCCACCTCACACCAGCGGAGCTTGCCGATGTAGAGCGGGTTCTTGATCATGTGTAGGATCACGCGCTTGTCCCACTTCTTGCCGCTGCGCTTGCGGTGGCCCGCGTCGTTCAGCTTGTGGCAGATCGTGTGCGCACCCTCGCGGCCAAGCGCGTACATCCGGAACATCTTCCTGACGATGACGGCTTCGTCCTCCCTGATGACGAGCCCCTGATCTGGGTCGAGTTGATACCCATACGGGATCGTTCCTCCGACGAATTCCCCGTTCCTCGCCTTCTTCTCCATCCCGACCCGGGTGCGCTCGACGATCGTCGCGTGCTCGAACTCAGCGAAGACGCCGAGCATCTGGAGCATCATCTTGCCGGCGGCGTTGGCGGTATCGAAGGGCTCGGTGATGGACTTGAGGGCGACGTCGTGGCTGGTGAGCTCGTCCACCATGAGGGCGAGCTCCCGGACCTTCCGGGAGAGTCTATCGACGCGGAAGACCAGGAGAGTGTCGAAGGCCTGAGACTCGGCGTCGAAGAGCATCTCCTCGAGGCCGGGCCGGTTCATGTGGGTCCCGCTCTCGGTGTCGCGGTAGATCTTGTGGATGCGCCACTCGTCGCCCCACTGGGCCGTGCAGTAGGCCTCAAGCCGGTCCTTCTGGGCGTCGAGCGAGTACTTCTGGTGGTCCTCGTCGGTCGAGATCCGGGTGTAGAAGGCGACGCGGACCTGATTGCCCCGTCCATTTCCCGGCTGCTTCTGCTGGCTCCCGCTGCTCTTCGCCAATCGCAACCTCCTACGAGCATGCACGTTGGGTCATTTGCCCACTGACACAGCTACCTCTGGCGGCGCGTCCGCATCAAGGCAATCCTGACGGCCACGGACCCGCGCCCCAGCGGCGTCTCCCATATGTGGAAGGGGGTTATCGGCCGAAAACGGGGACGCAACACAGGAATGGCTTGACTGGTAACGTTCGTTAGGGCATCATCTATCGGTTCGCAGCATCCACGGATTCCCACGGGAAGGAGGCGACCGGCATGGTCAAGGCGAGGAGGCAACCGCTGACACCTAGGCAGCGGGAGACTCTCGACTGGGTGAAGGGATTCATCCGGAAGAACGGCATGCCCCCGACCGTGCGGGAGATCGGCGGGGCCTTCGATATCAAGAGCTCCACCGTCTTCGAGCTCTTGAAGGCACTGGAGAGGAAGGGCTATCTCCGGCGGGGCGACCTAGGCGCGCGTTCGCTGATTGTCGAGAACGGTCGGGGACGTCGCGGACCGAGCCGGAGGGGCGTCGAGGTCCCGGTCATCGGGTGCATCGCGGCCGGCCAACCCATCGAGGCGATCGAGGACGATCGCGGGACGGTAGTCGTCGGCCAGGATGTGCTGCGCGGGCGGAAGGGCTTT
>CAZAQL010000289.1:0-1550 GCA_964487295.1 uncultured bacterium | reverse complement strand
GCGCGTGACGGTCGTCGAAGTAGCTCGCGGCGAAGCAGTGGTCGAGGTGGTGGTGGGCACCGCTCGCGTCTGAGGTTGCCCCTGCCACCCTTATCGCACAACAATAACTATCATGGCATACGGGAGCTTCCCGATGTGCCTCGGCTGTGGTATGCTGGAATCAAGCGTCATAGTTTCAGTAGTCTCATCGATGGTCTGAGACCGTTGCCCAGTGCGTCTTCTTGATTGAGGAGGAGCGGCCATGAATCGACTGATCGGATTGACGCTGCTCGGGCTGGTCCTGCTGCTCGCTGGAGAGAGCCCGGCCCTTGCCACCATCTACTGGACGCCGGCGCACGAGCTGGCGCCGCAGGGGTACGCCTGCCGGATGGCGGCCGGCGACCTCGACGGGGATGGTGACATCGACATCTCGCTGTTCGATGCGGTCCCGATCGCGCAGTTCTGGAACATCGGGACGCCGACAGAACCGGCGTGGCAGTTCGGTCCTTCTCCGTTTCTGGATGTGCCTGCATGCACGCATCGCAACGGTGGACTGGGCGATCTCGACGGGGACGGCGATCTCGATCTGGCACTGACCTGCTGGTACGACGACTTCGTCCGGTGCTACTGGAACGTGGGGACACCCGGCAGTCCTGTTTGGGAGGAGGACCTGTCGGTGTTCCAAGGTGTGCCGACATCAGGGGCCCATGGCTGTCCGAGGCTGGTGGACATGGATGGTGATGGTGACCTTGACGCCATGCTGGGCAGTTGGTCTGGCAGGATTCGCTACGCACGAAACACCGGCACTACGAACTCACCGTCGTATGAGTACATCGGTTGGGTGGATGGGGTGCCGTATCTGGATGACGTTGACCCGACGATCGCGGTAGGTGATCTCGATTCCGATGGTGACTTCGACATCGTACGGGTCTCGTGCATTGCGGCGCCGGAGTGCTTCGAGAACGTGGGGACACCTCAGGACTTCGTGTACGAGGAGAACCCGGACATGCTCCAGGGAGTGTCCCTGGACCGCATCGTCGGTGCATGGGGAGTTGACCTGCTGGACATCGATGCGGATGGGGATCCGGACCTGATCTTCGCCGTCGGGGTTGAAGACGAGTATCTCCTCTTCCTGAATGAAGGCGCGACACCGGTCGAGCCGACAAGCTGGGGAGTGATCAAGGCGATGTACCGATGACACGCTGCGCGACGTCGGCTCGCGACGAGCCCGGAACCGAGGAGATGCTCATGCGACGACAGCAGGCACTGAGAGCGCTGGCGCCTGTCCTGTTGCTATGCTTCGCGGTCACGGCTACGGCAGCGATCTACTGGACTCCGGCACACGAGCTGGCGCCGCAGGGGTACGCCTGCCGGATGGCGGCCGGCGACCTGGACGGGGATGGGGACATCGACATCTCGTTGTTCGATGCGGTCCCGATCGCGCAGTTCTGGAACATCGGGACGCCGACAGAACCGGCGTGGCAGTTCGGACCAACACCGTTTCTGGAAGTTCCGCCATGCACGACTCAGAACGGGGGACTGGGCGATCTTGATGCTGATGGGGATCTGGA
>CAZAQL010000288.1:0-1552 GCA_964487295.1 uncultured bacterium | reverse complement strand
CGAAAGGAGCCCGACCATGACCCGCAACGTCGGCAGCGCTGACAGGACCGTCCGGATCATCCTCGCCGTGGTTCTCGTGGCCGTAGCACTTCTGGTCCCCGTCGGACCGGTCCTGAGGATCATCTTCTACATCGTCGCGGCCATCTCGCTTATCACGGGCCTCATCGGCACGTGCGGCCTGTACGGCCTGCTTGGCATCAACACGAACAAGGCCGAGTAGCGCCGGGATTCCGGTCGACGCGCGAGGGGGCGCATCCGTGACCGACATCAGGACCTTCCGCATCGACGAGCTCAGGCCGAACAACTGGTACGTCAACCGGGCGAAGCTCGACCGTGTCCGAGAGGCGTGGGCGGCCGGTACACAGTCGTCGCTGCCCCCCGTGCTCGTGACGCACATCGACGGCGAGCTCAGCCTCATCGACGGACACGCGCGGACGTTCGCCGCCTACGAGGCCGGCGCGACCGAGATTCCTGCGGAGTACGAGACGCTCGAGGACATCGAGGGCTCGACGGCGCTCTACGAGCACATCCATCGGGCCGGCCCCGAACGCGGCGTGCGCAGCATCGCCGATCTCGCCGACCGCATCGTGGAACCCGCCGAGCATGAGCAGCTCTGGATCGGCTACTGCGAGGACTGGGTGGCCAGGCACGAGCCAGAGGACGGCTCGACCCCGCAGAAGACAGCATCAGGAGACGCACCGTGAAGCGCAGCCGACTCAACTTCATCGTCGGTGTCGCCTCACTCGTGACACCGGTGCAACTCGTCTCCGGGCGGCCCGACCACGAGGAGCACGAGACCCACGACGGGCAGCAGGGAGAGGCGGGCCAGGGCCGCGGCGGCGGGAGAGGAGCCGATCGGTGACCCCGAAGCTCGTTCGCTACAGACCCGACCCGGACTTCATCCGCGTCCGCGACTTCCTCGTGCGGACGTACTCGCATTTCGACGCGCCCGTGAACTGGGGGATCGAACACTGGAACTACGCGCGCTATTTCGTCGCGCCGATGCTTGGCGCATACGGCACGGATGACGGGTCGCTGCAGGGCTCCCTCGACGCCATCCGACTGTGGGAGGATCTTGTTCCGCTCTGGGAGTTCGACGGGGAGATCGTCGGCGCGGCCGCGGTCGAGCATCCGGACATCACGCACCCCGGATACGGCGACATCTTCATCCAGCGGCATCCCGACCACCTTGGGCTGCTCGACGAGATGTTCGAGCACTGCGAGTGCCGCTTCGCCCGCCCGGAGACGGGGGAGACAGCCATCTTCGTGTGGGATGACGACGCGCCGCTGCTGGAAGTGGTGCAGCGTCACGGCTACATCCAGAACGAGAAGCGGAGCAGCAGCCACCTCGAATACACGATCGACGACGTCCCCGAGCCGGAGTTCCCCGACGGGTTCGTCGTCCGGACCATGGCGGAGGGAGGCGACGTCGACAAGCGCCGGGAGATCTTCGGCCGCTCCTTCAATCACGAGGATCCCCGGGAGTGGCCATCGCGGTTCGCGTACGAGGAACTGATGCGGGCGCCGGACTACGCGCCCGAGAACGATCTCG
>CAZAQL010000287.1:0-1567 GCA_964487295.1 uncultured bacterium | reverse complement strand
GACGCTCGTACGCCAGCCAGTCCTCGAGCGACCAGAAGACCTTCACGACCTTAAGCGTCGCCTGCACCACCGGGTCGGAGAGGTCGCCGCCCGGAGGCGAGACCGCGCCGACCGCCGAGAGCGCGCCGATGCGCTCCTCGGTCCCGATGCACTTCACGCGGCCCGCGCGCTCGTAGAACTGCGCGGCGCGCGCCGGCAGATACGCCGGGTAGCCTTCCTCGCCCGGCATCTCCTCGAGTCGGCCGGACATCTCGCGGAGCGCCTCGGCCCATCTCGACGTCGAGTCGGCCATGAGTGCTACTGAGTAGCCCATGTCGCGGAAGTACTCGGCGATGGTGATACCCGTGTAGATGGACGCCTCTCGAGCGGCCACCGGCATGTTCGAGGTGTTGGCGACGAGGACCGTCCGCTTCATCAGGGGCTCGCCCGAGCGAGGGTCCTGAAGCTCGGGGAACTCCATCAGCACGTCGGTCATCTCGTTGCCGCGCTCGCCGCAGCCGATGAAGATGACGATCTCGGCGTCGGCCCACTTCGCGAGCTGGTGCTGGATGACGGTCTTGCCCGCGCCGAACGGGCCCGGCACGCACGCCGTGCCGCCCTTGGCGATCGGGAAGAACGCATCGATGACGCGCTGTCCGGTGACCAGCGGCTCGACCGGTGTGAGCCTCTCCCTATAAGGACGGGCGGAACGGACGGGCCACGTGTGGAACATCTTGAGTTCCTTCGTGCCGCCTTCGGTCTCGATGGTCGCGATGACGTCCTCGACCTTGTGCTTGCCGCCCTCGATCTTCGTGATCTTGCCCTTCATCTTCGGCGGCACCATGATGCGGTGCTCGACGAGCGGGGACTCCTGCACCGTGCCGAGGACGTCACCACCCACCACCTCGTCGCCGACCTTGGCGGTCGCGACGAACTCCCACACCTTGTCCCGGTCCAGTCCCGGCACGTGGATGCCGCGCGTGATGAGCGCGCCGGCCTGCTCCTCGATCTTGTTGAGCGGCCGCTGGATGCCGTCGTAGATGGACTCGATGAGTCCCGGCCCGAGCTCAACGGAGAGCGGCGCGCCGGTCGACACGACGGGCTCCCCCGGTCCGAGGCCGCTCGTATCCTCGTAGACCTGGATCGACGCGAGGTCGTCTTTCACCTCGATGATCTCGCCGATCAGGTTCTTGTCGCTGACGAGGCAGACGTCGAACATCTTCGCCTCGCGCATTCCGT
Organism: uncultured bacterium; assembly: GCA_964487295.1. Lineage (GTDB taxonomy): Bacteria > Joyebacterota > Joyebacteria > Joyebacterales > Joyebacteraceae > JAPEKQ01. The sequence goes on along the minus strand of CAZAQL010000287.1, from coordinate 349 downwards.
CGGCGACAACGAGCGGACCCGACACCTTCCTGATGGTCCCCTGAACCTTCGCCTCTGCCATGTGTGTTCTCCCCTGTCGGTCCCCATCTCGTTCGTACTGCGGAGCGACGCTTGCACCGTTCCGCCAGGCGATGGCAGCACTAGCCGCCCGACGACCCCTTCCCGGAGTCAAGAATATCCGCGCCGACCGCCGCACCGACGGCCTCGCGGATCTCGGTCGCCGCCAGCCCGCGCGAGCCCTTGACGTTGGGCAGCACGGTCACCGTCGGCAGGGCCTGGTCCCGGTACTCGGCGATCAGGTCGGAACAGGCCTCGTAGACGTCCTCGGTCACGAAGATGATCGACGTTC
>CAZAQL010000286.1:0-1569 GCA_964487295.1 uncultured bacterium | reverse complement strand
CTAGAGGTCCTGGGGTGCCTCGGGGGAGTTGATGCTGCCGCTCTCGGAGAACGTGAACGTCTTGCGGATCGGACCCTTGCTGACGTCGACGCTCCCCTCGAGCTTCCAGTCGTGTTCCTCCCCGTCCAGGATGCTCTTGAGTATGGCCTTTCCGCCCGACCAGCTCAGGACGAACGGGACTCCGATCTCGACGGTCTCGCCGGCGGCGACCCTGATCTCGTCATCGTGGGTGCCGCGAGCCAGCTCGGCGCCGTCGCCGTAGACGCGGTACTCGAGCGGGCCGATGTCGGCGCCGAAGTCGTTCGGGTTCTTAAGCGACGTCTGGAACCTGAGCTCCAGGCCCTCCGTCGAGATCCCGATGAGTTCGACGCTCTCAAGCTCGATGACCGGCTCGCGGATCCCGGTGCAGGACGCGAGACAGACGGCGAGCAAGGCGATGGCGACCGCCGTGGACAGGGTTCTCAGTATCCTCATGGCTTGTCTCTCCGTGTGACGGGAGGTCGCCGCGCGAGGCGGCGATGGTCCCCCTGGTCAGTCGTTTGCCGTGCGCTCGAGGAGCTCGACGAGCGCGTCGGTGAGCGTGCCGACGGTCGATTCGACACGAGGCGTCATCGGCACGTTCAACTCCATCGTCCCCACCTGGATCGCGACGAGAATGACGTCGCAGTCCGTGGACTCCTTCAGGGCTCGCATGAACAGCGACAGCGGCGCCCCGTGCGTCCCGAACATGTCGCCGGCAACGTCGTCCTCGTGAGCGATGTAGAGCGCTCCCGGCTCGGCCCCGAAGTCCGCCGCGTCGACGATGATGACCGTGCCGGGCCCGAACCGTCGGATGGGGCCGACGAAGTTCTCGGGGACGAGTCCCCCGTCGATGACGCTCGCCGGGAACCGTTCGGCGACGCGCTCGGCGACGACACAGCCGGCCGCGTCATCGGAGCGCAGGATATTGCCCGCGCCGAGGACGAGGATCGGGGCTCGCGTGACAGCCTGGAGTATGTCGAGCGGGTTCTCTTCGGGCATGCAGTGATTGTGGCACAGGGCGGCGGATGTGGCAAACGCCCGATGTCTCAGAGCGGTCATCGAGGTGGAAGCCGAGCCGGCAGCCGCCGGCCTTAGGATGGATCGGAGGGGTTGGACTGTCCGGACGGGACAGCAGCGCGGGCGGCGGGCCGCCTACTGGACGGCGCTGTCCTGGTCGAGCACCTCGCGGATGGTGCTCAGAAGGTCCTGGAGCGAGTAGGGCTTCTGCAGGAACCGGAGTCCCTTGTCGCGGATGGTCGGCCACTGGGACTTCTGGTCGGCGTATCCGCTGCTCAGAAGCACGGGAAGGTCCGGCTCGATCGAGACGAGCTCATCGACGAGTTGCACCCCGCTCTTTCCGGGCAGCACGACGTCGCTGAACACCATGTCGAACCGGTGCTCCTCGCGCTCGAATGCCTCGAGTCCCTCCTCGGCGCTGCCGACGTCGAGCACGTCGTATCCCTTCTCGCGGAGGGCGCGCGTCGCGAAGTCACGCACGACCGGCTCATCCTCGACGAGCAGGATCCGCTCCTCGCGACCCTCGAACGC
>CAZAQL010000285.1:0-1591 GCA_964487295.1 uncultured bacterium | reverse complement strand
ATGCGTCTTGTCGTCCTCCGGCATCGAGACGACCGGGATCTGGGTGATCGAGCCCTTCTTCCCCTTTATGCGCCCCGCCCGCTCGTAGATCGTGGAGAGGTCGGTGTAGAGATATCCGGGGTACCCCCGGCGGCCCGGCACCTCCTTGCGCGCCGCCGAGATCTCCCGTAGCGCCTCGCAGTAGTTGGTCATGTCTGTCAGCACGACTAGCACGTGCATGCCGACGTCGTACGCGAGATACTCCGCGGCCGTGAGGGCCATCCGGGGCGTGGCTATGCGCTCGATCGCCGGATCGTTCGCCAGGTTCACGAACAGGATGGCCCGCTCGATGGCGCCGGTCCTCCTGAAGTCGGCGATGAAGTATTCCGCCTCCTCGAACGTGATACCCATCGCGCCAAAGACGACGGCGAAGCTCTCCTCGGTACCCAGCACTGTCGCCTGCCTGGCGATCTGCGCCGCAAGCTCGGCGTGCGGCAGGCCAAAGCCCGAGAAGATCGGGAGCTTCTGGCCGCGGACGAGCGTGTTCAGCCCGTCGATCGTCGAGATGCCGGTCTGGATGAACTCGTTGGGGTAGTTGCGAGCCGTCGGGTTGATCGGCGCACCCGCCACGTCGCGCTTGATCTCGGGGATTATCTGCGGTCCCCCGTCCTTCGGGCGCCCGAGCCCGTCGAACACGCGCCCCAGCATGTCCCGCGAGAGCCCCAGCTCGAGCCCGCGGCCGAGAAAGCGCACGCGCGCGCTGTCGACCGAGACGCCCGTCGCGCCCTCGAAAAGCTGAACGAGCACCGTGTCCTCGTCGACCTCCAGAACCCTCCCCTGCCTCACCTCGCCGTTCGGCAGCTCGACCTCGGCAAGCTCCTCGTACTTAACGCCGGAAACCCCTCCGACCAGGAGCAGAGGTCCCGCGACCTCCTGGACGGTCATGTACTCCTTTGCCATTGGTGAGTTCCTCTCCGTCTCTTTCGTCGACATTCAAGCGGCCGCACGCAGCGCCGTGAGCGGCCACCCGATCCGTCGGGCTACTCCGCGGCCCGCGTCTCCGCGGGAGCGGCCTCGGGCTCCTCTCTCCCCGACGCCTTCGCGGTGAGTTCCTTGAGTCCCTCCTCGACCCGGGATGCTATGCGGTCGAAGTCCGAAAGCTCGGTCTCAGGTATGAAGCGGGACCGCGAGATGTCCTCCATCACCGGCAGCGCGAGGATGTCCTCGGTAGCGACGCCCTGCTCGACGGCGTCGGTCGCCAGCCTGTACATCGTCATGATGTTGGAGAGCATCCTGAACTGCTTGGGGAACGACGTGTAGGTGTCGATCTCGTCGAACGCGTTCTGATGAAGGAAGTCCTCACGGATCGTCTTGGCCGTCCCGAGCACGAGGCGGTCGCGGTTCGAGAGCGCGTCGACGCCGACCAGCCTGGCGATCTCCTTGAGTTCGGCCTCCTGCTGCAGCACCTTCATCGCCTCGGAGCGCAGTGTCTCCCACTCCTCCGATACCTCGGTCCGGAAGTACTCCCGCAGGCTGTCGTGGTAGAGCGAGTAGCTCGTGAGCCAGTTGATCGCCGGGAAGTGGCGCTCGTACGCGAGCCAGTCCTCGAGCG
>CAZAQL010000284.1:1140-1592 GCA_964487295.1 uncultured bacterium | reverse complement strand
TATCCCAGGTGGCGGAATCCGGTCGTTAGTGCGGCTCCCCATCTCTCTCGATTGCAGGGATGGGGAAGTGGTGCGGATCGAACGCAGCATAGCTCCCAAGCCTGAGGGCGTTGTGTCTCTCTCCGACAGGTGAAGGGGTCCGGTATCCTATCCATTCTTCCAGTATGTGCCAGCCCGACTGCTTCTTTCGCTGAGTTACGGACGGAACGGGTGACTGCCCGCCCCCGACGCGCCAGAACTGCTGGTGACGGTGCAGGACTTGCGTTTGCAGTACAAATGGGTTTGAGACGCAAGAAGGATGTCCGATTTCCCCGACGGGATGCGTGGAGGTATCAGGAGAGGTTTCAAAGGAGGTAGCCCCACTTGTCACCATGCGAGCACGCGGATGAACCCGCGTCTGGTATCTTTCGCGCCTTCCAGATGTCGTGGTTTCGCTCCATCTGGGTGGGACG
>CAZAQL010000284.1:0-1130 GCA_964487295.1 uncultured bacterium | reverse complement strand
GTTTTCGTACACAGGCTGTGGCTCGTGATTGGCTGGTGTACAGCCTGAGCGGTTCTTCTTTCGCCATCAGCATCACCGCGTCCAGTTGGAGTCTGGGCACATTTCTGTTCAGTTTGGTGGGAGGCGCGACGGCGGATAGGGTCGAGAAGCGAAGGCTCCTCGTCCTCGGCCAAGCCGCGTGTGGTGTCGTCGTGTTGCTGACCGCCGGTTTGGCGTCGAGGGATGTCGTCAAAGTCTGGCACCTTGCGGTCACCACTCTTCTCCTGGCCATGCTGTTCTCCTTCGTCATCCCGGCACGCAAGGCTGCGATGAGCGGGCTATCGCCGGACTCGCTACTCATGAACGTTGTGGCGCTCAGTACCGCCGGCATAGGTGTGATGTCGATACTCAGCTCGTCCCTCAGCGGGATGCTCGTGGAGAGGTTCTCACCAGCAGTGGCGTTTGGAGCTACGACGGTTCTTTTCGGAGGCGCTGCATGGTCGTACAGTAGGATCCCTAGTGTGGGGGTTGGAGCCGATGGAGGGACGCCTATTAGGAGAATCGTGACCGAGGGCGGTCAGTACATTCTTGACCGTCCGGCGCTGGTCATGCTTTTCGTGCTGGAACTCGTTCGGGCCTTCTTCCTCCAATACACGATGTTGCTGCCCGCGGTAGCAGGGGACGTATACGAGATGGGAGGTCTAGGGCTGGGAATACTCAGAGGAGCGCGAGGACTGGGTAGTGTCGTTGCCTCTATGATGATGGCGTGGCGAGGAGGCGCTCGGCGACGCCATGCCCTGATGCTGGCGTCTGGTGGCTTGGCTGGTCTGGGCTTGATTCTGTTTGGTCAACTCCGTTCCTTCGCTGCAGCGTTCGCGGCCCTCACCGCGGTTGGCACCTGCGAGTACGTTTATCTGATCACGCGAAGCACGCTTCTACAGAGTGTAGAGAGCGAGCGTATGCGCGGGCGCATGGTAGGCTTCAGGCGGTTGGTCTGGGGATTGCGCCCTGTCGGCGCCCTGCCCGCTGGTGCGGTCGCGGACGCGATTGGCCCGCTACGAACCGTGACGCTTGAGGGCGCGCTTGTGGTTGGGTTTTTTGGTGCGGTGGCTCTGTGGCGCGTGCGCATGCAGCGAAAGAAAAAAGGGGGA
>CAZAQL010000283.1:0-1596 GCA_964487295.1 uncultured bacterium | reverse complement strand
CGTCCGAGGACATCAAGAAGTACTCGAGCGCGGACAAGGCGGCCGACCTCATCGCTTCGGATGTCTTGAGGACCACGCTCGCGCTCAGGATCGTCGGGGACGAGTTCTCGAAGGAGAACCTGGCGATGGCCCTCTTCGGGGACACGTCCACGCTCTCGCAGACGGGCTCGACCGTGACGGCCGAGGAGATCGACGGCGTCCTTCAGGGCCGCTACTACCCGCTCTCCAAGCGCGACGTGAGCCTCGTGACGGTGACAGGCTCGGGCGGCACGCCGACCTACGTCGTGGACGACGACTACAAGGTCGATGCCGTCAGCGGCCGCATCTACATCGTCGAGGGCGGAGACATCACGGACGGCACGGACATCGAGGTGGACTTCACCTACGAGACGATCGCGCTCCCCACCGTGCGCGGCATGAACCAGACCTCGATCAAGGGATATCTGCGGTTCATCGGCGACCCGGCGAGAGGGCCGAAGTACGAGTGCGAGATCTGGCGCGCCTCCGTCCGGGCGGACGGGGCCATCGGGTTCATCGCCGACGAGTACGCGAGCTTCACCTTGACCGGCGACATCGAGTCCGACGCGGCCAACCACCCCAACGAGCCGCACTACAGGCTCATCAGGATCGCGTGATGGCGATGACGGAGAAGCACGTTCTCGGAGGACGGACGTTCCTCACCATCAAGGAGTCGACCGTCGAGCAGGACTTCCGGTTCCTCGCGCTCGTGAAGCGGGCGCGGCTCGACGATGTCGTCCTTGAGCCCGGGGAGAGCCCCGAGGACTTCGCGCGCAGGCTACTCGAGGCGGCGGTCGAGAGCGGGGCCATCCTCGAGATCCTCGGATGCCTTCTCGTTCCAGAGGAGGCCGCTCAGCGCGGCAGGGACCCCGGGGAAGCATGGACCAGGGAGATGGCCGAGGAGACCGCGCGCTTCCTAGGCGGGCTTAGGAAGCCCGAGGACAAGGACAAGATCCGGGGCCTCGTGCTCTCCCTCCTCATCCCTTTTGTCGAGAGCGGGATCGTCTCCTTGCGGACTTCGACGACGTCCTCACGAGGGGCGGTCCCGAAGACGAGGGGGAGCCGGCGGAACCCGGGCGGTACGGGCCCTGGACGGGACTCGTCCTCGAGCTCGCCCGAGGCGACCACGAACGCGCGGAACGCATCTTCCGCTGCCCCCTCCGGGCGGCACTCGACTGCTTCCGCGTGAGAATGCGAACGGCGGCGCTGGAGGACTACCGGCACCGGCTCCTCTGCTGGTGCGTCATGGCCCCGCACTACGGGAAGGGCTCACGGCCACGTCCTCCGGCGGTCCCCGAGATCCTGAGAGGACGGCGCAAGGATGGCCGGTAGGCCCGACGTCAGGGTAAGACTCTCGGCCGAGGGCGTCGCGGAAGTGGTCGCGGCGCTCAAGCGCGTTCAGGCCGAGGGGCAGAAGACCGCCGTCAAGCAGACGCGCGGCTTCCAGGGCCTGAACCGCATACTCGGAAGCACCACCAACCTCCTGGGCGGCCTGGGGCTAGCGCTTGGCGTCCACCAGTTCACGCGGTGGATCCGTGGCGCCGTCGATGCCGCCGACGCGATCGCCAAGACCGGGAA
>CAZAQL010000282.1:0-1598 GCA_964487295.1 uncultured bacterium | reverse complement strand
GTGATGCAGCTTGCGGGAGGGGCGGGTCTTGCGATCATCATGCTCTCCGCCATCGCCGGCCCGAGAGGCCCCGCGCTGTCCGTCGCTGAGGGCCGGGAACAACTTGTGCCCCACGTGCGGCAGTCGGCCAAGCTCGTGATGGTGATCTACGCCGGTTATACCGCGGCGGGACTTGTGGCCCTGCGCATTGCCGGGATGGACTGGTTCGACGCCGTCAATCATGCCTTTGCGGCTCTCTCCACCGGAGGCTTCTCCACGCGTCCGGACAGCATCGGCCACTGGGACTCCGGGGCCATCGAGGCCGTGATCCTCCCGCTCATGGTTCTCGGCAACCTGAGCTTCATTACAAGCTGGTTGCTGCTTCGCCGCAAGTTCCGCGCCGTCGGCCGGAACGGCGAGATCCGGGTGATGGCCGTTCTCATCCCCGTCTGCACCGCTCTGCTGTTTCTTCTGACGACGCGCGGGCTGTATCCGAGCCTCGGCGAGAGCGCGCGGGTGGCTGTTTTCCAGACGGTGACGGCCCTCACGACGACCGGGTTCTCCACCGTGGGGTTCGGAGAATGGAACTCGTTCGGCTGGATGACGCTCATCGTTCTGATGCTGATCGGCGGAGGCACGTGCTCGACAGCGGGAGGCATCAAGCAGTACAGGATCTACCTGCTGTGGAAGAGTCTCGCCTGGGAGCTTCGCCGAAGCCTCCTCCCCCGAACGGCGGTGACCGAGAACCCCGTCTGGGAGGCCGAGCGTGAGGTGTTCGTCAGCGACCCGCGACTTCGCCAGATCGGCACGTTCCTCTTCCTCTATCTCGTGAGCTTCATCGCGGGTTCCGCGATCCTGAGCGCGCACGGATACGGGCTCAGGGAATCGCTCTTCGAGTTCGCATCGGCCCTGGGTACGGTCGGACTCTCCGTGGGCGTCACGTCGGCGACCGCGCCACCTGGGGTTCTCTGGACCGAGACGGTCGGGATGTTCCTGGGCAGACTGGAGTTCCTCGTGATCCTTACGAGCGCAGCCAAGCTCGCGCGAGACGCGTGGACGATGGGAGCAGCACATGCCGGAGACTGATTTCTACCGCATGTCGCCGGAAGATGTTCTGAGCGCGCTGGATGCGTCCCCGGACGGCCTGTCGGGCCGGGAGGCCGAGCGCCGCCTGCAGAAACACGGCCCGAACGAGCTTAAGGCGCAGATCCAAATTCCGACCTGGCTGATGTTCCTCGCTCAGTTCCGGGAACTCCTCGTCATCGTCCTGATCCTCGGCGGGATGACCTCCCTCTTCATAGGCGACTATCGCGGCGGGACGATCATCTTCGTCATCGTCCTTGTCAACGCGGTCATCGGGTTCGTCCAGGAGTTCCGCGCCGGGAAGATCGTCGACGCACTGAAAGACATGCTGCGCTCCAAGGCGAAGGTCCGGAGGGACGCCGAGCTTGTCGAAACGGACCCGGCTCGGCTGGTGCCCGGCGACATCATCGTCGTTGAGGAAGGTGACAACCTCCCGGCCGACGTGCGCTTGCTCGAGGTCTCGTCATTCGAGACCAACGACTTCGCCCTGACCGGCGAGTCCGTTCCGCGGGAGAAATCCACGGACCCGGTCGATG
>CAZAQL010000281.1:0-1599 GCA_964487295.1 uncultured bacterium | reverse complement strand
CCCACCCGCCGGCGATCCGCCCCACGAGCCCGTAGTTCACGCCCCGCCCGCCCTTCATGAGCGCGATGCCCATGACGGCGCCGACGACGGCCTGCGAGCTCGACACCGGGACGAGCGGGATGGCCGGAAGACCGTGCGTGATGAGCCACGCCTCCAGAGCCTCGGATGCAAAGAGGAAGAGAACGAGTGACTCGGCCATGATGACGATGAGCCCGGTGATCGGCGTCAGCCGGAAAACGCCGCGCCCGACCGTCATCATCACGCGATAGGAGTACGACAGGATGCCCACGGCGATCGCGACGCCGCCCAGCGCGAAGAGCTGCTGCGAGACGGTCACCGGGATGACGCCGAACAGACGCACGGCACCCGACGGCACTGCCGTGACGAACACGCCCATCACGTTCGCGATGTTGTTCGCTCCCAGCGCGTACGCTCCGAAGGCGCCGACGGCGAGGAACAGGATGCGCGTCCAGAGATCCTGCTCGAGAAGGTGCACGCGCGTCCTGTTGAGAGTTCCCCTGACGCTCAGATACAGAAGCGCCGCGATGAGACCGCTGAGCACCGGGCAGATCACCCACGTCGAGATGATCTTCGTGAGGGTCCCCAGGTCTGTCTGCGAGCCAGTGAAGATGTTCCAGCCGATGATGCCGCCGACGATGGCCTGCGAGACGGACACGGGGAGCCCGGTCTTCGTCATCCAGAACACCGAGAGCGCGGCGGCGAGCGCGACCATGAACGCTCCGGCCAGAGCGTTCACGTCTCCGAGGTGACCCAGCGTGCCGGCCGCGCCGCCACCCGACACGACGGCGCCGATGACGACGAAGACCCCGCTCGTGATCGCGGCCGTGCGGAACCGGACCATCCGCGTGGCGACGGCGGTCCCGAAGACGTTCGCCGCGTCATTCGCGCCGAGCGACCATCCGAGGAAGAGCCCGCTCGTGAGGAAGAACAGGACCATGCAGTACTCCCCGCCGCCCCCGAGGGGACGCGGCGTCGTGGGAACCGGCTAGATCGTGCGCTTGATCGTCGAGATGGAGAGACGTTCGCTGACGTCCTCAGCCTGATCTGTGACCGAGTCGATGTGCATCACGAAGTCCCTGAGCTGCAGCTTGTGACTGAGATCGAGGTCGAGCTCGAAGATGCTGCGGCCGAGACGCTCCGCCACCTTGTCCGCCTCCTTCTCCCAGAAGGCGACCTTGTGCGCGTGATCGGCGACGCCCTGAGGGTTCCTGAAGAACCCGCGGACGCCCATCACGAGCTCCTGCACGGCCCGACCCGCGTAGTCGACGAGCTCGAGCCAGCCCGGGCAGACGGACTCGGGCACGGACGGCCTCTCCATGGACACGCGCATCAGGACCGTCTTGATCCCGCTGATGACCTCGTCGGTCTGCTCCAGCAGGCGCGTCGTGCAGAACTCGGCGATCCCCAGCCCGACGGCATTGCCGTGGGTTTCGGGCGTCAGCCCGCGCACGGCGATCCGCTTGATCCTGGGCAGCTCGCCGTCGACGGCCCGGTGAAGCTGGTCCGCACGCTGGAGACCGCCAGCGACGACCGGCTGGAGAACATCCGGCGGATCGCGGAGGTTTCAAAACTGATCGT
>CAZAQL010000280.1:0-1602 GCA_964487295.1 uncultured bacterium | reverse complement strand
ACGGTCGAGGATGATCTGCCCCTCGGTGATGTACCCGGTCAGGTCCGGAATCGGATGCGTCTTGTCATCGTCGGGCATCGAGACGACCGGGATCTGCGTGATCGACCCGTCCTTGCCCTTGATGCGTCCCGCGCGCTCGTAGATCGTCGATAGGTCCGTGTAGAGATAGCCCGGGTAGCCGCGGCGTCCCGGGACCTCCTTACGCGCCGCCGAGATCTCACGCAGCGCCTCGCAGTAGTTCGTGAGGTCCGTCAGAATGACGAGCACGTGCATCTCGAGATCGAACGCCAGGTACTCGGCCGCGGTGAGCGCCATACGCGGTGTTGCGATACGCTCGATGGCCGGGTCGTTGGCGAGGTTCATGAACAGCACCGCGCGGTCGATGGCACCCGTCCGCCGGAAGTCGGCGGTGAAGTACTCGGCCTCCTCGAACGTGATACCCATCGCGGCGAAGACGACCGCGAACTCGCCCTCGGCGCCGAGCACGGCGGCCTGACGCGCGATCTGCGCTGCCAGCTCCGCGTGCGGCAGACCGAACCCCGAGAAGATCGGGAGCTTCTGTCCACGCACGAGCGTGTTGAGTCCGTCGATCGACGAGATGCCGGTCTGGATGAACTCGTTCGGGTAGTTTCTCGCGGACGGGTTGATCGGCGCGCCCGCGACGTCACGCTTCACATCGGGGATGATCTGCGGTCCGCCGTCCTTCGGCTGGCCCAGTCCGTCAAAGACGCGGCCGAGCATGTCGCGCGAGAGCCCGAGCTCCAAGCCCCGCCCGAGGAAGCGCACCTTCGCGCTGTCGACGCTCACACCGGTCGTGCCCTCGAACAGCTGCACCAGTGCGGTGTCCTCGTTGACCTCGAGCACCCTGCCCCGCCGCACGCCGCCGTCGGGCAGCTCCACCTCAACGAGCTCCTCGTACTTCACGCCGGAGACGCCGCCCACAAGGAGCAGCGGTCCCGCGATCTCCTGGACCGTTCTGTATTCCTTGACCATCAGGCTGCGACCTCCTCTGCGCCGACCTTGCTCTCGACGAGTTCGCGGATCTGCTTCTCGATGTTGCCCGCGATGGCGTCGAAGTCATCGAGCTGCGCCTCGGGTGTGTAGCGCGAGCGGGCGATCTCCTCCTTCACGGGAAGAGCGGTGAGCTCGTCGGTGCTCACCCCCTGCTCGATCGCGTCGCGCGCGAGCTTGTCGAATGTCAGGATGTTCTTGAGCATCGCGAACTGCTTCGGGAACGACGTGTAGGTGTCGACGTCGTCGAACGCGTTCTGGTGGAGGAAGTCCTCGCGGAGCGCCTTCGCGGTGTCGAGCATCAGCCGGTCGCGGTTCGACAGCGAGTCGACGCCGACCAGGCGCGCGATCTCCTTGAGCTCCGCCTCCTGCTGGAGGATGCGCATGGAGCCGGTCCGCATGTCGGACCACTCATCGGAGACCTCCGTCCGGAAGTACTCGGCGAGGCTGTCGTGATAGAGCGAGTAGCTCGTCAGCCAGTTGATCGCCGGGAAGTGGCGCTCGTACGCCAGCCAGTCCTCGAGCGACCAGAAGACCTTGACGACCTTAAGCGTCGCTTGCACCACCGGGTCGGAGAGGTCGCCGCCCGGG
>CAZAQL010000279.1:0-1609 GCA_964487295.1 uncultured bacterium | reverse complement strand
TCGCCGCGCTCCCGAGGGGCCACACGGGGCGCGCGTCAGGAGCGGAGGGAAGCAACGCAATGAAGATCCTGAGATCCGTACTCATCATCGCGGGCGCCGTCGCCATCGTGATCGTGGCGAGGCACCTCTTGGCTCAGACCGGTTCCGAGGAGCGCTTCCGCGGCGGAGGCGCGACGGAGGTTGCGGTCGCGGTCGTCGAGAGCCGGCCCTTCGCCGACCGGACCGAGGCGATCGGCACCGTGGTTCCCAACGAGTCGATCATCGTAACGCCGGCCGTCACCGAACGTGTCGCTGAGATCCACTTTGAGGACGGCGCCTTCGTCCGCGCGGGCGATGTCCTGGTCGAACTCGAGCACGCCGAGGAGTCGGCGGCCGTCGAGGAGGCGCGCGTCTCGTACGAGGAGCAGAAACGCGAATTCGACCGGGTTGTCGAGCTGCGCTACCGCGATCTCGTGTCTCGGGAGGAACTCGACGCCGCTCGCGGCGCGGTCGATGCCGCTGCGGCGCGCGTGGACGCGGCGGAAGCGCGTCTGCGGGACCGCGTCATCGCCGCGCCGTTCGACGGGGCGTTGGGCATCCGCAGAGTAAGCCCGGGCGCGCTCGTTCACCCGGGCGACGTCATCACGACGCTCGATGACCTGAGCATAGTCAAGGTAGACTTCAACGTGCCCGAGGCGCTCCTCGCGCAGGTGGGAGTCGGTCAGACCGTTGTGGGGCGCGCCGCCCCCTGGCCCGGGGAGGAGTTTCTGGGGACGGTCACCGGTATCGAGTCGCGCGTCGATCCTGTGACGCGGTCCGTGGGCATGCAGGCTACGATGCCGAACCCCGACGGCAGGCTGCGCGGAGGCATGTTCCTGACGGTCGAGCTGACATGCTGCCCGCGCGAGTCGCCGAGCGTGCCGGAGCGGGCCCTGCTCTCGTACGCAGACAACCAGTACGTCTACGTCGTCCACGGCGGGGAGACCGTCGAGCAGCGGGAGATCGCGCTGGGGGCGCGCGAAGTGGGCTTTGTTGAGGTCGCCGACGGCATCGCCGCCGGCGACACCATCGTGGTCGACGGCATCCTCAATCTGAGGGACGGGGCGCAGGTGACCGTTGTCTCGCCCGACGCCGCCGTCGAGAGCGCCGCTCCCGCGGACCAGGATGTCCAATGATCCTGTCGGAGCTTTCCATCAAGCGGCCCGTCTTCGCGACCGTCATCAGCCTCGTGCTGGTGACGTTCGGTGTCATTTCCTATCAGCGCCTCTCCCTCCGTGAGTATCCGGACATTGACAGGCCGAACATCAGCGTCTCGACGAGCTATCAGGGAGCGGCCGCCAACGTCGTCGAATCGAGGATCACTCAGATCATCGAGGGTGCCGTTTCCAGCATCGAGGGGCTGAAGAGCGTCGAGTCCTCCAGCTCCGACGGGTACTCGAGGGTCTCTCTCGAGTTCGACATCGATCGTGACATAGACGAGGCTGCCAACGACGTGCGCGACCGTGTCTCGCGCGCCCGCGGGGCCCTGCCCAACGAGATCACCGAGCCGGTCATCCAGAAGGCCGAGGCCGACGCCCAGCCGATCATCTACCTGGCGTTTACCTCCGACCGCCACCCGCAGGTGGAGATC
>CAZAQL010000278.1:0-1610 GCA_964487295.1 uncultured bacterium | reverse complement strand
TGACAGAAGGTACGGCGACCGCTTGGCCTTCCCGGTGAGAAAGCCCGTCGCCCGGGCGCGATCGCGCCGCTCCTTCATGACCGCCTGCGCCCGCTCGAACGTGGCGGGGTCGATGAGCGCCTCGTGCGCGTTCTCGCAGACGAGCCAGTCCTCGGGGTCGTTCCAGTCCACACGGCGCTTCCCGCAGCCGTCCCGCTCGACCTCGCGCCGGTCCGCGATGCGATGGAACTTGCCCATGCTGCGGCGGTTCCAGACGACGCGGCCGATGTAGACCGGGTTCATGAGAATGACGCGAATCGAGGACGTGGCCCAGCCGTTTCCCCTCGGGGATGGCACACCGTCCCGGTTCAGCCGGTCGGCGATGGCTTTGAAGCCGAGACGTGAGTCTCCCGTGTACCAGTTGAAGATGCGGCGAACGACCTCGATGCGGTCATCCGCGCCCAACATGAGCCGCACGTGCTCGGCGTGCGAGCCCTTGACCTTCTGGCCGCGCCGCACGGTGCGGATGGTGTTGCCTTCCGGGTCGAGGACCACCTTGTCCCGCGCGCCGGTGGCCCGGACGATCTGGAAGAGCCTCCCGGTCTGGTCGTAGTAGGCGAGATCGTAGCCGTAGGGCGCCATTCCGCCGGGCCACCAGCCCTGGTCGGCCAGCGAGACGAGGCCTCGTATGACCGCCTTCGAGAGCGTGGCCGACTCGTCCCGCGCGGCCTCCTGCTTGAAGAACCGCAGGAACTTGTCGGCGCTCGACCCGGTGAACCCCTCGGATGTGTAGATGATCTCGACGCCGGCCTGCTTGAAGAGCCAGCGGTAGTAGCCGACCTCGTCGCTCGACATGCGCCCGAACCGCTTGACGTCCCAGACGAGGATGCTGCACCACGCGCGCCCGGGCGACTGCGCCTCCTCGAGCATCGAGAGGAAGCCCTTCCGAGTCTCCCCGGACGTGCCGGAGACGCCATCGTCCACGAACTCGGCCACGATGCCGAAGCCGTGCTCGGAGGCGTAGCGGATGATCTCCTTCCGCTGGTCCTCGAGCGACTTCTCCTGGCGGTCGGTGGAGCGCCGGAGGTAGACGGCCGCGGGGATCTTGCCGTTCCCGCGTCCGTCTGCATCTGATGTCTCGTTCTTGTCCGTGTTCGGGCTCGTCCGTGTGTCCGTGCTCATGGCTCCATGAGTGCTCAGAAGGCGCTCGGTCATCAAGTCAATTCGGGGCGTCTAGTCGGCGCTCAGGTGGTCGGTTGGGGCCTCGGGGGCCTCGTTGGCGCTGTGGTGGTCAATCGGGGCCTCAGGGGGCCTCTGTAACGGCGGAACTAGCGCGCTCGTGGGCTCGGATGGCCCACTTGACGAACAGCGTGATTGCTGTGGCGAGGCCGGCGCGATCGGCGGGCTCCGCGCTCTCTACGACGGCGATTTTGGGATCGGTTACCGTCACGCGAGGCGTGCGGGGAGCGTGGCGGCCGGTCCTGCTATCCGTCTCCTTGACGGCGCCGCAGCGCGGCACGCCTGCGCGCTCCTCTGTGCCTCGGGCGCTCACTGCCCACCAGCTCCGTCCCCACTCCCGAGCAACTGCTGGATCTCCCCAATGATCGCAGCGTCGAACTGCTCGGCCGCTT
>CAZAQL010000277.1:0-1622 GCA_964487295.1 uncultured bacterium | reverse complement strand
CGTTGCTCACGAGCCGATCCTATACGAAGTCGGCGAGGTTGATCTGGAGCTCGACCCGTTGTACGACCTGGCCCCCAACCTCGGTCTGGGTCTCTTCCGGCTCCACCACCCCAACGGCGGCGAGCGTCCCGAAGACGTCCACCTCGTTGGGATCGAATGTGATGACGGGCGGGAACCCGTCGCGCCGGCTCTTCTCGAAGAACTCCGGAAGGCGCCGCAACGACTTGTTGATGCCGGCTATCACCTCGGGCCCCAAGTGCGGCTTCGGGCGGACGATGACAAGCCCCATCAGTCATCGCCCCCTTCGTCGCTGCGCTTCGCCTTCTTGCGCGGGGCCTTCTTCCTCTTCTCGAGCCGGCCTCCGTCCCCCTCGAGCGCGTCGGCTATAGCGGCGAGCTGGTCGGCAATCGCCGACATTGCATCGCGAACCTCGCCCATGTAGAGCACCATGAGCCGGTCGGGGCAGTCGTAGGCGTAGTCCCACGGGTTCTTCTCGCCCTGCTTCTGGAGCTCGGCGATCGCGTCGTCGTCCAGTACCCGGATCGCCCTCGCGCAGTCGCGGCACATCGCCGCGGAGTTCTTGATGGGGCAGTTCTGGTTCGACCTGCTACGGCCCTCTGCCATCGTCTGCAGCCCTCCTCTTCCTGTCGGCCGCTCTGGCCGACCGCGCCTCGCACATGCGGTCCAGCTTCTCGCGCTTGCGCCGCCAGATCTGCATGTTCGGGTCGTCACGCCGGATGAGAAGAGTGGGCCCCCGCTCCGGAAACTTCTCCGGGTCCGGCTCATTGAACTCGGACTCCCGGATGTAGCGCCGGCAGCCCGAGCACACGATTCCTACAGTCGTCCGCCCCAGAAACAGCAGCTCCCCACAATGGGGACACTGGATGCAGGACGGTCGGTCAGTCGACATGTTTCCGTATCCTCGCACGGTCAATCGCACCGCGCTTGTCCGACTCGCACACCACAATGAGCCGGTTGCCCTGTGCGATCCACGCCCGCTCGACGTCGAACGTGAGCTCCTGCAGGGTATCGAACGTCGGCAGGCGGCCCTCGCCCTTACAGACTCCACACGGCTCAACCTCGCCACGCTTGCCCTCAACAGGGACCGCCCCCTTACCACCACAGGTCTTGCACGGTACGTACTCGTGACCTTCGGTAGCCAGCAGGACCTTGTCAATCCGCGTCTGACTCGGATCGACACTCCTGCCGGGCTTCTCCGGCCACCGTTCCTTCAGCTTCTCGTATGTCTCTCTGTCCACCCTTCCTCCCAAGCAGTGGCTCTTACGCCTTCACCGTGGCAATACCATCTCTCTTCACTACTGTCAAGACATCAGGGAAGCTCTGCTGGATACCGGGCAGGTGGCTGATGAGGATAATGGACCGGTCGTTCTCGCGCTCCTCATCGAAGAGCTCGAGCGCCGCGTGCCGGCCGGTAACGTCCAGATCGGCCAGCACCTCGTCCAGCATCAGGAACCCTATCCTGGTCTCCATAGCGCGGCTCGCAACGGCGTTCAGGCCAAGGTACAGGGCCAGCGCCATGCGCTTCTTCTCGCCGCCGCTCCATGCGTCCCACGGGCTCTCACGGCCCGTCTCGAGGTCCATAATGAATATCTCGAACTTCT
>CAZAQL010000276.1:0-1650 GCA_964487295.1 uncultured bacterium | reverse complement strand
AAGGTTGTAGCGGACGACGTTGCCGATGGCCCTGAACATCGTGACCGGCGAGTTGCGGAAGAGCCACATCTCCATGATGTAGGCCTTGAGCTTGTCCTTCGTCGCCGCGATCTTCCGCTGGTTCGACGTCTTGCCGAAGATGTAGAGCATGACGACGCCCGTCACCGCCGAGACGACGAGCAGTCCGACGATCGGGTGCATCCTGGCGAACGGGGTCAGGATGATGTCGAACCCCCGCGTGATCGCTTTGAGTACCGGCCACATGTCTGCGTCACTCCAGTGCCGCGTGAGTCAGGGCTACGGGTTGCATTCGGGGCTACGACTCGTGACCGGCGTCACGAGCTGTAACCGGGGCTAGACTTGTGACGGACGTCACGAGATGTAACCGAGGCTCGATCTCGTGACCGGCGTCACGAGATGTAGCCCAGGCCCTTCAGCTTCTCCTTGATGTCCTCTTCGGAGTCGGACTCCTCGAGCTGCGCGATCTCCTTCTCGAGAGCGTGCACGACGAACTCCTCCACGGACGAGTATCCGGCCATCTCGGAGTATTTCTTGATCTTCTCGAGAAGGTCCTTCCCGATCTTGACGCTGCCCCCGCCACCGAACATGGTCTCCTCCTTGGTTCCCGGCCGTCCCGCTCCCGCCGGCCCGGCGGGCTCCTGCGACGCCCTCGCCTTGCGGCGGGTCACGCCGCGCTACTCGAAGACCGACCGGCCCACCATCCAGCTCCGCTTCTCGATCCCGAACTCGCCCAGGATGGACGGAGCGAGATCGTAGAGCGACGGTTCCTCGTGCGTGATCGACCGGTTCGTGAAGAGCACGCCCGGCACGTGATGATAGTCGGCGCAGTGATCGCCCGACCACTTCTTCATGTTGTCGGTGAGGATCTGCTCGGGCACCTGCCCCGACGCCGTCTGGTCGGAACCGCGGAACCCGCGGCCGTAGCCGACCACGAGATCCGGCGCGGTCTCCGCGTACGGCCCGTGGTAGACCTCACTCGCGCGGTATGCCTTCACGATGGCGCGGCTGTCGTCCTTCGGATCCCTCACCTGCTCGAGCTTCGTGGCGATCTCCTCGATGAGCTGCCGGGACTCCTCGCCCGGTTCGACGATGCCCTGCGACTCGCGCCCCCGCTGGTTGACGTAGAGCCCGTTGATCCCCATGCCGAACGCCCGCGTCCTACTCCAGTCGACGCCCATGAGCCACTCGACGCGGCCCGGGTCGACGCCGGGCTTGAGGACAAGATACCCCTCGTCGTAGAGCCAGCGGTTCAGATGGAACTCCCGGTACCATGGCGCGAAGCCGTGATCCGAGAGCACGATGAGCGTCGTGTTGTCGTCGAGCCGCTCCAGTACCCCGGCCAGAATGCCGTCGAACTTGATGTACAGGTTGGTGAGGTAGTCGGCGAACTCGGCGTCCTCAAGCGGGTCGTACGCGGGATGAGCCGGGTCCATGCAGCGCCACATCGCGTGGGAGGACTGGTCCAGCGACCCGAAGTAGAAGTAGAGCAGCCCCTCGTCGAACCCGTCGAACTCGTTCCAGAATGCCTTGAGACGCTCATCGAACACGATCCCGGACTGCTTCGTGAACTCCCTGTTCCCGAAGACGCCGTGCTCGAGCGCCTTCGTGTCCTCGGGCATGTTCTGGGTG
>CAZAQL010000275.1:0-1657 GCA_964487295.1 uncultured bacterium | reverse complement strand
ACTGGTCAGCCTTCTCAGCTGAACACGGCATCGCGTCGATCGACGAACTGGTCAAGTCACCGGTCCCCTCGCAGTTCGGTGGGGGACAAGTCGACGACTTCAGTGCCGTGCAGGCTGATGGGACGGGCGGCCGCTCGTTCTTCGTTCGCTTCTACCCGTTCTCGGCCGCTGATGATGTCATCTGTCATGCCGATCTGCTCGTGTACATGCGTCCGAGGCTCAAGCAGAGCGACCCTGTTGAGCTCTTCAAGCAGCGCGGCTGGCATGCTGAGATAGCCTACGTCGACAGTGGAGTGGCGCACCAGACAGCGGCCTGGGGGAACGAGGGAGTGAGGGACGCCCGCTTCGTGGGCGCGAAGTGTCCAGACCGCATCATGCATGCGATGAGGTTCCGTAGGCCCGGGGTTGACGCCTCTAGGCTCGACGAACTGAAGGGGGAGGTGCACCGCTGGCGCCGCATCTTCAACAGGTACCGATTCCCGGCCGCTGGAGACCTCTACACGGGATCGCATCAGTACTTCGATCCGGCAGATTTCGGCTCTCTTGAGGAGCTCGCGGGGCTCGCCCGAAGCCTGATAGGTCGTCCGGCGGATCGCGTGCCCGATGTTCCCGACGTCACCTGCGTGCAGTGGTGCCATCAGGTGTTCAGTCTGGCGCTCTGCTTCCCTCCGACTGAAGCCGTGCTTGCCGAGCTGGGCGTGAGGGACGAGTATGCGGAGTTCTGGGAACCAGTGCTGGGCTGTGCCCCAGAGGGCCTTAGCGGTCTCTCGGAGCTTCCATATCCCCCGCTCTCCGCAGCGGAGGTCGTGCAGGACGTGCTCGACACGTACGCTGGCGGGATGAGACTTCTTGAGGTCTTGCAGCGGCCCGAGTCCGAAGCATATCAGGCTGTCGTCGGTGGAATGCTGGGCGGCGTCCCTGAGGCAATACGACCGCAGGTCGAGCGCTACCTCGCTGAGGTAGTCGAGACCGGGGATATGTCGACTCACATGTGCCTCGGTAGCGATGCGGTTCTGCGATTCGTTCTGCCAGTGTCATTCTTCTGCACTTCTAGACGCTGGTCATCCGATACCAGCGGTCCCGGGCTTGAGTACATCGGGACCTTCGTCGGCGACCACGTGCTTGAGAGGGTTGCCTAGTGAGCGGGTGCACTCCACCGTTACTAGCGGATGCAGCCGACGACTCGGTCTGTCACGCCAGATGCATCAGCACATGGCGCGCGAGCTCGGCGCTCGCGGCTCACTCGAGCGTGCTAGGGCGGCAATCGTATCCAGAGATGATCCTGAGCCCGGAATGTGGCTGTCCTGCTACTCTTGGACGCGGAATCCGTTTCGGGAAGTTCCTTTAGTATGAGAAGTTAGCACTGCGGGGCGAGACGTAGGATTCGCCTAGGCCCGGGTCCTGCTACGAACATGTGCTTGACAGGAGACGCGATCGGCTCTAGACTAGAACTAGCCTCATCTGCCATGTGTAGAAGGAGATCTTTCGCCGTCCTTGCGGGCGGCGATTGTATTTCAGCGGAGCTTCCTAGCGAACTTGCGTCTGAGTCGGAGGCGGGTGCTCTCTCCCTCCACGTAGAATGCCGTCACAAGGACGTAAGCCTCGCCGCGCTTGCGCTTGGCTCTCTCTAGGATGACGCAATAGTCCCACTCGTGCA
>CAZAQL010000274.1:444-1657 GCA_964487295.1 uncultured bacterium | reverse complement strand
GTGTCACCCATGTACCCGGATCGAAGTGTTACCCATGTACCCGGATCATACCTTCTAGCGCGCTAACTGGCGTTTGCAGCTGTCGGGCTGGCTTGTCACGCCGGCTGCCATGCGCGGCTGCGCTGCGCCCGCACCCGTCGCGCCAAGCTGGCGCCCGCAGCTGAAACGCGTTTCGTTAGACAGCGCTGTAGGAGACCGCAGCATGGACGAACAGTTCAACCGCACGGACTTCGACGAGTCGGACTTCGAGATTCCTGACGAGCACTTGGTCGCTCTCGGCCGAATCACCTATGAGTACGCCAGCCTGGATCACGCGCTGAAGTCGTGCGTAGGAGCAATGCTGACTACAGACGGTGGGGTCAATGACATCGTATGCGCCAGCACTCCGTTCCGAGCCCTGCTCGACTTGGCATGGTCTCTCGCGACGTACAGGTACGGTGAGAGCCAACTTGCGACGGATCTCAAGGCTGCAATCAGGGAGGCCCAGCGCGCTGCCACGAAGCGCAACACGATCGTTCACTCGATGTGGCTCGTGAATCCGCGCCCTGCCGACAACTTCTCTGTTCGACACGGCTATCTGTCGATCAACGCAAGGAGAGAGAAGGGTCTGCAATACGATGGCAAGTCCGTTGAACCGGATGAGCTCATCGCGATCGCAGAAGGGCTCGGCGAGGCTGCGCGAACGCTCTTCGGCCTTCGCTCGAAGCTGGACTGCACGACCGTGAGTGAGCCCGAGTGGTGGAGGGCGCTCGAGGATGACGACGAGGATTCGGATGGCGTCAGCATTCCCGTTGCCGACCTTGGTTGAGCGCTGTCTAACTAGCGTTTGCAGCCGCCGGGCTTGCCTGTCACGGCGGACTGCTTGCGCACCCGCCGCGCCAGGCTTGACGCCCGCGGCTGAAACGCGATTCGTTAGACCGCGCACACCGACACAGGAGTCGCGATGCCGCTCACGGGGAGGTGCCTTGCGTGACTAGGTGGAGTCTCATAACCGTAGTGCTGCTACTCTACCTTCCGATGCTGTTCTGCGGTTCTGCGTCGGGTAGCGAGAACTCAGTGCTTCACAACGGACTACTCCATCACATCGAGACTGATGCGGATATGTACTGGCTGCAGGGCAGTGTGGAAATCACATACTCCATCACGAACACTACGCCCGAGACGATTTCTCTGAGCTTCACCTGCATGGAGTCAGTGGACGTGTATCGAGAGC
>CAZAQL010000274.1:0-434 GCA_964487295.1 uncultured bacterium | reverse complement strand
GTGCGGATCTATCCTCCGTCGGGACCTTGCGTGTGGGCAGATCCTCCAGGCTGCTACTGGATTCTGTGGAACGATCAGCTTGCTCCGGGGGAGTCGTTCTCCATGTCGACGACCTGGGATATGACGGATGATGATACCGGGGAGCCAGTCAGTCAGCCCGGCATCTATCGAGTCAAGGGGTCCGACTTCATCAGTGACCCGGAGTACTCCTACTGGGTGACCACGGAGATCGAGTTGCTGGACCCATCAACGGGAGCCCCGGAGCAGTCCGCAGTCGCTTGGGGCACGATCAAGGCTCTGTACCGTCCATGAGAGGAACTCATGCGCGGTCTAACAGGCGTTTGCAGCTGTCGGGCTGACTTGTCACGGCGGCTGCTCAGGCACCCGCCGCGCCAAGTTGGCGCCCGCAGCTGAAACGCGTTTCGTTAGACCTC
>CAZAQL010000273.1:0-1659 GCA_964487295.1 uncultured bacterium | reverse complement strand
GCGCGTCGGCTGGCGGGTTCGGGGCCAGCGGGTCTCGTTCCAGCCCTGCCCCAGGATCCACTCGCCGGGGGGCAGCCGCTCGGCGGCTTGCGCCACGTGCTCTCTCAGTTCGGCCAACGAGCCCGCGTCCGCCAGGGGGAGACGACGGCGGCTGAGGGCCCAGTCGCGGAAGTGGAAGTGGGCGTCGATGAGGCCGGGAAGCGCCCGACGCCCGCCCAGGTTGATCTGACGCGTGGCGGGTCCGGCCAGGTCCCGCACGTCGTCGTCTCCGACAGCGACGAAGCGACCGCAGGCCACGGCCACAGCGCTGGCGCGGGGGATGTCGGGGTCCTGGGTGTGGAATGACCCGTTGTACAGGATCAGATCGGGTGAGGCGGCAGATGGATCACGCGGCGTTGCTTGGTTAACCATCCTCTATCTCCTGCTGCTATCTCGTACGGATCCGCAGATGCTGTTCAGATTGGGGCTGGTCCACACTAAGGAGAGCCTGGCCGCGGGCGGCGCTCCTCCTTCGAGGGACGTGATTGATGATGGGCAACCCGATTCCCATGTGTAGGGACCGCGGGTCAGCGGTTCTCCAGGCGAAACCCGTGGCCTCGGACCGTGACGATGTAGTCGTGGTCCGGATCGATGGCGGCAATGCGCTCGCGTAGGCGGTGAACGAGGGCATCGATAGCCTGCTCGGTGACACCGTAGGATTCCTCCTCCGACCAGACGGCCTCCACAATGGCGTCCCGGGTGACTACCTCTCCCTCGTTGTCGAGCAGGATCTGTAGAAGGCGGTACTGGGCCGGAGAGAGGGGGGGGACTACCTCCTGTCCTCCGACGAAGACTCGCTTGGCAGGCCGATCGACGCGGAGTCCGCGATAGGGGCCGGTCAGCTCGAGGGGGATGGTGGCGTCAGCGCCAACGAAGCCGAGCTTGATGGAGAGGGCGATCTGGATCTCGTCCCCGTCCTTCAACGGATGGGGCTCGCGGCGCACGCGCTGCCCGTTGACGAAGGTGCCGTTCTTGCTCCCCAGGTCACGCAGCTGGTAGGTGCCATTATCCCTCTCGATGACGGCGTGCTGCCGCGAGACCTGACGGCCGGGAAGGACGACGTCACAATCGCTAGAGCGGCCGATGACGGTCTGCTCCTGCTGGAGTGTCCATCGTTCTCCCTCCAGATCCCCTTCGTAGGCGATGAGGATCGGTCTGTCCTGCTGTGTCATAAGGCCTCCTTGACAGAAAACCTGTTCTCCTCTATGATCGTTGATGGAGAAGAAGGAGAGAGGTCAAGTTCTTGGCTCGTCTGCTCAACCCCGACACCGTCCTGCGTGGACGTTATAGGATCGTGTCCGTCGTCGGTCAAGGGGGGATGGGCGCCGTCTACCGTGCGGAGGACCTCCGCTTGGAGGGGAGGATCTGCGCGGTGAAGGAGGTGCGCCCCGACCCTGACGCGATGCCGGACGCGCTGGCACAGGCCCGCGATCAGTTCCACCGCGAGGCGACTACGCTGGCGCGCCTCGATCACCCCAACCTCCCCAAAGTCTCCGATACTTTTCAGGAGGACGACCGGGAGTATTTGGTGATGGATTTCGTGGAGGGGAAGGACCTGCGACAGGCGATGGAGGAGAAGCGCCGCGAAGGGGCGTTTCTCGAGGAGCGCACGGTCCTGCG
>CAZAQL010000272.1:0-1682 GCA_964487295.1 uncultured bacterium | reverse complement strand
GTTCCCGGGCCAAATCTGGTGGAGGAAGCCAAGAAATGGGTCGCGAGCAGCGTCGAAGGCGGCTCGATGGGAATCTCCCCCGATGCCGGCCTGATCGAGCTCCTCCGTCGCGGGATGGATGTCGAGAGAACGACCGAGACGTTCTACCGAAGTCATGCCGACGAGGCCGAGGATGACCGACAGACGGCGCTGTTCGATCGCCTCGCCGACGTCGAACGCGAGCACTTCCAGTTCCTGAGCTCGTTGGTGGAGTACTACAACCGACCGAACGAATGGGTTGAAGACGCCGAGTTCGGGGTCCGCGCCGAGTACTGACTCCCTCCGCACGGAGCGACGAACTGCGGTCCATGGTCGCTTCGACCGGGCCGCAACCATGGAGATGGGATTCATGATGACGATGCAACAGGTCACGTCACTGCAGCCGGCGGACGCGCTCGAGCGTATCGAAGCCTACTTCGGCCCGGACGGCCAAGGGATGTCCGTCATCAGCCGCGCTCCCTGCCGCGTGCACTTCAAGCAGGGCCATGCGTTCATCGTAGCCCGCGCGGATCCGCTCGCCGAGCTTCCTGGCTGTCGGGTCCGCCTGCACGGCCAAGGATCCGAGCAGGACGTGCTCAACTTCCTCTCCAGCCTCCCCGACCGTGTCGTCTATCCCAAGGCCTGCCAGATGGAGCCACCGACGACCGGGTGATGAATCGAAAGGAGATCGGATGTACAAGAGAATCCTTGTGCCATTGGACAGCTCCGAGCGGGCGGAGGCGATTCTGCCTCACGTTGAAGCTCTCTGCGGGGCCCACGCCGCGACGGTCCACCTGCTTCATGTCATCGAGCCGACAGCGTTGACGCCTTCTGCCCCCGGCGGCTCGGGCGTTGCCGTCTCATGGATGCGAGAGACCTATGAAGATCTCATGGACAAGATGCGGGACCTCGCGCTGGAGTATCTCTCGAGCGTCCAGTCGCGCCTCGCGGAGAAAGGACTCAACTGCGAGATGCTGGTGGAGATCGGTCCGGTCACGGAGCGCATCATCGCTACTGCGGAGGAGCGCGATGTCGATCTGATCGCCCTGGCAAGCCACGGACGCACGGGGCTATCCACGGTGTTCTTCGGAAGCATCGCCGCCGGGGTCCTCCACCGGTCCGAGCGCCCGCTGCTGCTGGTTCGCTCCCGTGATCGCGAGGACTGACATTGTCTTCTGTTCTCCTCCCCCGTCGCTGAGGGGGAGGCCGGGTGGGGGTGTCCTATCCGTCCAGTCGGAAGCTCCGATCGTCCCCCACCTCTCCTCTCCCGGGGGAGAGGGATCTCAGTCCTGGATGCCGCGCGCGGACGGGCTCCTGATGCTTCTCCCGTTCTCCACGACTTCCGTTCTCCTCCCCCGTCGCTGAGGGGGAGGCCGGGTGGGGGTGTCGTATCCGTCCAGTCGGAAGCCCCGATCGTCCCCCTCACCTCTCCCGGGGGGAGAGGGATCTGAGCTGAGGGCTGATACCGTACTCGAAGACGGGCGCGAAGATCGCGTCAGTACTCGACGCCGCTGATGCGCTTGATCTTCTCCAATTGGTGCACGGCCCGCACATGGCGCACGGTTCCGGTCAACCCACGGACGACCAGGCTCTCGGTTACCGCGCCCCTGCCGAAGTAGTCCACGCCGCGCCGGAGTTCCCCATCGGTCACCCCGGTCGCGGCG
>CAZAQL010000271.1:0-1697 GCA_964487295.1 uncultured bacterium | reverse complement strand
TCAACCTACTGATTAAGAGTCAGTTGCTCTGCCTAGTTGAGCTAGGGGCGCTTCTTGTCGGTGGACCGCGTCAGGGCACGTGTGCGTGCCTAGAACGGCAGATCATCGTCGTCCATGCTGACGCTCTCGGTCGCGAACTCGGGCGTGCGGTTCTGCTGACCGCCGCCGCCTCCCGAGCTGTCGCGGCTCCCGAGCATCTGCATGTCGTCGGCCTTGATCTCCGTCGTTCTCTGCTGCTGGCCCTGCTTGTCCTCCCAGGTCCGCGTGCGGAGCCGTCCCTCGATGTAGACCTGGCGTCCCTTCGAGAGGTACTCGCCGCAGATCTCGGCGAGCTTCCCCCATGCCACGATGCGGTGCCACTCCGTGTGCTCCTGGCGGTTGCCTTCGCGGTCGTTCCAGGTCTCGTTGGTGGCGATGCTGAACGTCGTCACCGAGGTCCCGCTGGGAGTCTGCCGCACCTCGGGGTCGCTCCCCAGGTTCCCGATCAGGATGACCTTGTTGACTCCTCTGCCTGCCATACGTCGTCCTTTCCTCGGGGTCCAACGGGCCCGTTCATCCCCCGGGCCCTCTTCACGAATGCACGGGGCTTCGAGGGGGTCGCCTCCCGGGGTGTTCGCGCGTCGTCGCGACGCTCAAGGGAGCTTACCACGCGTCGGCGCCTGCCGCAACTTCGCCCGGCGCGCGGCCGGTGAATGTGGTGGGGTGGAAGACGGGATTCGAACCCGCGACAACTGGAACCACAATCCAGGGCTCTACCAACTGAGCTACTTCCACCGTGATATATGGTACGCCTGGCTGGATTTGAACCAGCGACCTACGGATTAGAAGTCCGTTGCTCTATCCAAACTGAGCTACAGGCGCGCGCGTGGTCGGGGCGAGAGGATTCGAACCTCCGACTTCCTGCTCCCAAAGCAGGCGCGCTAACCGGGCTGCGCCACGCCCCGCCCTGTTTCGAACCTCTATGATAGGAAGGCTCCCAGGCGGTGTCAAGCTCGCCCGCCTCACGACCCGGGTTCCGCCATCACCACGCGGGCCGACGTCCGAGGACCTGGTCGAACGATATGCACGTGGCCGCGACCCAATGGGAGGCTCGCGGCCACGGCGTTGACTTGACCCTCGTGCGTGGAGGGGAGAGCCAAGTCGGATCCACTGTTGAGCAGGCCACCGAGCGCCTGCGTGACGTATTCTAGCACGGGCCCCCGGACCCGGCAAGCGGGAACGCAAATGAGCCGAGAATTTCTTCTAAGATGCTACGGGGAAATTACTTACGCGACGCGCACAGGTTCGCTGGTATTGACGCGAATGCGGCGGGAACGCGCGTCCTGCGAGGAGTTCCGAGCACTGACCCTGGGGGAACCTGGGTACCCGCCGGAGCGCCGGGCGATGAGCCTCCGCGTGGCTTCAGCGACGTCGCTCGAGGAGCCTGAGCACCATCTCGCGGGCGGCCCGGACGGCCCTCCCGCGGTGACTGATGGCGTTCTTCTCGGCCGGAGACATCTCGGCGAAGCTCCTGTCGGTCCCCTCGGGCCGGAAAAGGGGGTCGTACCCGAAGCCTCCCTCGCCTGCGGGTTCGGTGAGGATCTCGCCGTCCATCCGGCCCTCGACGAGCTCGACCTCTCCCTCAGGCGTCGCCAGCGCGACGATGGTCCGGAAGGCGGCACGGCGCTCATCCGGCCCGGCGTCGGCCATCTCAGCCA
>CAZAQL010000270.1:0-1711 GCA_964487295.1 uncultured bacterium | reverse complement strand
CGGGCCCGATTCCAGAGGAGCTCGAGCTCAAGCTCCTCTTGCGGAGCATCGCTGGCGTCCAACGCGTGGAGACCAATCGTGCTCAGGCGGAGTGTGAGGTCCGCGTTGCCACCTGTCCATGCCCGGCTCGCCGCGGAGTTCGCAGCCGCTGCCAGATCGCATGCATGCGCATCTCCGTCGAGCGCGGCGCGCTCTATGGTGCCCAGGAGCGTCTCCGCGACTGCGTGCCGCCGGCCCTCGATGACGTCCGGAAGAACCTCGCACGCCAGATTGGTTGCTCTCCGCACCTCACCGGACTCGGCCCAATGCCTGACTGCGAAGACACCGCTGCCAATGCCGGACTCATCGTCGCAGGAGAGATACGCCCGTGCGAGGCGTGCGTGACACTGCCTACGTTCCGCTGCCGTGATGTTTCGCTGCACATGCGAGGAGATGCTCGAGTCATGAAGCACGAACACTCGGTCAGCGAGATCCCGCCGGACCAAACGCCGTTTCTTCAGGCGGAGGAGCGCGTCTGAGGCAGCGAGCTCGCTGAGGCCAGCGGCCTTGGCGAGTACGTCCACTCCCGCTCCGCAACTGAGGTGCACGAGGTGCAGAAGCAGACTGGTATCAGCTTCTAGCGCTTGACTCTTGTGGCTCGCCAACGCCTCGAGCAGGTCTTGCGCACTTGGTTGACCTTCTCTCTGTAGGGACTCCCGAGCCATGCGAGCGAACTCAGGATCATGAGCAGCCTCGGCCACGAGCAGTGGGTTACCTCCTGTCGCAACGTGAACTCGGATCACGTCATCACGAGACGAACCCTTGCCACTGTGGAGATGCAACAGGTTCCGAGTCTCATCCAGTTTCAGAGGCCCAAGTTCGTGTGCCAGAACGTTCAGCGGCTCGTCCGGGTCCGAATCCCCAGGAAGGCGGTGTGACGTTAGGCGCACGTCTTCCACAGTGAGCAGTGCCTGAGGTATCGAACGTGCGGTCCCGACAACGGAGACGTTGGCGCCATGGTCGCGCGCAAGCCGAACGAGCGCGAGCAGCTGCCTCTGGTCCACCTCGTGCAGCCTATCGAGGTCATCCACGAAGAAGACGAGTGGACTCGCTCCTCCATGCGAATACTCGGATAGTCCGTCCTCAGAGTCCCGCATGAGGCGTCGAGAGCTTCGGGCTGGCGAGCCGCCTGACCCACCTCCTCCACAGGCGTGAGACCGAAGGAGCGCCAGGTCATCCAAGAGGGCGTCATGCCCGTTCCATCCACGTGACACGGGGGCTGCGTAGAAGGACGCGCCCATGCGGCGTGCCTCACGCTCGAGGTACACGGCGAGCGTACTCTTGCCAGCGCACACATCGCCTATGACTAAGGAGAGATCTGAGGAGGGAACACCTGCGAGAGCGGCAAGCTGCTCAGCGAACCCGGCCAGGCTCACGCGGCTCAGCAGCGGGCATGACTGAGTTGCCTGCCGTCCATCTCGCGCCTCTTCTGACGCAACAGCATGGGAAGTCCTCATCCACACCCCCTCGGTGTGCGGGCCCTGGGTGCTAGCGTGACTGGAGGGGACTGTGACTGGTGTCGACTTCTCCCTTGCGAATCAACTGGAGGAACGCGTCCACAACGGCTGGGTCGAACTCGGTGCCTCGACCGTTTTCGAGTTCCGCAACTGCTTCGTCGACGCTGAGGCCCTTTCTGTAGGGGCGATCGGACAGCATCGCATCGAACGCATCG
>CAZAQL010000269.1:0-1717 GCA_964487295.1 uncultured bacterium | reverse complement strand
TGGATTCCGGGACGAACGGAAAAATCGCCCCGTGCTTTACGCGGGCCGTAACACCGCCGGCGAGCGAGCGCAGGCGGGTGACGGCGCGTGGCCGAGCGGGCGGCTGCCTCGTCGAAGGCAACCAGATGGTTCTACTAACGTAATCGGCCGAACGACCCCTCTCGTTGCGAGAAAGGCCGAGAAAAGTTCGACGGAGCTCTCGAGGGCCGCATGGTATGCGGGCCTCGGAAGGGTGGGGCCGCTTTTCCGGTGCAGGATTCATTTTCCCCTCCGCTGGGCTCCCCAATCTGGACTGGCTTGATCGCAGTGTCCCGGACGTTTCGGGCGACTGCAGACGGAGAGCTCGATGCCGACGACGAGCGATCTGCCTGTGAGCGGGACCTCGCCATCCACTTGACTGCCATCGGAGCGACCGAGAGGATCGAAACCCGGCAATCCGGCGAATCAAGCCCCCGATCCCGCGATGTTTCGATTCAGTAGCGCTCGTCGAACGTCCCGCCGGAGCGCCATCGCTGCGGCAACTCTTTTGCTGGTCGCGAGCTGTGCGGGTCCCTGCGGAGCCGGCCCCGACACAGACTCGGACGACGATTCGCCCACCTTCGAATGCACTTCGATGGAGCTCGCTTCGGCGAAAGCGCGTCCATTCGAATCGATCGATCTGGGACTCGAGTTCGACGGCGAAGCGCCGGAGTTCGTCACCGCACAGGTCACCGAGGCATCGCTCGATTCGCCCTACTACACGAGAGTGGGCGGGTCCGCCGAGGACGGTTGGACACTCACGGCTCCGATCCACCCCACCGGCACCGGCGGGGGAGCGGTCGACATCCGCGTCGTCGGGGATGGGTTCGAGTGTCCCGACACGGCCGAGCTCGAGCTCGAACCGCTCGACGCGCACGAGGGTGCGACCCGAGACGCCGTCGACCTGAGCTCGACGCTTCTGACACGCCACGCCGAGCTCTTCGGCGTCGACCCTGCGAACCTCGCCACCGCGTTGCCGGACGAGATCCCGACACCCCTCTGGGGCTCCGCCGTCGGCTGGACCCTCCTGGAAGACGAGGAGTATGCGTACTCGCTGCGCAACGTTCTGGAGGGGAACACCGAGGAAGCCCGGCAAATGCGTGAGGGCCTCGCCATCGCCGATGCCCTCCTGGCCGAGGCCGGCTATGTCGATCTCCTGCGACGCGGGACCGAGCAGGTAGACGCGATCGGGTCGGCGGACTTCGAGCATGAGTTCGGCCCCGCCTCCGACGCGATGCCCGGTGCGCTCGTTCCACGGGCGGGAACGACGACACGGACCCGGCGCGCTGCTCTCTGCCCCGCTCCGCTGAGCGTGCGGTTCGGCGACAATCCGAAGGCGCTGAATTTCTACATGAGAACGGCGGAGTACGCCCGCCAGATGCTCGCCTCGGAGGGCTACGAGAATGTGCAGACGGCCGTGACTGCGGCATCGCTGGTCCCCTACCCGCCGCTCAACGCGGCGGCGGCGATCATCTCGATTCTGGTGGAGACCAAGGCGCAGTCATGGGAAGCGATGGCCAACACGCTCCCCTCGCAGCTCGGCGACCCGAAAGTCGACATCACCGTCGAGCGCTTCGAGGAAGACGCCCGGTACGCCGGAGAGTGGGAGAACTACCGCGTCCGGGCCTCGAGCAGGGGATGGAATCCCACGTCGCTCATGCTCGGCAATCTCTGGACGGCGTTCGAGGCGGTGGTCGGG
>CAZAQL010000268.1:0-1732 GCA_964487295.1 uncultured bacterium | reverse complement strand
CCAGGTCCTCATCGCGGTGATGAAGAAGCACCAGCGCACGTTCCCACTGGTGGACGAAGAGGGCGCTATGCGGCCTTACTTCGTGGCGGTGCGGAACGGGGGCGAGGAGCACCTGGACATCGTCCGCCACGGGAACGAGGAGGTTATCCGCGCCCGCTTCGCCGACGCCGAGTTCTTCTACGAGGAGGACACGGCCCAGCCCCTGGAGGACTTCCTCCCGCGGCTCGACACGCTGACCTTCCAGGAGAAGCTAGGGTCGGTGCTCGATAAGACCCATCGTCTGGAGGAGCTCGTGCCGCAGATCGCACCCAGGGTGGGACTCAATGAGCACGAGATCGAACTGGCGGAGCGCGCGGCCCATCTGGCCAAGGCAGATCTGGCCACGCAGATGGTGGTGGAGCACACCAGCCTCCAGGGCGTGATGGGGCGCGAGTATGCGCTCCGGTCCGGTGAGGATCCCGAGGTAGCCCGGGCGATCTATGAGCACTATCTACCCCGCTCGGCGGACGATGAGCTGCCCGAGTCGACCATCGGCCTCGCCGTCGGGCTCACCGACCGGCTCGACAGCCTGGCTGGCCTCTTCGCCATCGACCTCATCCCAACGGGCTCGGCCGACCCCTACGGACTCCGGCGGGACGCCCTGGGCATCGTCCAGAACCTGCTGGCCAATGAGATGTCCTTCTCCGTGCGCCGGGGGCTGGAGGAGGCGGCGGCCCGGCTACCGGTCGAGGCGTCTGACGAGGCGATTTCCGCCGCGCTCGAGTTCGTGGTAGAGCGGCTGCGCGGGTATCTCCGTGACGAGGGGTACCGGTACGACGTGGTCGATGCCGTGCTGTCCGAGCGCGGGCACGATCCCTACCGGGCGCGCGTGGGGGTCGAGGAGCTGTCCGAGTGGATAGGCCGCGAAGACGGGGATGAACGCCATCCCTGGGACTTGATTCTCGACAACTATTCCCGCTGCGTGCGGATCACACGGGATTACGAGGAGACGTTCGAGCTCGATCCGGAGCTCTTCGAGGAGACCGCCGAAGAAGGGCTATACGAAGCCTACCGCGACGCCAGGCTGAAGGTGACGCCGGAGAGCTCCGTCGACGAGTTCTTGACGGCCTTCCTGCCCCTGGTCGACGTCATTGACGCCTACTTCGAGCGCGAGTCGGGTGTGCTGGTGATGGCGGAGGACGAGGCGGTGCGGAAGAACCGCCTGGCCCAGCTCCAGCGCATCGCGGCCCTGGCCGAAGGCATCGTCGACCTCAGCCGCCTGGAGGGGTTCTAGAAAGAAGTCACACAGAGGACCACGGAGAAGCACAGAGAAAGAAAAAACCACAGAAAGCTCTGTGTCTCTCTGTGGTTCTCTGTGAATCTCTGTGTCACGCCGTTCGCTCGTCTAAGCGCCGAGGTAAGCCTCCTTCACCTCCGGGTTCGCCGCCACCTCCTTCGCCGGACCCTCCAGCACGAAGCGGCCCGTCTCCAACACGTACGCCCGATCCGCGATAGAGAGCGCCATCTGCGCGTTCTGCTCCACCAGCAGGATCGTCGTGCCCTGCGAGTTCAGCTCCTCGATAATGGCGAAGATCTCATCGACCAGGAACGGCGCCAGCCCCATCGACGGCTCGTCCAAGAGGAGCAGCTCCGGCTCAGACATCAGCGCGCGGCCCATGGCCAACATCTGCTGCTCACCGCCCGAGAGAGTGCCGCCGTACTGATTCAGCCGCTCCTTCAGACGAGGAAAGCT
>CAZAQL010000267.1:0-1747 GCA_964487295.1 uncultured bacterium | reverse complement strand
CCCTTCGGCAGAGCCACTGCGCCGCCGTGCTCCACAACGGCGGCAGCTACCAGCTCTTCATCAAGCGGGACATGAAGCCCGGCTTCGTCTCGCACGGCGCGAAGAACATCTTCGGGTTCGAGCGCGAGTGGATAGTGCTCGAGTTCGAGCCCGACCTGCGGCGCGTCCTCATCTGCTCCGTGTCACCGGACACGCCCCTTATGCTGGCAAACCGGATCGCCGGCGTCTTCTTCGACACAGAGGTGGAATACGACAACGAGTCGATCGTCACCACCGCGGGCAAGGTCAGCGAGTTCCTGCACTCGCTGCTGGCGGATCCCGAGACGCTGCCGCTGGTCGAGGTGACCGCCTCGAACTGCGGCCTCGACGGCGGACCTCAGCTCCGCCTCAACGACCAGGACAACGAGTCGCTTGCCCCTGCCGTGCAGCAGTTCACGTTGGCTTTCGGTGACCCTTTCGAAGATGTCGTGGACGTCGATAGCATCAAGGTCCACAGGTTCAAGAAGCGCGTGAAGATGATCTTCGAGCCCGAAGACAAGGATGGCGAGGCCTTCATCGTGCGGTACGCCGACCAGCCGCTGAACGGAAAGGAGCGGCGCGAGTTCGAGAAGATGATGGAGGACGACTTCGAGATCACCGTCCTCTCGACGGAGAAGCGGTATGCCAGGTGACCCCCTCAGGGGGCTGTTCAAGCGCCGGCTCGTCATCGACCTCCCGGGCGGTGAGCGCGAACGCGCCGCCCGCCAGCTCGCCGCGCGAGGGTTGCTCAGCCTGGAAGAGGCACAGTACGTCCGCTGCGTGAACCCGCTCGACCCCGATCAGCGCTACCTCAAGGACAAGACCTGCACCGGCAAGACGTACCTCTCGACGGCTCTTCACGAGGACGACCACGAGTACCACTGCCCTGACTGCGGCCGGGTGCTCTTCCCCTCGAAGAAGCGCCTGACGAGCGCCATACGGCTCACGCCGGACTTGGGTCGGATTCGGACCTTCCTGCTGGACCAGATGAAGCCCCTGGGCTTGGAGACCACGGAGCACCCGAACGGGCTGTTCCGGATGCCACTGGAGAACGGTGAGCTGCAGGTCTGCTACGTGGATGCATGCTACGACTCGGCGGTGTTCGATGAGAAGTACGCACGCCGGGACTCGCTCGTCTTCGTCGTGGGCAACGACCGCGACTTCTTGCGGCGGCTCCCAAAGGGAGCGAAGCACTTCCGGCTCGCCGACCTGGCGCTGGGAGACGACTCCGGTCGTTTCCAGCGCACGCTCCGGCAGATGGCGCGGATCGATGGAGAGTCCCCGGTACCGGTGGGGCCGGCCGTCCTCGGTCTCGGGCCGCCGGCGCCGCAGGCACCTGTCGCCTTGCCCGGTCGCGCCGAGAGGGACGCCGGGGCAGCACCGATGCAGGTCCCGGCCGGGACCCGCTGGAACCAGATCGAGATCTTCTACGGAGGCGACGAGGATACGGTCGTCGTGAGGACACCCGGCCATGCGACACGTCGATGCACGCCCGCAGACCTGGGCATGGCCAGCAAGAAGTCCCGGAAGCGCACGAAGAAATGGGAGATCCTCGTCGAGCTGTGCGCGGAGGCCGGGACCATTGACGACTGGAGGTCGCTCCGCTTCGGGAGCTTCTCGGCGTTGACAACCCAGCTCTCCGAGTTGCGCAAGGCGCTCCAGGACTTCTTCGGCCTCGGGGGCGATCCGGTTCCCACGTGCAGCAGGGAAGATGGGCTCCGCGCCGCCT
>CAZAQL010000266.1:0-1752 GCA_964487295.1 uncultured bacterium | reverse complement strand
GGAGAGGGCTACCTCGGAGAGGATCTCGCTCGCCAGGAGGATACCCTGTCCTCCGACTCCGCATATGAACACGTTGGTGGTCTTCTCGGGCATGTCACGCGCCTCCTCGTGCGCTGTCGCGTTTCGGTTCCGAATGCCGTGTGTCTCGTCGGACGGGTCGCCCGTCTTCCCGCGGCCGCGCGGGAGATGCGGCCATGGCCGGAGTTCGCTCCGCCGGGACGGCTCCCGTCACTCGCCGGCGGGCAGATGTGAGAGTGGCGATACCCCGGGCCGCCGTGACGCCTCCCGTCACTCGCCGGCCGATATGGCTCCGACCGGGCAGATCTGGGCGCACATCCCGCAGGCGTCCCCGACGCAGAAGAGCTTGCTGATCTCGGCCTTTCCGTCCGCGTCTCTGCCGATCGCGGGGCACCCCAGCTTGAGGCACAACCCGCACGCCGTGCACGTCTCGGCATCGACCTTGAACGGCTCGCCCCAGTCCTTCCTGCTCTGAAGGGCGCACGCGCCTTCCATGACGAGGAGGGACGGGGCGTCGTTCTCCGTGGCTTCTTTGATGGCTTCCTTCACAGCGGCCATGTCGAACGCATCGACGCGCCTCGCGTCCTCTACGCCCATGCTCCTGGCCAGCTTGACGTAGTCCAGCTTGACCGTCGGCTCGCCCATTAGGGTCATGCCCGTTCCGGGGTGATGCTGGTGGCCCGTCATCGCGGTCGTCGAGTTGTCGACGATGATGACCGTGGTCGCGCCCCTGTTGTAGGCGATGTCGGCCAGACCGGTCATGCCCGAGTGCACGAACGTCGAGTCGCCGATGACCGCGACCATCTTCTTGGCGAACTCGCGTCCGATCGCCTTCTCAAAGCCGAGCGCGTTCCCGACCGAGGCGCCCATGCAGATGCACGTGTCGAGCCCGGCGAGCGGAGGCATGACGCCCAGCGTGTAGCAGCCGATGTCGGACGTAGCGCCGATGCCCGCGCGGTTCAGGCAGAAGAACGTGCTCCTGTGAGGACAGCCCGGGCAGAGCACCGGAGGTCTGGGTGCCGCGGGCGCACGTTCGGACCGTGCCTCCGCCGCGTCCGCGTCGCACAGGCAGTCCCGCACGAGCCCCTGGTTGAGCTCGCCGCAGAGCGGCACGTGCTCCTTGCCGACGACGTTCGTGATGCCGGCGACACGGAGGTGCTCCTCTATGAAGGGTTCGTTCTCCTCGACGACGTAGACCTTCTCGAATCGCTCGCAGAACCTGCGGGCCAGCGAGACGGGGAAGGGGAACGACATCCCGAGCTTGAGGAACGTGGCCTCGGGGAACGCGTCGCGAGCGTACTGGTAGGAGATCCCGCTCGAGATCACGCCTACCGAGGGGTCTCCCTCTTCAACGCGGTTCAGCGGGGACTCCTCGGCGAATTCGCGCAGGCGCTCCAGTCGCTCCTCGACCTTGACGTGGAGCTTGCGCGCGTGCGCCGGGATGACCACCCTGCGCGACGTGTCCTTCACGTACTCCTTGCGTGGGACCTCCTCGCGCTCCCCAAGCTTGACCGGGCTCTTGGCGTGCGAGATGCGTGTCGTGAGACGCATGAGGACCGGCGTGCCGAACTCCTCGGAGATGCGCATCGCCTCGCCCACGTAGTCCTTCGCCTCCTGCGAGTCGGATGGCTCGACGAGCGGGATCTTGGCGAACCTGGCGTAGTAGCGGTTGTCCTGCTCGTTCTGGGAGGAGTGCATGCCGGGGTCGTCGGCCGAGACGATGACGAACCCGCC
>CAZAQL010000265.1:0-1752 GCA_964487295.1 uncultured bacterium | reverse complement strand
CGCGCTCGTCGTCGTGAACCTCCCGCTGGTCGATTTCTCTCTCGGGCCGCAGTACGCGACCATCGCGCAGGTCCACCGCGAGGCGGGGGAGTACGAAGAGGCGGCTCGCTACTACCGGCTCGCCATCGAGGAGAGCCCCGAGTTCGACCTGGCGTACAACAGCCTCGGGTCCGTGCTCTCGCGGATGGGACGGCACTACGAGGCGGAGCGCATGCTCCTCAAGGCGCGCGAGATCAACCCGCATCTCGCCTCGGCGCAGAGCAACCTCGGCCTTGTGTACATGCAGACCGACCGCCTCGAGCAGGCGCGCGAGACCCTCCTCCGCGCAACCGAGGAGGATCCCGATCTCAAGCCGGCGTGGGACAACCTCGCACGTCTCGGCATCATGACGCAGGACGCGTACCTGGCGGTCGCCGCGCTCGAGCAGTCGCTCAGGCTCGACCCTCGGGATGCGTTCACTCACTGGAACCTCGCCATCTTCCTGGCGGCGAAGCCCGACCTCAGAGATCCCGCGATCGAACACGCCAGAACGGCCGCAGCGCTCGAACCGGCGTTGCGGGCGGACGCCGAGGCGCTCGTCCGCTCGCTGCTCGAGGCGCAACCACGGGAGGAGTAGGCCGTGCGCGCCCTCTTCGTCTCCGATCTCCATGGGAGCATGGGCCGCTACCGGAGCCTCGTCCGGGCGATCCTCGAGGAGCGCCCGGATCTGGTGCTTCTGGGTGGCGACCTTCTCCCGATGCCCTTCTCGACGCCGGACGGTGTTCCCGCGGGCGAGTTCGTCTCGGGCTTCCTTGCCGTGGAGCTGTCGCGCGTTCGGGATGAGCTCGGAGAGGACCGCCCCGAGGTTCTCGCGATCCTTGGCAACGACGATCCGAGGGCGTATGAGGCGGAGATGCTCGATCTTGAGGCGCAGGGTCTCCTGCGCTACGCGCACGGCCGCCGCATCGAGGTCGGCGACATCGTCGTGTACGGGTACGCGCACGTGCCGCCGACCCCGTTCGCGCTCAAGGACTGGGAGCGTTACGACGTATCGCGCTTCGTCGACCCCGGAGGAATCTCCCCGGAGGATGGGCGGCGGACGGTCCCCGTCGAGCCGCATGTGATCCGCCACGCGACCATCCAGGAGGATCTCGCCCGGCTCGTTGGTTCAGACGACCTCGGGCGTGCGGTGCTTCTCTTCCACACGCCACCGTACCAGACCGCGCTCGACCGCGCGGCGCTCGACGGCAGAATGGTCGACCATGCGCCGCTCGATGTTCACGTCGGCAGCATCGCCGTCCGCCGATTCATCGAGTCGCGGCAGCCGCTCGTCACGCTGCACGGACACGTCCACGAGTCGACCCGGCTCACGGGCGCGTGGCGCGACTCCATCGGGCGGACACACATGTTCTCGGCGGGTCACGATGGACCCGAGCTCGCGCTCGTCCGGTTCGACCCGGACGATCCCGAGTCGGCGACGAGAGAGCTTCTGGCGGCCGGCGCCTGACGACGACGGAGCCGCAGATCCGCAAGCGGCCTAGCCCTGTCCGAGCAGCAGCTCGCGTGCGGCGTCGGTGACGGCGCCGATCTTCGAAGCGTAGCTCGTGCGGTTCTCGATGTCCTCGTCGGTCACGAGATGCACGTCGAGGAGAGACTCGGTGCGGTACCCGGTCCTCAGGTAGTTCATCTCACTCAGGCAGCGTCCCCATCCCTCAAGCCAGTTCATGAGATCCTTGGTCTGTTCCTCGTCGCCTCGAGTGTGCACGAGCAGAT
>CAZAQL010000264.1:0-1777 GCA_964487295.1 uncultured bacterium | reverse complement strand
AGCGAAGCCGGCGACGGAGCTCAACCGGGGCTCAGGCGTCCCGCTGGGTCCCGTCCGGCACCTCGTCCGGGTCGCCGGCCACCAGCTCCCGCACCTGGTCGATCTTGCGCCACATCCGCCGGGCGCCGGCCACGAAGCCGAACACGGCCGTGAGGCCAAGGAAGACCGTCACGTTCATGGTCACGATGGCGATCAGGAGGCCCATCAGCCAGAGGATCAGCTTGCCCAAGGAAGTCCTTCGTCGATCGGGTGCGTCGCGCGAGCGGCCATTTCCAAGCTACCGAGATCGGGCCCCACGGGAAGCCGGCCCCGGAGAAAACACGACGGCGCCGCCGGGCTGGAAGCTCCTGCGGCGCCGTCGGAAGTGCCCTCGCCGCGACTCGAACGCGGGACCTACTGCTTAGGAGGCAGTCGCTCTATCCACCTGAGCTACGAGGGCAGGTTGTTGTCAGAAAACACCTTAAACCCATACACCTGAGCGTCCCTCTTCCAAGTTGTGCCAGAACACGGGTCGCTGCCATCCCCAAGGAACGAACAGGGGGAGCTCTGCTGACACGCCACGGATGGGCAACCGCCCTACCTTGGACCAGCCTGGAAACTTGGGCCGATCACCATGCCGGGTCAACGAGGAGGCGCGTTGGCAAGCGGCGGGGAACCCGGAAGCCGCTGAAGGACGAGGCTGACCAGAAGCTCACTCCCCCGGCTAGGAGTGCTCGGAATCGCCTACGAGACGGTCCAGCAGCGCCCGAACACGTGGCTCCACCTTCGGGATACGCCGTCGCACCGTGATGAGCAGGAGCTCGACGTCGACGTTCTCATAGTCGTGGATAAGCCTATCGCGCATCCCCGCCATCTCCTTCCATGGGATCGTAGAGTCGATGGCTCGTACCGAAGACGGCACGCGCTTCGTGGCCTCTCCGACGACTTCGAGGGCCCGGACCAGCGAGTAGAGCGTCTTGGTGTCGCGCTCGAGCTCGTCCACAGTCAGGGCGTCTCCGACGAACTCCCGAGCGAGATGAAGATTGCGAAGGATGTCTTCGACAGCATCGATGGGATCTCGTCCAGCCGTCAAACCGGAACGGCCTCGGACAAGATGCGGTCGCGCAGGCGCGGCTTCAACGACCGACGCATGACGAGGTCGACCCGGGCGCCGAGCTTGGCCGAGAGTTCGTCTTCCAGAGCAATGAACGCCAGCAGGTCCGGGGTCTCGGTGAACGTCACCAGGACGTCGATATCACTTTCGGCGTCTGCATCGTCCCGGACCCGAGACCCGAACACTTCAAGAGTGTCCACGTCGTAGCGCTCCCGCAGTCCAGGTAAGAGGGAACGCAGGGCTTCGAGAACCGCATCGAGGCTCTGATGGTCAGTCCTCACGTTGACGTCCTTTGTGGAGATCCCACCAACGTCTGGGGCCGGAGGGCTTCGCATAAGACAGCCTAGGTCACGCCCATCCATACGCACGAACTTACCCCGGAGCGGCGGCCAGGGTCAACGACGGACAGGCCTCTCGCGTGCAGCCTCCGTTATGCCCCACTGTGGGCTCCAGAGGTGTGTCAAGAACTGCGCAGACGCTGATGCAGCCGGGCACACCGGTGGGCCCGCATGAACCGCGCCGTTGCACGTATCTGCACACCCATGAACGCCGCTGGCGCGCTTAGGAGGTAGTCGCTCTACCCACCTGAGCTACAAGGTCAAGTTGTTGTCAGTATGTGACTTACGACCCTGGTATATCGGGCCGGCGATCCAAGTTGTGCCAAGGGACGAGGCGGCCTGCACG
>CAZAQL010000263.1:0-1781 GCA_964487295.1 uncultured bacterium | reverse complement strand
CCGACCGCTCAAGCCTGCTTCAGCATCGAGGCAGGCGCGTGGTGCCAGGCGATCGCCGACCGCGTTCCCAGAGGGGCCGAGGTCGTCATCCGGACTCACGCTGATCAGGCGGGTGAGGCATACGCGCGCCAGATCGTCGACACCCTCCTTGAACGTTGCGAGATCTTCCGAAGCAGGCCGGGCGATGGAAAGCCCGAAGCAGAAGATGACAACGATCGCTACCTCGCGGGAACCCTGCCGGACGACCCGTTCGCTGACGCGGAGCGCGTCGGTTCTTGCTCGGCGGACGTTGAGGAGAAAGACGCACCGGACTGGGGCGAGCCGATCTCGATCGGACCCACGGCAAACGTCCCGACGTTTCCGGTCGACACCCTCCCTGACTGGCTAGGCAACTGGGTGGTCGCTCTCGCCGATGCCCTGCAGTGCCCCGTGGATCTCCCCGCGATGCTCGCCTTCGCCGTTCTGTCGCTCTGCACTGCCAAGAAGTACTTCGTGAGTGTGCGCTCCGACTGGCCTGAGCCCCTCAACCTCTACGTCGCCGTGGCCTTGAAGCCCGGCGAGTCCAAGACCCCGGCCTTCACGGTCGCCATCAGGCCGGTGGCACGCTTCGTGGCCGAGGAGCGTCGCCGCCGAGAGCCTGAGATCCGAATCGCCACGGCCCGTGCCGACATCGGCGAGAAGCGGATCGAGCAGCTCAAGGCGCGGGCAGCGAAGACGGCCGACCCGGCGGAGCACGCGAAGCTCCTGAACCTCG
The DNA here is from genome assembly GCA_964487295.1 of uncultured bacterium. Classification (GTDB taxonomy): domain Bacteria; phylum Joyebacterota; class Joyebacteria; order Joyebacterales; family Joyebacteraceae; genus JAPEKQ01. The sequence continues at coordinate 1,027 of CAZAQL010000263.1, read as the reverse complement.
TCGATGAGGCCGTGTTCGAGCAGAGCGGCAGACAGATCCCGGTGCCCCTCAGGCTCGTTCTGGACGACGTGACGGCCGAGTCGCTCGAGGTCGTCCTGCGTCAGCAGGGCGGTCGCATTGCGATCATGTCCGACGAGGGCGGTCCCTTCGAGCTCATGGGCGGTCGCTACTCGGACAACGTCCCCAACCTCGACATCTACCTCAAAGGACACAGCGGGAGCCCGATCTCCACGGACCGCATCGGGCGCGAGGGCGGATCGGTCCAGAACCCGGCCATCACGATTGGTCTCACCGTGCAGCATGACGTCATCACAGCGCTCAAGGACAAGAAGGGCTTCCGTGGTCGAGGCCTCCTCGCGAGGTTCCTGTGGGCCATTCCGAAGAGCATGGTGGGGAGCCGAGAGGCGGACTCGCCACCTCTTCCTGAGGGCATTCGGGCGGCCTACGAAGAAGCAGTGACCTCGCTTCTCGAGGTTCCCGCAGAGAAGGAGGAGCTGGGGGAGGTGAGTCCCCGGATGATCCCACTCAGCAAGAGGGCGTACTCGCTTCTGGTCGAGTTCAAGAGGAGGGTCGAGCCGAGCCTGGGACCGTCCGGAGAGCTCGAGAGCGTCGCGGACTGGGGAAACAAGCTCGCAGGCACGGTCATACGGCTCGCCGGGCTGCTCCACCTGGCCGACCGTCCTCGAGATGCCCTGGACGGGCATCTTGAGCCCATCGGGGAAGACGAGATGCGTCGCGCCATGCGCATCGCCGACTTCCTCGTCGCTCACGCGCGGACCGCCTTCGACATGATGGAGTCCGACCCCGTCGCGAAGGGAGCACGGCACATCCTCGCGTGGATCGAGCGGACCGGCGCTGAGAGCTTCTCGGCGCGCGACGCTTACCGCGCGAGCAGAGCCGTGTTCCGTTCACCGAGGGAGATGGAGCCCGCGCTCGAGCTCTTGGCCGACCACGATATCATCCTGGAGCGACCGGCTCCGTTGCGGTCGGGTCCCGGGCGCCCGCCCAGCCCGACGTTCGATGTGAA
>CAZAQL010000262.1:0-1790 GCA_964487295.1 uncultured bacterium | reverse complement strand
GCGTCTTACGCTCCGTGTCGGAGTCGCAGAGCACTTCCTCGTCGTAGTCGAGCAGTCGAGCGATTGCGTTCCGCGGCCTCTCAACCATGTCGTCCAGCCCGAGCCCTGCCAGCTTCTCGTCCGATGTCGGCACGTCCGGCATCCGGGCCTCGCCCGCGAACTCGAAAGTCGTCCGTTCTCCGAATTCCGCCGTCGCCAGGGCCGCCTCCGCGATCGCTTCCGGGTCGTCTAGCTTCGTGCTCGTCGAGAAACCCAGCCGCCCGTCCTTCACAACCCTAAGCGCGACGCCCCGCTCCTCGGTCCGCGACACCCCCTTGAGCTTGTTGGCCTCATAAGAGACCTCCGTGCTCATGCTCTGAAGCTCGTATACCTCGCTTCTGGACGCTCCTCCGGACTGGGCCCTTTCGATGATCGATTTCACGTTACTCACCTCCGATGACTACGTTCCGGATCCTGATGTGCGGACTCCCGTGCGTCACCGGCAGCGGGAACTGGCCCGCCTTTCCGCAACCTCCGGGCCCATCCGCCATCTCGAGGTCGTTTCCGACCGCGTCGATGTTCTTCAGAGTCTCGAACACGTTGCCGGTCAACGTCGCGTCCCTCACCATCTCCTCGACCTTGCCGTCGCGGATCATGTAGGCGTTGGCCGAAGAGAACGTGAACATCTCGCCGTTGGTCTGCCCTCCCTGCGCCGAGATGCAGTAGACGCCGAGATCGATGTCCGCGATCATGTCCTCGAAGCGAACATCGCCGGACTCGATGACCGTGTTCCTCATTCTGGGAACGGGCGGGTAGCGGTAGTCGAGGCACCTGGCGTTTCCGGTCGGGCGCTCCCCCATCTTGCCTGCCGTCTCTCTCGAGTGAAGCCTCCCGACGAGCTTCCCTTCCCTTATCAGGTACGTCTTCTCCGTCTTCACTCCCTCGTCGTCATAGACGAGATACCCTCTGACGCCCGCGTCGAGACCCGTGTCGTAGACATTCAGAAACGGCCGGCCAAACTCGCGCCCGAAGGTCATGATCTCCCTGAGCTTCCTGTCCTCGTAGACGTTGTCTCCCTCGGACAGGTGGCCGAAGGCCTCGTGGATGAAGACGCCGGCCAGCTTGGGATCGAGGATGACCGAGTAGGTCCCCCCCTTGACCTTGGGAGCATCCAGCTTCTGCACGGCGATCTTCGCCGCCTCGGCGACCTCTTCCTCCAGACCGTCGACCGCGCCGTAGTCGTTGCTCGATCCGAAGGACGCGCTGTACATCTGGGTGTCGCCGCCGCGCGACGCGATCGGCCTCACCGCTCCGCCCAGGTCCATCTTCTCCTGGCGGATCAGGCCGCCCTCGCTGTTGGCGAACCACAGGGTCCTCACGCGGTCGAAGTAGACGGTGCTCGTGTTCACCACGAGGTCGTGGCTCTCGAGCGCCATCTCGTTGTAGGCCCGCATCTTATCGACCTTATCGGAAAGCGGCACCTCCCGTGGATCACGCTCGAGCGCCAGCGACACGTCGTCCCGCAATGCCTCCACGGAGGCCAGCTCGCTCTTGCCGTCGCCGACCAGCCTGGCCTGCTCCACCGCGTAGCCCGCGAACTCGTCCATTCTGTCCAGGCTGTTGAAGGAAGCGAACCCCCAACCCCCATTGTGCAGCGCCCTGACGTTGCCCCCGAAGTCGGTCCTCTTGCCGAGGTCGTCAAGTCGCTTCCCGCTGAAGGTCACGCGCGACTCGTCGGTCTCCTCAACGTGCACCTCCAGGTAATCGCACTCGGTCGAGTGCTTCTTTATCAGCTTCTCGATTCTGTCCTT
>CAZAQL010000261.1:0-1795 GCA_964487295.1 uncultured bacterium | reverse complement strand
GCCTGATGGAACGCAACACCACGATCACGCCCGCCCGAGACGACCGACCCACTGGGCACGGCGTCAAGGCATGCGGCCTCCGCATGGTCCTCAAGGGCGAGCTCGGCGCTACCCAGTTCGTCCTCTACACCGCATGGCACCTGCCGCACGTGACCAACGAGCGGCTGGCCGACCCGCGCGACGACCGCATGCATCGCGAGATCACGTGGCTGCCACTCCCGGCGGACCTCGGGTACCACTCTCCGAAACCCACGTACGAGGGCGAGACCGTTCTGACGGACGAGTGCGACGTCCTCAACGGGCCTTGCTACTACGACGGCAGCAGCCTCGAGGCGGAACGGGTGTACGAGGTCATGCTGCGTGAGGGTAGCGACGGCGTGTGGCGCGAGCTCGAACGGTTCTACGTCGAGATGTTCGAGGAGCTCCGCTGATGGCACTCACGATTGACGAGCTTCGGCAGCGCACCGCGTACGTCGGTAGCAGCGACATCCCCGCGATCCTGGGTGTGGACCCGTACCGCAACATCACGGACGTCTGGTTGGCGAAGACGAACCGGCTGGAGTTGACCGAGACGGACTCGCGCCCGGCGGACCTTGGGAATCGGCTCGAGCAGCCGCTCGTGCAGATCGTCGCGGACCAGCTGGAGCAGCCCGTCGAGTTCAACCTCCGCTGGACCCGTGCCGAAGTCCTGTCCGCGCAGACGGACGGTTGGCTCGTCGACGCCGAGAGGCCGGTGGAAGCCAAAGCGATGGGGCTGTTCAATCCGATGTTCGACACGAGCGAGTGGGGATCAGAGGGTACGGACCAAGTCCCGTTCCGCATCCTTGCGCAAGTCTCATTCTCGCTTCTGGTCACCGGCGCGGACCTCGCCTACGTCAGCGCCCTCCTCGGCGGCGGGCTCGGCCACAGGGTCTACGAAATCCCGAGGCACGAAGCCCTCATCGCCGAGATCGAGGACCGCGCGTTGACGTTCTGGAATGACCACGTGCTGACTGACGTCAAGCCGCAGGAGGTTCCGTCGATCGGGACGCTTCGCGAAGTCAGCCGCGAGCCCGGCCGGGCCGTCGAGATTCCCGAGGACTACCCGGACCGTTGGGAGCAAATCGCGGAGCAAGAGAAGCTGATTCGCGACGCGAAGGACTTGTTGAAGGCCGAGATTCTTGACGCGATGGGCGACGCCGAGCAAGGCGTCACGCCCTTCGGAAGCTTCACGTTCACGCCCGACAAGCGCGGCAGGCGCACGTTCCGATTCAAGGGAGGATCGAAGTGACCACGACTGGAACCGAGCTGCAGCAGAAGAGTCGCCTAGACGAAATCCAGGTCAGTCGCACGACCGGCGCGCAGATCGCGACGATGGCGGACGCCTGGACGCTGGCCGTGGCGTACCACCGGGCCGGCATGGCGCCGCGCGGCATGCAGAAGCCGGAGCAAGTCATGATCGCGCTCATGGCCGGCGCAGAGGTCGGCCTCGGCGCGAACGCGAGCCTGAAGCACCTGATGGTCGTCAACAACGTCGCCAGCCTCTACGGGGATGGCCCGATGGCGTTGTGCCTCCGGTCCGGGTTCGTGAAGGCGCACCGAAGCGGGTATGACGGCGAGCCGTACGACGACGGCTACACGGCGTGGTTCGAGGTGGAGCGCCGCGACATCGAAGGCGTGACGCGTCGCGACTTCAGCGTGGCGGACGCCAAGAAGGCGGGGCTATGGGGCAAGTCGGGGCCGTGGTCGAACCATCCGAAGCGCATGCTGTTCGTTCGTGCTCGCGCGTTCGCGCTGCGAGACGCGTTCCCTGACG
>CAZAQL010000260.1:0-1801 GCA_964487295.1 uncultured bacterium | reverse complement strand
GCACCGACCGGGGTCGCGGCCCTGAACGCCAAGGGCGTAACCATTCACTCGTTCTTCCGCCTTCCACCTCGCGTCATTAACGACGAGGACATCAAAGAGGTAAAGGATCGGCGACTCTACAAGAAGCTGGACATCCTCGTTGTGGACGAAGTGTCCATGGTCAGAGCGGATCTGATGGATGCCATGGACAAGTTCCTTCGGACCAACGGCCAGTACTCCAATCGCCCGTTCGGAGGTGTGCAGCTCCTGCTCATCGGCGACCTGTTTCAGCTTCCACCCGTAGTGACGCGCCAGGAAGAGAGCATCCTCTTCGCGCGGAAATACACGAGCCCGTATTTCTTCAGCTCGACCAGTCTTGCATCGTGTCAGATGGCTCCAGTTGAGCTCACCAAGATCTTTCGGCAGACTGACAGCCATTTCACTGGCTTGCTGAACAAGATCCGGGTTGCCGAGGACTTGTCGCGGGTAGTCCCCGAAATCAATACGGAGTGCCATCGGGAGCGGGCAGCGGGAGATTCGCAGATTACCTTGACCTGCACCAATGCTGCGGCAGATGAGATCAATATCCGAAAGCTTCGCGCGCTCCCCGCCGAGGAGCGCCATTATCGCGGCGAAATCACAGGGAAGTTCCGGGTCGAACAAGACAAGCTTCCGTCACCGCTCGACCTGGCCCTCAAGGAGGGGGCTCAGGTCATGTTCACGAAGAACGATGAGCACAAACGGTGGGTCAACGGGACGCTGGGCCAAGTCCGAGGTTTTCAGGATGACTCAATCCAGGTAGAGCTCATCACGGATCACCCCGGAACGGTGCATGATGTCCAACGTGTCAAATGGGAATCGTTCAAGTACGAATACGACTACGCGCAAGACAAGATCGTCCCAACCGTAATTGGCCGGTATGTTCAGTTTCCCCTTATGCTCGCTTGGGCAGTCACGATACACAAAAGTCAGGGCAAGACGCTCGAGAAGGTGGCCGTCGATCTTGGCCGCGGGGCCTTTGCTTCCGGCCAGGTCTATGTGGCCCTCAGCCGCTGCCGTTCGCTAAACGACATCACGCTCAAACGCCCAATCATTCCCGAGGAAGTCAAATGCGATGCGCGTATCAAGCGGTTTTACGAGGCGCTGGAACAAGCCCGCAAGGCTCTCACGGAGCGCACCGCCAATTCGGGCACAAGCCCAACACCAACGCGGCCGGCAATAAGCGAGAACCAGTGCCCATATTGCGGAGGCACACTTCGCAAGCGCAACGGGAAGTTCGGGCCTTTCCTTGGATGCAGCGGCTACCCTCGCTGCACATTCACGAAGAACATCGACTGACGGAGTGCCGCAGATATGGCAACCTCTCTTCGCCCAGACCTTCGCGGCGAGCCTCGAAGTCAGGGCAGGCAGCTCATCCTCCACTTCATCTTCGCGGAACGGTCGGTGAGAACCTTCAGCATGCGGTAGCACGCCAATTATTGGTGGAACTCATTGAAGGAGACAGAGCGCGCGTGAAGAAGCTGGAGTCCGAGAACCAGCCGCCTTCGTGCAAGACTACGGCGGGCCAAGGTGCGAGGTGTCCCGGCGGAGCCGGAAGCACGGTTTCCGGGCGTTCCGCCGTCGCCCGAAGGGCTTCCGGCCTTCGCTTGTCGAAGCTACGGCGGATGAAATGGCGGACACAGTGAAGTGGCCCCGCGATCCTCCGACGCCGAAGGCTTCCGCCTTCGTGCGAGACTACGGCGGACAGGTTGGAGGACAAGAGCGGGAGCCACACGATTCTGAGCCGGGCCTCCGGCCCGGATTTGCTGCTGCTGGAAAGAGC
>CAZAQL010000259.1:0-1815 GCA_964487295.1 uncultured bacterium | reverse complement strand
TTGACCAGAACGCGCTTTCCCAACGGCTTGATTGCCATCGCCTATCGCCTCCCGTCGATGTTGATTAGCACTCTGAGTATGAGCTTGCTAACGGATTGTATCCATCGACTACCCTGCCGTCAAGCCGTTTGAACGTTTCCCCCATCCGGTCGTATCGTCCACCTGGAGGGATGATGCCATCCGGGAAGACGCATCTGCGTATCGAAGGGGCTTTGCTTGTCTTCTGCAGCCTGGGAGCAACCGCTGCGGTAACGCGGCACGTCGCGACGGTTCTCGAGGTTCAAGCGTTCGTGGCGGCATATGTCTTCTCGATGCTGTTTCTCAGCCCCGACCTTGATCTAACAAGCAGTGACTCGACCCGCCGCTGGGGACCGCTGCGCTGGCTTTGGATACCGTACGCATTGGTATTCCGACACCGGCGCACATCGCACCATTTGGTGCTCGGACCGCTCACGCGGATCGCCTACCTCGGGCTCCTTGGCTTCGCCGCGGCGCTATCCTATGCAATGCTCTCTCGTCATGCGCTTCCGGAGTGGGCGCTCTCGGAGCGGCTCACCCTGGCCATCCTCGTCGGCCTGTACTTGCCGAATGCGATCCACATCCTCGCCGACACGCTGCAATCGTTTCTGGTCCGGTTGCGGCGGCGTTTGTAGGCAGCACGGGCAGCGCCTATACTCGACAAAATGAACCAGACTGTGCTGTACCTTCTCGGATCAGCGTTGCTCATTGGGGTTGCAGTCGCCCTTTCGATGTTCGGCCCGTATTACGAAACAGGGATTGCTTCATGGTACGGACCAGGCTTCGACGGAAACCGAACAGCGAACGGCGAGATCTACGATATGAACGGTGTGAGCGCTGCCCACAAGACCCTTCCGTTTGGGACGATCGTTCGGGTAGTCGACCTCGAGACCAGCCGGAGCATCGTGGTCCGGATCAACGATCGGGGGCCGTTTGTCGAAGGACGGATCATCGACTTGTCCAAGGGCGCCGCGGAGAAGCTCGGCATCATCGAGCGTGGTATTACCCCTGTCGGCCTGCGGATCGTACGCTGGCCGTAGTCCTAGTGCAGCCCCTTCCCCTGCGACGCACAGTATCATATGCTGTGTCAGCCCAGGGGTGGCTACGACCATCCTGGGAAGACATGAATGAGCAAACCGGAAGGGAGACTGACATATGGGACTAGCAGTCAGTGAGTTGCGCCGCGGAATGGCCATTCTCTACGACGGAGAGCTATATGAGATCGTCGAATACGAACACTCCAAGCGCGGACGAGCCGGTGCAGTTGCAAAGACAAAACTTAAGCACCTCAAGACAGGCAAGGTACTCTCCGTCACGTTCAAGGGAGCCGAGAACACGGAGCCGGCGTTTCTCGAGACGCGAGAGATGCAATACCTGTACTACGACGGGACTGACTACGTGTTCATGGATACCGAGCGGTTCGACCAGTTCCCAATCTCGGCGGACGTGCTGGGTGACGCCGCGCAGTACCTGGTCGAGGGAACCAACGTGCAGGCGCTTTACTACCAAGGCCAGCTGGTCAAGGTCGCCATTCCGACGTTTGTCGAGCTGAGAGTAGCGAGCACTGAACCCGGCGTGAAGGGAGACACCGTTTCCAACGTTGAGAAACCGGCAACACTGGAAACCGGAGCGATAGTTCAGGTTCCGCTGTTCATCAAGGAAGGGGATACGCTGAAAGTCGACACACGGACGGGTCGATACGTGGAACGTCTATAAGGAGGAATCATGGCCGAGAAGAGAGTGGAGATCGTTGACGAGGACGGCCGCATCTCCATCACGGAAGACGTCATCGCGTCG
>CAZAQL010000258.1:0-1832 GCA_964487295.1 uncultured bacterium | reverse complement strand
GACGACGCTCAACTACATCGTTCTCTGGAAGTCCGGGGACGTGGGCTACCGGCGCCCGCAGGTCCGCGTGACCACGGACTTCGACGTCGCGGACCGGACGAACATGGAGATCGCTCTCGCGGCGACGAGGAGCATGGGGCGCGGATACGACGGCGAGGCGAGCGGCATGCCCTCGTTCCAGGGGCGACTCGCGCTCTCCACGAAGCTCCTCGGCGAGAAGCCCATGACGATCGGTGTCGGCGGCGTGTGGGGTCAGGAGGAGTCGACGGTCACCGACAGCCTCGGCTCCGAGGTCTACGATCTCGAGCAGTCGGGCATCGCGATCGACGCAGTCGTTCCCGTGGGCGACGCGGTCACGCTCAAGGGCGGCTACTTCACGGGCAAGAACCTCTCGCAGTACCTCGGCGGCATCGGGCAGGGCATCGCCGACGTGCCGGTCGAGGGCGAGGACGGACACGAGCCCGTCGAGATCGAGGCCAGCGGCTGGTGGGCGCAGCTCTCGCTTCAGGCGAGCGAGAACTTCTCGATCAACGTCGGCGCGGGCTCCGACGACCCGGAGATCCCCGAGGACGACACGACGAACACGCTCGAGAAGAACACCACGTACTACGGCAATGTGATGTGGACGGCCGCGCCGAGCACGGTCGTCGGGGTCGAGTACGCGCGCTTCGAGACGGAGTACGTCGGCGGCGAATCGTACGAGAACAACCGGGTGCAGCTCTCGTTCACGTACAAGTTCTAGCGTGAATGCGGAGATGCTGCGGCCGATGATATGGAGGATCCAGCGACCACCAACGCTGTGAAGTTGAAGAGGCAGACCACCTTGAGCCAAGAGGAGAAGGACATGGCGGAAGAGAAGAAGGACATTCAGGTACTGCTGGCTGAGAACCGCGTGTTCGAGCCCAACCCGAATGTGGCAGAGAACTCCAACGTCAAGGCGTGGATGAAGAAGCACGGCCTTAACAACCTCGACGAGCTGCTCGAGAAGACGCAGGACATCGAGTGGTTCTGGAAGGAGATGGCGGACGAGTTTCTCGAGTTCTACAAGCCCTACGACAAGGTCCTCGAGTGGGACGCGCCGTGGGCCAAGTGGTTCGTCGGCGGCGAGTACAACATCGTTCACGACGCCCTCGATCGCCACATGAAGACCGCGACGAAGGACAAGGTCTGCTTCCGTTTCGAGGGTGAGCCCGGCGAGACGAAGGAGTGGACGTACGCGGACATGTACCGCGAGGTCAACCAGCTTGCCAATGCGATGAAGAGCCTGGGCGTGGGCAAGGGCGACCGCGTCGGCATCTACATGCCGATGCTCGTCGAGCTGCCCATCGCCATGCTGGCCTGCGCCAAGATCGGCGCCATCCACTCGGTGGTCTTCTCCGGCTTCAGCCCGCAGGCCTTCGCCGAGCGGCTGAACGACTGCGAGGCCAAGCTGGCCATCACCTGCGACCACTTCTGGCGTCGCGGCAAGAAGGTCGCGCTCAAGGAGCAGACCGACGCCGCGATGAAGCAGGCGTCGACAGTCGAGAACGTCATCGTTTTCAAGCGCATGGGTGACGACGTCCCGTGGACCGAGGGGCGCGACCACTGGTGGCACGAGATCACCGCCGACCAGCCGGCCGAGTGCGAGACCGAGGTCATGGACGCCAACGACCTTCTCTACATCCTCTACACGTCGGGCACGACCGGCCGGCCGAAGGGCATCCAGCACGCCCACGCCGGCTACGCGCTCGGCACGGCGACGACCCTGAAGTGGGTCTTCGACCTCAAGGACGACGATGTCTGGTGGTGCGCGGCCGACATCGGCTGGGTCACCGGTCACAGCTACATCGTCT
>CAZAQL010000257.1:705-1834 GCA_964487295.1 uncultured bacterium | reverse complement strand
TCTCTATATGGCCGAGCCGGACTCGTCGTTCGATGGGTCGACAATCGTCACTTCCGGTTGCGCCTGCGGGCCCATGGCCGGCATCTCCCGCTCGCAAGTGCGGGGCATCGTCACATCCGTGCACCGGGAGTACCTCATTCACGAGGCGCCGGTCGCGCATCCCGCGTTCAGAGGCGGTCCGGTCCTTCTGGGGGACCACGTGGTCGCGATGAACACCGAGAGCATCGCGGGCACAGGGTCGCTGATGCGGGCGCGTCTCGTCTCGACGTTCAAGGAGACCGTCGACGAGTGGATAGGGCTTCCCAGGATGGACGTCGACCTCGCCATTGAGCATCCCGAAGGCGCCAGGGATGGTGTGGTCTCGACGGGTCAAAGCTTCACGGTAGTGGGCCGTGCGCGACTCGATCCCGAGGGGGAGATGCTCGCGCCTCTGGCGGCGGTCAGGCTGGAGCTTCCGGGTCCGTACGTCGCCGCCGAGGACGAGCACGCCGTCGTCTCGATAGCCGAGCAGGCTTCGTGGACGGTAACGGCGCCTTCCCGCGTCGCCGAGAAGCAGTCGCTACGCCTGGCCGACGCGCGCGCGCCACACGCTCCGCCGCTCGCGGAATTGCCAATCTCGACCGAGGAAGGCGCCTTCCTCAAGGGGACGCTGGTCGAAGGTCCATCCGACGGCGCAAAGCTCTTCCTCGGGCAGGATTTCACGATCGCCCTGCTGTTCGAGCAGACGGGCCACCCGCTGCCGCGCCTCGACGGCGACGTCTCTCTGCAGGTGGCCAGGCACCAGTTCGAGCCTGTCGACGACGTGATGGGCTATCCGATAGAGACAGGGAAGCCGCTGCGTTGGAGGCTCCGGCCTCAGGAGATCATGACGCACGCCACGATCGCTTTCAGGGTGGACCTCGACAGCGTTGACAGGAACGGTGAGCCCATCGGAGTGGATCTCCCTAACCCGATCAAGGTCGACGTGAGCGGAAGCAGGAGGTTCAGACTCCACTTGGGCCTCGGCCGCCTTGCACTTGAAGACCGAAGCGGTTTCGAAGCGGAATTCGGCGGCAAACTCAGACTTCTGAACATCATGCAGAAGGGCATGCCGCTTCTCATAGGAGTGTCCGGCGGGCTGGGCATAGAC
>CAZAQL010000257.1:0-695 GCA_964487295.1 uncultured bacterium | reverse complement strand
GAGGAGCCGCTCGAGCCGCCTGAGGCAGGCGAAGCGATGGTCGTCGACCACAGGAGGTGGGCGGGGGTCAACTTGACGCTGGGTTTCGGTGCGCCGGAGATCAGCTTCGAGATGGGACGAATGCGGTTCAACCGGTGGATCGACGAGAGCGGGAGCGACGGCAGCACGATGCACCTGCAGAGGGAGCCCTACGAGACCGACTACGTCCAGCCCGGCATCGAGTATTCGTTCGCCGACATCGTGGGTCTCTACGTGGGCGCCAGGATGCTCCGTGACCTCGACACGACCGAGTACATGGTTCAGCTCAGGATTCTAAAGGGGAAGTAGCTTGAGCAAGATCACACGCGCGCTCCAACCGGGGGGCCGGCCGGGCCGCCTTGGGGCCGACAGACGCAACGGGACCCCGGCGGGTCGCTTTCTCGCCGGGCTCGCGTTCGCCGCGGTCACGATACTTGCTATCGCGCCGCAGCCCGCTTCGGCGGCCGTCGAAGCGGGAGCCGTGCTGGTCCTTGGCGCCGACTACGGTGACACGACGTGCGTCGTGAGCAGTCACGGCTCCGGGTTCATTGTGCAGGCGGACTCCACTCGGAACGTGGCGCACGTGCTAACCGCGAGGCACGTCGTCGGCACCTCAGACCGTATCTACGTTCTGTACGGTCCCACGTACTTCTCCCTGGATTACGCTGAGGAACTGG
>CAZAQL010000256.1:0-1846 GCA_964487295.1 uncultured bacterium | reverse complement strand
TGTTGAACGGTACGCCGGCCGGCACGTCGACCTGGTCGACGTACTCACCGGTGGCGCCAGTCAGGAACAGACGGACGTTCGGGTTCTGCTCGGCGAATGCCGGAGCGACCAGAACGGCCACCATCAAGAAAGCAACAAACGTCTTCATCAGTTCTCCTCCTGTCCTTCTACGCATGATGGCATTGACGCTGTGTCAGCAAGAGCATTCGGACCATGTTGGGGGTTCCTCAATCTCGTAGAAAGGGAACCCAGGTCGTTCGCTGACTGCGTGCTCTTCGCTCACAAATCCTGAGTCGGGAAATAGACCGAAGACACAGACGCGCCAGCACAACCCGCAGGTCTCCTTACCGGACCCCCTCCCGTGCGCAGCAGAACCAGGAACTAGTTGGTGTGGCCGTAGTGACCCGAGAAGAACCCGAAGTCCTCAAGGCCGACCGTTCCGTCCCAGTTGAAATCGCTTCTCTTGGCCGACGTACCATAGTCGCCGGAGAAGAAGCCGAAGTCCTCGAGACCGACCGCGTCGTCCTCGTTGATGTCGAACGAGTTCACCTCGAGATTGTCGCTGTCGTTCAGCACGACCGTGTAGATCTGAGCCTCGACGGTCAGGTAGCTCGGGGCGAGCAGGACGATCGTCTCGTCCGCAACGACCTGGAACCGGATCTGACCGTTGATGTCGGTCTCAGAATCCACCTCGGTGATCGTGACGTTGCCGCCCGTGACGTTGAAGAAGAAGCTGGACGCCGGGATGCCCTCGATGGGCGTGGAGTCCGCTCTCTGCGCCGTCACGGTGATGTACTGGTAGGCCGGTCCGTCACCGATCGGGCACGAAGCCATGCCCGCGGGCGCCGACAGAGCGACGCTCGACTGGTCCGGATCGGGAATGCCGGCGACCGCTGTCGCGGTCACTGCCAGCATCACCACCAGGACACCAGCAAGTACTCTCATCATTTGTCACCTCCTACTATGGAACACTCCGTGGCACTGGGATTGCGCGCGTTGCCGGTCTGGACTGCACCGGCGAGATCCATGCTCTTGATGCACCCCCTTTCGCATGCTGTGTTCGATCGCCTCTGTAAGAAGGCTTCACTCAACCTGCAGGGAGTAGTATAGCATAGGTTTCGACATTTATGCAAGCACAATGTCCAACGTGCACGGGAGCCGCGCGGCAGCGCAACCGGGGCGAGGTGACCGGCTGCCTGCGGGACGCACATCCCCCCGGCTGGTCCTGTTCAGAAGTCTGACTTGCAAGAAACGCACCATCCCACGCGGCTTTTCAGAGAGGACTCGGCCCGCCCCACTCGGGACGGGCCGGCTCCAGATGCTCTCAGAACGGATACCTGACCGTCATTCAGAAACGACCAGCGTCTCTACCATCCGGTGATGGGTCCTGTTGCGTACCCTGACCCTACCTGTAGAGGGCCTTGATGTTGCCCCACGACTCGTATTCAACCGGCGTCGGGCAGACACACGGGTCGTCGCCCGGTCGCGGCGCCTGGCCGACTCCGAGGTTCTGGACAATGCACCAGAAGTCGGCGACATTGTTGCAGTCGATCGTCTTGTTCGTGTCGGTAGGGTGCGGCTCCATCCACACCTCGCCGGCGCCGCTGGCGAAGTACGGGACCTCGCACACCCACAGGATGCCCGTCACCGGATCTGGCGACTCGCAGTTCGCCCAGGCCATGGCCCAGCCGTTCGGGTCGTTGAAGCCGCCGATGACGTTCGTGCCGGTCAGGTAGTACGTCGGCACGCCGGCCGGGAAGCCCGGGATGTTGTGGAGCATCTTCATGGCGACGCCGCGAATGCCCGTCTCCAGGCAGTCCACGCCGAGGTAGATGTTGAACGGGAC
>CAZAQL010000255.1:0-1863 GCA_964487295.1 uncultured bacterium | reverse complement strand
CGCGCAGGTCGAGCGGCAGTTGGAGGGGTTGCCCGACATTGAGAGCATGTTCACGATGGCCGGGGGCAGAGTCCAGGGGCTGGCCACATACGAGATCGCTCAGGAAGGCGAGGTGGACATTCAGCTCGTGCCCCGGTCGAGGCGCGACGTGAGCACGGCGGAGTTCGTTCAGAGGATTTCGCCGCTGGTCAGGAAGGCCATGACACCCGGTGCGAGATTGCCTGTGATGCAGAGAAGCGTCAAGGGAGTACGCGGCGGCGCGCAGGGTATCGAGATCAAGATCCGGGGCGCGGAGATACAGTCGATCTTCGAGTTCGCTCAAGAGGTCGCCGAGGTCATGGAGAGCGACCCCGGCATCACGAACGTCAGCGTCTCAATGGACATGACGAAGCCCGAGTATCAGGTCTACATCGACAGGGAGCGGGCGTCAGCGCTCGGCGTGACGGTCAGCAGGGTCGCCTCGGCTCTCAGGACGTTCGTCAGCGGGTCGGTGTCGACCGAGTACCGTGAGGGGGGTGAGTACTATCCGATCCGCATGATCGTTCCCGAGCACGTCATACGCGGAAAGCAGGACCTGGAGGAGCTGGTCGTTGAAGTCAGGGAAGGCAGGCCTATCTTCCTGCGCGATCTGGCGGACGTGAGGCGCGCGGTGGGTCCTGTCGAGATCGCGCGCGAGGACCAGATGAAACAGGTGGTCGTCAGCGCGGATGCGGCGGCGAGCCTCAGTGTTGGGGAAGCGCTCGGCAGGGCCGAACGCCTGGTAGCTGCCATGACCCCTCCTGCCGGTGTGAGCTTCGCGATGGGAGGGCAGGCTACTCTGATGGCGGAGAACGCCGGGACCATGCGAACGATCTTCCTCTTCGCCGCGCTCTTCGCCTACGTCGTGCTGGCTATCCGGTTCAGCTCGTACGTCCTGCCCATCCTCGTGATGCTGAGCATCCCCTTCGCGCTGACCGGAGCATTCGGCGCGCTGCTGCTGTTCGATGAGCCCGTCGGTGTGACCGTGATGATTGGTCTCGTCATCATGATGGGGGGCATCGCGTCGCAGGGAGTGGTCCTCCTCTCGCTGGCCGAGGAGATGCGCGCGGGAGGGCTTGCGCCGGTGGAGGCCATCCTGCGAGCGGCACCACAGCGCCTGCGGCCGATACTGATGACGCAGCTGACAACCGCTCTCGGTCTCCTTCCGCTGGCGCTCAATCTCGGGGAGGGCGGCGACATGCTGAGGCCAATGGCCATTGCGGTCATAGGCGGCCTTCTCTACTCGCTGCTTCTGACCCTCTTCTTTCTGCCGGTCGCCTACCAGCTTGCCTTGAGGAACCAGCGAGCCTGATCTGTGCTATGCTCTCCGAGCGGTTTCGGCGACTCTGGGGTCTGCCGTGTTCTCGGGTCCGCGTCAGGAGTCCCTTGCGCGTGAGCCGGCAGCGTGGCGCGCCAAATCGAGCACAGGGGTGAGGTCGACCGACCAGCGGCAAAGCGGGGAGGTCGCAGTGCCACGAACGGGACCTTTCGATGAGCATGCGGCCGAGTACGATCGATGGTTCGATCAGAACCCTCTGGTCTACGAATCCGAGCTCGAAGCGGTGAGAGCACTCATGCCGTCACACAGGAGCGCCGTCGAGGTGGGTGTGGGAACGGGTCGATTCGCGATCCCCTTGGGAATCCGAACCGGCGTGGAGCCGTCCCGCGCGATGGCTGCCCTCGCGCGCCGTCGGGGGATCGAGGTGATCGAGGCCGTCGCGGAGGAGTTGCCGTTCGCCGACGGCGCCTTCGACCTGGTCCTCATGGTGACGACCGTCTGCTTCCTCGATGATGTGGACCGCGCTTTCGACGAGGCGCACCGCGTGCTCGAGCCGGGCGGCCACT
>CAZAQL010000254.1:0-1864 GCA_964487295.1 uncultured bacterium | reverse complement strand
CGCTTTGCGCGCTCTGATGTCCGACCTGCCCGGATGCCATTCCAACTGCCGAACGACGTACTCAGTCGGGCGAGCTTCCACCCAATGTTGCGCTCGCTGAGCTCCTGCGTTCGAGCTCCACCGAAGCGGCACTGCCGCGATCTCAGATGTCAGCGAGCTCAGGCCTTCATCGCTCTTCGCGAAGCCAAGCACCTCCAGCGGAATCCGATCTCTGCTTCTTCTCCCCTGTCCACGCCCAGCTACGAAGCCACTCAACTGGTCCTGCGGATGATCTGACCGAAGAACGAACCACCACAGGCTCTGCCGCGCTGTGGGCGGCGTGCCTCTAACGAATCGCGTATCAGCCGCAGGCGTTAAGCCTGGCGCGACAGGTGCGCAAGCAGCTGGCGTGACAGGCAAGCCTGTCGGCTGCATGCGCTAGTTAGGGTGTGGCGTGGCGGCTCGGGGGAACCACCTGCCACTCAAAGCGCACTCATCCCCCATCGAGTGAAGCGCAGACAAGGCCAACGCGCGGAGCGTCACCCCCGTGCGCCCCCACAGGGCACGACCGAAGCAGCAAAGAGACTGCGCCCCGGACAGAGCGGCAACCTACGTCGCTCTGTGACTCGTGGACCCGGCTCGATCGGGCCCTCTGTTGTCGATGATGCTGCTCTCCGCCTGGGACCATCTTCCCACACTGATCTCTGCACAAGGACGATGGCCGTTCCTACCCCGCGGCATGCCACGGCAGAGAGTGCTGAGATCCAAGCTGTTCTTATCGCCGTCGCTCGGGACAGAGCAGCGATGACCGACCGCCCCGAAAACGAAACTGCGGGGACAGGCACCGAACGTCGGCCTCTACCCCCGCAGCGTGAATCTCCAGTCTGTGGCTATCATCTCAGTCTACAGGTCCATAATACCGGACTGGCCAAGCCTCAGTCAATCTTAGACCAACCTGGCATCCGGTTACCGTCTATCCTCTCCCTTCAAGCCGCAGCCACACCCTAACGAACCGCGCATCAGCCGCAGCCGGCGATGGCGCGAGCCTTGCCGCCGAAGGCGTGTGCAAGGCGAGTGACAGCGCCGTGATGTCGGCTGAATGCGCTAGTTAGAGAGCACACGGCCTGCTGATCTCACAGAACAGACTCGCTCCGTCGACCTCGACGATCTCGCAGTCCAGGTTCTGCGAAGCGCAGAGCTCGCGCAATTCAGCCTCTGACATCGCACCAGCCCTGAAGCCATCCTCGCAGACGATCACACCGTTGCCTGTTGCTCCCCTATCGATCGGACCCAGGAGCCCTGCCGCAGACTGAGCCTCGAACCACGACAGACGCTCGGGCCAGAACTCGCTCGAGTACGTGGAGAACAGCACCAGGCCGCCCTCCTTGGTGACGCGCAGGGCCTCCGCCACAAGCTGCTCAGCGGGGACACCGAACGCGCAGATCCCGTTCTGAACGCACACGACGACATCGAAGTGTGACTCCTGGAACGACATGGCCGATGCGTCCATCGACAGGAGCTCGACGTTGTCCAGGTCCGCGAAGAGCGTACGGCCGAGTTCCAGACTCTCGTCGGCAGTGTCGATCCCGACTACCTGCCGCGCTGACTCGGCGAGTGCCGCTACCACACGACCGTAGCCACAGCCGAGCTCCAGGACCACATCATGTGGGTTCAACCGACTCCGAACGTGCTCGATCTCCGCCTCGAGATACTGCCGCACTCGTGGCGACGCGAGCTCGTACACCTGCTGCAACCGCGTGCCGGCCAAACGCTCTGCGTAGTAACTTGTCAAATCGTGCCCTCAGCGGAACCCTATGTCGGACCGTGTGCTCTCTAACGAACCGCGCATCAGCCGCAGCCGGCGATGGCGCGAGCCTTGCCGCCG
>CAZAQL010000253.1:0-1871 GCA_964487295.1 uncultured bacterium | reverse complement strand
CCGAGTCCGGGTGCATGGGCTGCACAACGCCGGACATGTTGACCACGCTGTCGAATCGGGCGACGATGAGGTCGGAGTAGATGTCAACGGCGGGATCCTGGGCGTAGTTGATCAGGCGCACGACCTCGAAGACGGCGTAGACACCATCGGCCTCTTCGCTGGCAGGGGCGGTCACGACGAAGTCGGACAGGCTGGTGATCGATGCGAGCACGGCG
The DNA here is from genome assembly GCA_964487295.1 of uncultured bacterium. Classification (GTDB taxonomy): domain Bacteria; phylum Joyebacterota; class Joyebacteria; order Joyebacterales; family Joyebacteraceae; genus JAPEKQ01. The sequence continues at coordinate 1,656 of CAZAQL010000253.1, read as the reverse complement.
CCACTGTCCCTGTCGATGGTCGTGGGGACGGGCGTCCAGCCGTCACCGTGATCGGCGTAGATGATGAGGGCGCCGGGGTCAAGGCCGTCGAGGTCGTCCTCGTCGTAGTACAGGGTCAGCTCCGCGGCATCGTTGAACGTGGTTCCGGATGGTCCGATACGATAGACGGGAGACTTGAGATCCCGAGTCTGGACCATGGGAGTGTGGTTCGACCCGGCGTCGGTCATCGTGAATTCAATGTCTCCACTGAGCGCGCCCTGCGGGATGCTCAGGGAGGCCTCATCGCTGATCTCTATGGTACCTCCAGAACTGCCGATGGTCTCCCGGACAACGGTATTGGACGGACCTGTCACGTCGTTCCCGCCGTCGCTGCAGCCTGCAACGAGTGCGATCAACACAAGGGCTGCGGGAAGAAACAGGTGTCGGTATCCACAGCTCATCATCTCTCCTTTTGAGCAATGTTGACGCGTTGCCAACGCGCGGTCGAGCAACTTCACTTATGCCCATGATTCTAGCACTTGCGGTCGGTCGGCGGAGCAGGAATCTGCAGCATCGTTTCAGATTCTTCGACATAAATGGTCTGCCGCTGCGTCTCAGGCTCCGCGTAGCGAATCGGGGCACGTCCGGCGCTGAGTGCTTGTCCCTTTCCCGGAATATGGATACTATCGCTGCCGGAGCGGCAGCGGTCGATTCACTGAAAGGGCGGGACGATCTCTTGAGCGCGAACCACACAGCCGATCGCGCCTCGATGCGCAACGTCTTCATTTTCACTGTCGCCGTCCTGGCGCTCAGCTGGGTCGCGCGGTGGGTGGAGAGCGTCGTCGGCGGCCCGCTTACGAGCGGAGCCGCCACGGACCCCGGCGCGGCGGCCTCAGGCGGCCTCGGCATGGCCATCTGGATCGCCTCGCCGCTCGTCGTCTCGTTCCTGCTCCGGGCGTTCGCCGGGGACGGGTGGCGCGACCTGGGCGCCGGCGTCTCGCTCCGGGGCGAGGCGCGCTGGTACGCCGTCTCGCTCGTGCTCTACCCGGCCGCCGCCATCATCGTGCTCGGCATCAACCACTGGTCCGGCGAGGTGTCGGCAGGCGGACGCGAGGGCCTCTTCCTCCAGACGCTTCTGGCTGCGCTGCTTCCCCAGCTTCTGCAGAACGTCCTCGAGGAGTCCGGCTTCCGCGGGTACCTTACGCCGAAGCTCGCCGCGCTCGGCGTGGACCGCCTTCTCAACCACGCGATCGTCGGGCTCATCTGGGGCGCGTGGCACCTGCCGTTCCTGCGCACCATCACGTTCTACACGAACGAGTCCCTCGTGACGCTCGCGCCCCGGTTCCTGCTCGGGACGGTCGCCGCGTCGATCGTCTACGGCGAGATCCGGCTACGCACGAACTCCGTCTGGCCCGCCATCATCATGCAGACCTCGGGCGGCGCGTTCATCGGGGCGCTCGTCGCGGCCGGGCACATCCCGTGGGCGCGCTACGCGTGGCTCCGGACGCCGACCATCGAGGGCGGGTTCATGCTCGCCATGTTCGGGGCGTTCGGGCTCTGGCTCTACGCGCGGGCGCGGGAGCGGGAGCGGGAGGCGGGAACCGACGAGGCATGAGGTCCCGGCATCGCCCGGAAACGGGCGGACCCCGAAGCGCATCACCGGGGAGTGCGACCGTC
>CAZAQL010000252.1:0-1884 GCA_964487295.1 uncultured bacterium | reverse complement strand
GTTGCAGCGTCACCACCGCCTCTCCGACGCCGAGCCGCGCGCCATCCATGCTGATGATAGCGTCGGCGGGTTGCGTGGAGACGGTGATGTTGCGGGGGCTGTCCGCTTCGACGACGGGGTCGAGGCGGGCGATCAGCTCGGTGCGCTGGTCGAGCCTGACGTTGATTGGCATCGTGCGCGGTTCGTGTCCATCGAGCTCCAGCGTGATCTCGTATTCGCCGGGCGGGAGTTTGAGCGTATTCGGGGTCCTGGCGCCCTCGTGTGCACCGTCGACCAGGATCTGTGCTCCGGCCGGCTCGCTGCGGATCAGAGCACTTCCTCGTTCCGGCCGGGTCGCGCCGTAGACGGCGAGTCCGCCTCCGACCAGGACGATGAGCAGGAGCGCGACGAGTAGTCCACGTGAGCGTCCCTCGTCGGCCTCGGAATGCGCGGGGGCCGTCGCGGCGGAGCCAGCGGGTTCGGGGCGATCGGGTTCGGTCGGCGCAGTGGTGCCCGGCGCGCTCTCGCTGCCGTCCGAGGACTCCGCGGGCGCCGCCCTGGTACGTGTTGGACCGGGGCCGAGCGCACCTTTCAGCGGGTCGGACGACACTGCCGTGGTTTCGAGCGGGTCGATGGATTCGTCAGGATCGGAGCCTTCGATCAGTCTGCCCAGCTCGAAGTCGAGCGCCTCGTCGAGGTTCATCTTCTTCGGCGGACTCGGCGCCGAGTCGCGCGCAGACCGAAGCTCCTCGCGCTCGAGGCCTTCCGGGAAGACGTCGGAGAGGAATTCGGCGAGCTCGCTCGGCGTCGGTGCAGTCCCCGCCGTGTAGAGGTACTGCAGGCACTCGAGCTGCAGCTGATCGATCGTCTGATGGCGGGTGGCCGGGTCTTTGCCGAGCGCCTTGGCGATGATCGCGTCGACCTCCGGAGGGACTTCGGGGTTGAGGGTGCTCGGCGGATCGAATTCGCACCGCCGCACGAGATCCAGACTCTCCAGGTCGGTGTCTCCTTCGAAGGGCCGAAACGACGTGAGCATCTCGTAGAGTACGACGCCGGTGGAGAAGACGTCCGAACGGCCGTCGAGCTTCTTGCCGCTCGCTTGCTCGGGGCTCATGTAGCAGAATTTGCCCTGGATGCGGCCGGTCACGGTCTTGCCCTGGCGGCCGGCGGCGCGCGCGATGCCGAAGTCGATCAGCTTCACCTCGCCTTCCCGCGAGATGAGCACGTTGGAGGGGGAGACGTCGCGGTGGACGATGCCGAGCGACTCGCCCCGTTCGTCGGTCTTCCGATGAGCGTAGTCGAGGCCCTTGCACACTTCGCTGGTGACGAAGAGGGCGAGGTCGACGGGAACGGTGTCCCCCTGGTTGCGGAGGCGTTTGGTGACCTCGCGCAGGTCGCGTCCCGGGATGTACTCCATCGCCAGGTAGTACTCGCCGTTCTCCTCGCCCATGTCGAAGACGGGGACGATGTTTCCGTGTACCAGCTGGACGACGATGCGTCCCTCGTCGAGGAACTTGGTGACGAACTCCTCTTCCTCGGCGAGGTGACCCAGGATCTTCTTGATGATGCAGGTCTTCTCGAAGCCGGCCGCGCCGCGGGCGCGCGCCAGCCAGATCTCGCCCATGCCGCCCTTGGCGATTCGTTTGAGGAGCTCGTAGCGGCCCAGTTGTCGAACCGGTTCGGTCAAGGCGCGTAGAGGGGGTGCGGTGCCGTGTCAGTCGAGTACTAGTGGATTCTACAATCCGTTCCAACCGAGCGGTAGTGCGAGCGGCAGCCAGCGGTGGTCAGGGTTCGAGCTTCGGCGGGGGCTCGGGGACGTCGACGTCCTGCATCTGCTTGTCGGGCGGGGCGCCCATGAACAGGTAGGCTGCAGACATGACGATGATCATCACGAGGGCGACGACC
>CAZAQL010000251.1:821-1903 GCA_964487295.1 uncultured bacterium | reverse complement strand
GTTGGAGTTCCGACAGGGTCGCCGAGTAACCGCACCTTCCACTTCCCCCGGCTGCGGGTGACCTGCTCGAGGACCTTCACCCGCTGCGGGTGGTTCGTCGGAGCAGGGCTTCTGCCGGTAGGCGTACTGGCGACCTGGTTGGATCTGGGCGCTCTCCATTCTCCGGAAGCTAGCGGGGCTCGAGCGGCACGCACGAGCGGGCGAACCATTCCATCGCGCTCGATCGCGTAGCCTCTCACGTGATGGAATCTCTACTGAATGGGCTACTCCCCCTTGCCGGTGTTGTGCTCGGCTCGTGGCTGGGGTATCGGCTGTCCCGGAAACAATCACGGTCAGAGCGATTAGATGCGCTCTTCGACGAAGCGGAGAGCTCGGTCTACGAGTTGCAGGCGGCCCGGTATTTCGCGACTGGGATTCCTGAAGGCCTCCTCGGTAACGCAGATACAGAAGGAGCGATGACAAGCCAGACACGGATGGATGGCGTACAAGCCTTCATCGAGAGCGCCGCGGAATGCCGGAGAGCGCTTGCGCGACTCCAACCGTTCTGTTCTGAGCTGAGGTCGTACTGGGACAAGCTCGAGGTATCCGAGGCGGAGGCCGACTTGGTGATTGATCTCCTAAGGAAGTGCCGGCAGAGCCTCTAGGTCTGCCCCGAGCTGCTGTTGCACCGGGCGTTGCTGGGAAAGGTCTGACGGTCGCCACCACGCAGGCAGTTGAGACTCATCCCGCTCGATCACGAATTCCGCGTTTGAGCGCCGCCAATGTTGGCCGGCCTGAGAGCGTCTATGCCCCCTCGAAGTAGTCGTGGGCCCCGCCAATCAGAGACTCGAGTCCCTCGACAACGAGTTGGACGTCTTCATCGAAGAGGTCGAACCAAGGTTCGTCTCCTCCCCAGCTAGCTCCGGCGTCTTCCCACTGATACGCGATCCGCATTGCTGAGTCGTAGATACCGACGTCACGCATTCGGACGACCATCCGGTTACTGATCTCCCGGAGCTTCGGGCGGAAGTCCGCAGATAGGCCCTTCGCCAGGGCCTCCCTGTCATCTTCGCGCAGGGACGTGGCCAGCTCGCCGACTTCCT
>CAZAQL010000251.1:0-811 GCA_964487295.1 uncultured bacterium | reverse complement strand
GTGCTTCTGGAGGATCCGATCGAGCTCGAGGATCACTGAACGATCGTGTTCAACCTCAGCACGCGATAGGGCTTCGTGGAGTCGACGATCAAGCATCAGCCGGTCATACAGGTAGGCAACGGCTGCAGAAACCACCGCGCTCACGACGGCGGCGATGAGAACAGTGCCCACGCACACTCCCCGGTCTTTCGCCCCGACTTCGGAGTCCGAGGATACCGAACGAGTCTCGGGGCTCTCGACAGAGGTCCATGCCCGGCTTCCAGCCAACTCCAGACCATTCTCGTTCTTTCGCGTAGCCTCGTTGTCGGTCATGGCTGAGGATAGGAAGCTGTTCAGCGGAGCCGAGAGCAAACTCGATCGGGCCGAACAACACCTTATCGACCTTGATCGGCGCATCGGCCAATACATGGGACCTGAGCCATACTCCCCGGTCATCTACCAGGAGCCGGATAGCCAACTGGTGCAAATCGCCTGGTGGGTCCACCAACAGCCATCGGTTGACCTCAGCCCACTCTTGGGGGACTGTCTGCACAACCTCCGGTCGGCGCTCGACGCCATCGCCCACGAACTCGTGTTGCTCGCTGGGAACACCCCCAGCATCCGAGAACGGCCGCGAACCCAGTACCCGATCTTCCGTGAAAGGCCGAAGAAACCCGTCACCGTGCCGCCGGGAATCGAACTAGCGGCGCAAACCTTGGTCGAGGAATCCCAGCCCTACCACCACGGGAGGGGTGCGGACGCCCATCCGCTGGCGGTTCTCGACGAGTTGGCCCAGCGAGACAAACACCGAACTCTGAACCTCGTCGCGACC
>CAZAQL010000250.1:0-1904 GCA_964487295.1 uncultured bacterium | reverse complement strand
CTCAACCGGAAGGGTGATGATGCCATCCGCACGTCCGGCTGCCTCGTCGGCTCGCGGGGCGCTCAGGCGGGTCCCGTCGTGTCCACGGTGGCGCTGGACTACGGGCTTCCCGGCGCGAGCCTCTTCCTGCTTGAGCTCACGGCGTACGCGGACGAGCCGCGCGTCGACGTGATCGTGCGGCTCCACAAGGACAGCGTCTGGGAGCCCGAGAACGTCTACCTCTCGCTTCCCTTCTCCGCCGGTCAGGACTCTGTGCTCTGGCTCGCGAAGGCCGGGTCGTTCGAGGTCGGAGCCGCGATGAGGCCGCGCGTCGATCAGATCCCGGGCACGCTGACGGACTACTACTCCGTCGACGACGGCTTCGTCGACGTCGCGGACGACGCCGGGCTCGCGGTCGCGACGCCGGACTGCCATCTGCTCCAGGTCGGCCCGCTCGAGTTCGGGGAGCGGCGCCTCGCGGGCGATCCGCGACTCGACGACGATCCGGCGCACCTCTACGCGTGGCTTATGAACAACTTCTGGGAGACGAACTTCCCCGCGTCGACCGGCGGATTCCACGAGTTCCGCTTCTCCGTGGTCTGGGGCAGCGCGCTCGCGTCCGAGGATGGGGTCACGCCGGCGGCCGCGCTCGAGCGGTGCCGCGCGATGGGCGACGGTCTCATCGTCTTCCGTCACAGGTAGCCGGCGTTCGTGTATACTGTGAGGACCGCCGATGACGCGCGAACGGTCCAGCGACCGACCCGCCGGCGGGACCCCCGGGTTCCCCGGCTTCAGCGCACGTTCCGTCGACCGTTGAGAGACTGAAGGAGGGCGACATGAGAGGACATGCCGCGTCCGGACCGGCTTCCGCGCTCCTGCTCTGCGCGACGCTCCTTGCGGTCTTCGTGGCTCCTTCGCAAGCCGGCGCGCAGCTCGCCTCGGGCGAGTCGGAGTACCTCTTCCCGACACCGGCCATCGAGTTCGAGCCGCGGACGTACGTGTGCCAGCGTATGACCGGTGAGCTTGTCATCGACGGGAATCTCGATGAAGTTGACTGGGCGAATGCTGCCAGGACCGAGACCTTCATCGACATCCAGGGCGACGCGCTGCCGGCGCCGCGTTTCGAGACCACCGCGGCGATGCTGTGGGACGACGAGTACTTCTACGTCGCCGCGTGGATGGTCGAGCCGCACGTCTGGGCCACGCTCACAGAGCGCGACGCGGTGATCTTCCACGACAACGATTTCGAGGTTTTCATTGATCCGGACGGGGACACGCACGAGTACTACGAACTTGAGCTCAACGCGCTCGGGACCGAGTGGGACCTCCTCCTTACGAAGCCCTACCGGGACGGCGGGACAGCCATCGACTCCTGGGACATCCAGGGGCTCCGGACCGGTATCGCCGTCGAGGGGACCCTGAACGACCCGTCCGACGAGGATCGGGGCTGGACCGTCGAGATCGCGATCCCCTGGAAGGTGCTCGAGGAGTGCGCGCACGGCCCGTGCCCGCCCGAGCCGGGTAACGTCTGGCGAGTGAACTTCTCGCGCGTCGAGTGGAGGACCACCGTTGAGGACGGCCGGTATGTCAAGGCGGTCGACCCGGGCACGGGACGGACGCTTCCGGAGGACAACTGGGTCTGGTCCCCTCAGGGGCTCATCAACATGCACTACCCGGAGATGTGGGGCGTCGTGTCGTTCTCATCGAGCCCGTCCGGCGCGCAGGGCGAGGTCGCCGGCCCTCCGGACGACCTCGCGACGCGCGCGGCGCTCATGCAGCTCTACTACGCCCAGCGGACGCATGCCGGCAGGCACGGGCGCTACTCGGACGATCTCGCGGAGCTCGGTCTTGAGACGCCCCCGGCGGACGGCGCCGCATGGCCGCCCGAGATCCATCTGACGCCGTGGGGTTTCGACGCGAAGCTC
>CAZAQL010000249.1:0-1909 GCA_964487295.1 uncultured bacterium | reverse complement strand
TCCGAGCTCGAGGCGGTGAGAGCTCTTCTGCCCCCGCACAGGAACGCCGTCGAAGTGGGTGTGGGGACGGGTCGATTCGCGGTCCCCTTGGGAGTCCGAACAGGCGTGGAGCCGTCCCGTCCGATGGCTGCCTTCGCGCGCCGTCGAGGGATCGAGGTGATCGAGGCCGTCGCGGAGGAGTTGCCGTTCGGCGACGGCGTCTTCGACCTGGTCCTCATGGTGACGACGGTGTGCTTCCTTGACGATGTGGACCGCGCTTTCGACGAGGCGCACCGCGTGCTCGAGCCGGGCGGCCACTTCATCGTGGGCTTCCTCGATCGCGAGGCGCCGCTTGGATCCCGCTACGAGGCGCGCAAGGGGGAGAGCGATTACTATCGCAACGCACGGTTCGTGTCGTCGGAAGAGGTGTCTGCTGGGATGGAGGGCGCGGGCTTCGGCGAGTTCGCGGCCGTGCAGACGATCTTCGAGTCTCCCGAGGACATGAGGGAGCGCTCGCCGGTGGAGCCCGGCCACGGGCGAGGGCTCTTCGTCGTCGTGCGCGGTCGTCGGGCCGTACAACAACCCTAGTGGAAAGGAGAAGCACCCGCATGCCGAAGCAGTTCCTGATCATCATGAACGACGGGCCGTACGGCAGCGAGAGGGCCTACAACGGCCTGCGGCTTGCGATGAGCCTGCTCAAGCGAAAGGACGTCACGGTGCGGGCGTTCCTGCTGGGGGATGATGACGTGCTGGTGTTCTGATCGGGCTTGTTCGTTACACGATCCACTTCCGCTTGATGTTCACGAGGCTCGCCGCGAAGAGGGCGACGCAGAACGCGCCGAGTACCGCCAGGTCGAGGGCGAACGGCATCGAGTGGGCGCCGTGCACGCTCCCGTGCAGGAGGTCGGCGCCGTAGGTGAGGGGGAGCGCGTACGACAAGGGCCGGAGGAAGACCGGCAGCTTCGCGATGGGGAAGAAGAGCCCGCACAGAAAGATCATCGGGAACCGCAGGAAGTTCGAGAACGTCTGGGCCTCGAAGACCTCGCTCACGGCGACCGCGATGAAGAGGCCGAGGAACGTGGACGACACCGCGATGAGCGCCACAGCCGGCACGAAGGTCCCCCATGCGAGCCCGGACAGGTCGGCCAGAAAGGTCGCCATGATGACCGGGACGAACGCGTTGGCGATGCCGAAGAGGATCGCGCCGCTGGTCTTGGCGAGCATGAGGAGCTCCAGCGGTATCGGGGCGAGGAGCAGCCGCTCGAACGAGCGGTTCTTCTTTTCGAACGTGACCGTCACCGCGAGCATGGAGGTCGTCCCGAAGAGCACCGAGACAGCCACGACGCCCGGCAGGAGCGCCGGGATGCTCTCGAGGCCGCTTCCCGAGCGCACGAAGAACATGCCGGTCCACGCCAGCGGGAAGATGAGCCCCCAGCTGATGTTCGGCGGCTTCAGGTAGTAGGTCCGCATGTCCTTCGCGAGGATGTTCAGGAAGGCGGTCCAGAGCCTCACTGTCCGCCTCCCTTCTTCTCCTTCTCCCTGCGCATGGCGTCCGCCTCAAGCCCCGTGATCTCAACGAAGACGTCCTCGAGCGACGGGCGCATCCTCCGGGCCTCGCTGACCTCGGCGCCACGGTCTTCGAGGAACCGGATGAGCGGCCCTACGCGGACGGGTTCGTCGGACTCCACTCGGAGGACGTCGTCTCCCGCGAGCTGCGCATGAAGCTCAGGGAACGACTTCCGCAGATCGCTCGTGAGGTCCCCCGGAGCGCTCGAGAAGCTGACGCGGACGACGTGCTTCCTCTCGACGGGCTCGAGGAGGCGCCGGACCGAGTCGATCCTGACGATGCGCCCGGACACGATGAACGCGATGCGGTCGCAGAGCCGTTCCGCCTCTTCGATGTAGTGCGTCGTGAGAAAGATGGTCGTCC
>CAZAQL010000248.1:0-1910 GCA_964487295.1 uncultured bacterium | reverse complement strand
GTCCAGGTCGACTTCGAGGTCATGATGACAGGCTGGGGATCGCCCTGGTCGCCGATCGGAAGCGCGACGGTGAACGTCCCCTCCGGAGGGAGCGCGGTGGCCACGCTTCCGTACACGCCCGTGCCGGGCTCTGAGGGACACAGGTGCTTCCGCGTCACCGCCACTTACGCGTCCGACCCGAATCCCGCCAACAACTCGGCGCAGGAGAACATCGACGTGGAGCCGGCGCAGAAGCGAGCGCTTTTGGCCGAAGGTTCACGCGGCGGCGTCCCCAGGCAGGCGCAGCGCTTCGCCTTCCCGGTCAGGATATGCGTCGAGCCGACTGCGCCCTTCTGGCGCACCGCCGACGCGTGCATCTGCACGAAGGACCTCCCTCCGGGCGCGAGCGCGTGGCTCGAGCCCGAGCCCCCGTTCGATCTCATGCCTGCCGAGTGCCAGCCGTGCTCACTGATCGTGGAGTACGCGGAGGGTGTGCCGGTCGAACCCGGCGATGCGGTCTACGTGAACGGCTGGTTCTGGGGTAACGGCGTGGCCGAGGGCGGTGTTGCCGTGCACTTCGTGACAGCGCCTCCCATCGAGGCCTCGGTTTCGGAGATCCAGTACACCGACGACCCCTCGGGCGCCTCGCCGATGGAGGGGCAGAGCGTTGCTGTCTCGGGGGTCGCCACTGCGGGCACGGGCACCTATCTCGGGCGATTCGCCATACAGGACGGAGAGGGGCCGTGGAGCGGTCTGTTCGTGAGCGACGTGGGCCTGGCGGTCGACCGTGGCGACCTTGTCGAGACCGAGGGCATGGTGGTGGAGCTGGACGGCGTTACACAGCTCGACCCGTTCGGGCTGATCGAGACGACGCCCGGCGGCTCGATCCCGGAGGCGGCGACGGTGGCTCCGGGTCTCGTCGACACGAGCGAGGCCTACGAGGGCGTACTGGTCGCTCTCGACGACGTGACCGTCGTGGACGACACGGCGGACGACTGGATGGTCGAGTCGGACGGCACGTGCCACGTCGGCAGGTGGAGCGGCTACTCGTACGTGCCGGTCATGAACGACTACCTCGACGTCCGCGGAATAATGGGCGAGGACCTCGTGAGCAGGAAGCTCCAGCCGCGAGACGACGACGACATCGAGCCGGCGACCGGCGTCCCGCCTGACGGGCTCCCGACCAGTCTTGCGCTTTCTCAGAACCGGCCGAACCCGTTCGATGCGGGTACGGGCATCAGCTACGCGTTGCCCGCGGACGGATACGTCGAGCTCAGGATCTACGACGTCTCCGGCAGGCTTGTCCGTACGCTGGTGGAAGGCCTCCAGCCCGCCGGCAAGTGGACGGTCGCGTGGGACGGTCGCGACGACCGCGACAACCGCGTAGCGAGCGGCGTCTACTTCTACTCGCTCAGAGCGGCCGGCAAGACAGTTGAGAAACGGATGGTGCTGATCGATTAGGCAGGCGGCGGTTATGCGCGAGCGGGGCGGGGCCGAGCAACTCGGCCCCGCTCTTCTTGCCATAGCGCCTCCCGTTCTGTAAGCTGGGTTTCCCTCCGCGAGGTTCTCCCGCTTCGGACATCTAACCACTCGACCCGGAGGTCACATGAGGATTGTCCTGGGTTCCGATCACGCCGGTTTCCGTCTGAAGCAGGAGACGGCGGCGAGGCTCCGCGAGGAAGGTCACGACGTACTCGACGTCGGAACGGACAGCGAGGAGTCCGTCGACTATCCGGACTTCGCGGAGGCCGTCGGGAGGGCCGTGATGGACGGGCGCGCGGAGCGCGGCGTCCTGATATGCGGGAGCGGAGTAGGGGCGTCGGTGGCCGCCAACAAGCTGCCGGGCATCAGGGCGGCGGTCTGCCACGACGCGTATTCCGCCAGACAGGGCGTCGAGCACGACGACGTGAACGTGCTGGTCCTCGGCGCAC
>CAZAQL010000247.1:778-1912 GCA_964487295.1 uncultured bacterium | reverse complement strand
CATTTATGCTTGGCAGTTAAGAGGACACTTTGACTTTGCTTAAACACTCAAGAAGAGTGGCTTGGAAGTAGTGTACCGGTTCTTGTGTGGAAAGGGCCTCAAACTCGGACTGAAGCGCACCTGAAGGTTCGGGCCACCGCCGGGCGTTGTCCGAGGGCGGAAGCTCGACGACACTGATGGAGAAGGGCCGCCGCATCCCGCACCTCCTCGTCCGTCAGCTCGAAGACGTCGCTCACGTGCCGCTTGGGCAGGACGAGCGCGTGCCCGTCGGTCACTGGGTACTGGTCCTCGATCGCGAAGGCAGTCTCGTTCTCCGCGATCGACCTCGCACACACGTGGTCGGTGCAGAACGGGCAGTGCGGCCCTTCAACTAGGTTCATCCTCGCCCCTTGTTCTTCGCATGCGCTAAGCGGAAGGCACCCGCTCTCGGCACGGCCAGTACCTGCCTCCACCAGGCCGAGCGGCCAACAACCGACACTACAACTACCACCGCTCGTATGTTACCAGTCAAAGCGGGCGGCAGCCAATCCTACGACGACGGCCACCGCCCACTTCATCAGAACCGGACCAAGCGGCACTACCTGATCAACGTCACTTTCCTCACGCCCCTGTACTCCCCCGCCTCCATCACGCAGAAGTACACGCCGCTGGCCACGGCACCGCCGAGGTCGTTCGTTCCGTCCCACTCGACCACCTTCCGCCCTGCCTCCACCGGACCATCGACCAGCGTTCGCACGATTCGCCCGGCCACATCATAGACGCGTATCGTCACGTCGGATGTGAACGGCACGTCGTACTGGAGGCTCGTAAGCGGGGCGAAGGGGTTGGGTATGCTGCGTCCCATCCGAAACGCGACCGGTTCAGCCGGTTCGGGCTGGAAGTCTGACGTCTCCGCTAGGAGCTGCCTGTTCTCGGCATCCCTGAGCGATACGTCCTCAAGCCCGGCGGCGTAGTCCTCCCCCAGCTCCCGGAACGCGAGCACGACCAGGTCTCCCGAGCCGCCCACGCTCACATCCGTGCCCAGCACGGCCAGGTCGACGTTCACTCGGCCCTCCGTAGCACCGTGCCAGAAGAAGACTCTGGCAGGCGAGGACAGCATCCCGTCCGCGAACCGCGCGCAGTCGAACTCCAGGA
>CAZAQL010000247.1:0-768 GCA_964487295.1 uncultured bacterium | reverse complement strand
GCGTCGGGTCGTAGACGACCGCCGCCGACAACCCCTTGACCTCGTCTTTGTTGCCCTCCAGTCGCACGGCGATCGCAACCCCCTCGTCCGACTCCGAAGACACCTCCCTCAACGCCAGGCGGAGCGGCCCTTCGGCCGGCCCGGCCAGAAGCGGCACGACACGGGGCGATACCACATCGTAGTTCATGGCGAAGATCATGAGGTCCTCGAACTGCACCTCGCCGTCCGGAAGCGGGAGCCCCAGTCTGTGGCCGTCCGGATGCACGGTCGGTCCGACGTCGCACTGGTCGTCGGGCGCGACAGGGTCGGACACCATGTAGGTGCCGCTGAGCTTGGCGATGTCGGCATCGAACACGTGCCCGTCCGGCGTCCAGCTGTTGCCCGCGTCCGCTACATCGCCCAGCCAGTAGTTCGTGGCCAGGTCGCGGGCCGTCGCTGCCGGCTCCCCGTAGTTCCTGGCGATGTCGTAGCTGAACGCCTGGTAGTAGTAGATGTCCCTTGGAAGAACAGTGTCCGTCACGCTCGAGGCGCTGCCCATATAGACCCCGTGGCCCGCGCTCTCACCGGAGGGGTAGTACGAGTCCACGTTCGGCCAGCTCGACGTGAAGAGCGGATAGAGCGGGTAACCCGAGTTGCCCTCCCGCCTCACGGCCACTCCGTCGAGATACGTGTCCGTACCGCTCGTCCAGCTGAGTTCGCACTTCTCGTGGCCCGGCGACGCTTCGAAGTCGGTGACAGCGGTCGGCCTCCTGTTGTCGGCGTGGATGC
>CAZAQL010000246.1:0-1913 GCA_964487295.1 uncultured bacterium | reverse complement strand
GCGGGGGCGTGCTCACCTGCTACTGGAACGATGGAACACCAGCTGTGCCCGTCTGGCGGATCGACCATGAGGCCTTCGCGGACATCTATCCCTCAGGTATTTCGATAGACCCGAACTTCGCCGATCTGGACGGCGATGGGGACGTCGATCTCGTCACGGCGCCGGACTCGGACACCGGGACTCTCGAAGCCTACGAGAACATCGGTAGTCCGATGCAGGCCGTGTGGGTGTTCAATCGCGACCTGCTCACTGGGATACCAACGCCCTCTGAGTGCTTCGGTGCGTGTCTGACGGACTTGGACGGAGACTCCGACCCAGACCTGATCATCCGGAGCTTCATGTGCGTAAGGTGCTATCGAAACGACGGTCCCGTGACTCCCGTCGACGGTGGAACCAGTTGGGGCACCATCAAAGCCATGTTCAAGTAGGCCCCCGCGCAAGACTGATGGCAGTCGGAGTATACGAAAAAGGAGGAATGGACATGGCCATGCTGCGGCTACGTGGGAGAGGAGGTCGGAAGGTCGGACTGCTTACGACAGCGGCAGTCCTTATGACACTCCTGTTTCTGGGCGCTGCCGAGTCAAGCGCAGTAGCGCCAGAGGGCTGGGTGGCTTTGTCCGACAGCCTTGCTGCAGAGGCTCCGACGGTCGACGTCCTGCACGCCGATCTGGACGAGACGCTGCTGCGCGTCGTGGTGCCGGGGGCGCAGTTTGCCGTACGAACTGAGGGGGGGGCGCAGCTGGACGGACATCTCGCTCCCGCAGCACGAAAGGCTCGATGACGCAGGACTTCCCGCGCTTCCCGTCGTAGCCTTCTTAGTTGCCCTACCTGACACACCCGACCTCACTGTTGCGATCACCCCAACCGACAGTATCGATGTCAGCGACGTGGAACCGTGGCCGGCTCCTCGCTGGGAGGTCGCATACGACGACCTCAGACGACCGTATCCGGTGCCGGTCTTCGCCCCGTCTCTAGACTTTTACGACGGGTTGCAGAGCGACGAGTTCTATCCCATGTCGCCGGGTACTGCCTCAGGCACATGTCACATCCGGGACCAGGCGCTGGCCCGAGTGGAGCTGCACCCGTTCCGGTTCAATCCGGATGGCGATCTGCTGAGGGTGTACAGCGAGTATGACATCGTTCTGGCCCATGACTCGGGGACCCCGTCAGCTCAGCGCGGGGCCGGGCCTCTCAGTGGCGCAGTGGCCTCGTTGGTGGTCGGGTACTCGGGTCCGAGGGGCTCGGAGACTCGAGGAGGGACACGAGATGCCGGAACCGTGCGATGGTGCGAGACCCTCACCTGCAGCGAGGACGCGGAGACCGACTATCTCATCGTGTACGACGACGCTCTCTGCCCATCCGACTGCGATACGACCGCGCACGTAGGGTGGCTCTCGCTGAAGGCCTTCGCCGAGAAGAAGGCGGAGTTCGATGGGTTCAATGTGACGCTCGTGAGTGCAGCAGACTTACCCGATGAGGGGAACCGAGAGTACGACATCAAGACCTTCGTGCAGAACCTGTATGAGTCGCAGACCGCCGAGCACGTGATCGATGGGCGCTTGGGGTATCTCTTGCTCGCCGGAGATGCCGATGAGTACGAGCCCAACGACGGGATACCCATGCACGAGCTGCCGTTCACCTGCTGTGACACGCTGACCGACTCCGTCTCGAGCGATTACTGGTACGGCTGCGTTGCCGACACCGACCGGCTCGCCGACCTGCTGGTGGGCAGGCTGGCTGCCGGGGATACGACAGAGCTTCGCATCGAGACCAGGAAACTCATCAACTACGAGCCGGTCGATCTGAGCGAAGAGTGGAGGGAGAGGGCGTACATGGCATGTGGGTTTGCCTCTGACGAAATCGGTTCGCACTCGTCGGCTCACGACTACATGGATCGAGTCCGCTCGTCGCTG
>CAZAQL010000245.1:0-1920 GCA_964487295.1 uncultured bacterium | reverse complement strand
GAAGTATCACTCCGGTGACCTGATCGCCTCTCAGGCAGGCGTCATCACCTTCGCGCACTCGGGCTTCAGGCGAACGGTCGCCAACGTGTTCCTCGAGGACCCGCAGTCGGCTTCCGGCGTGCACGACCGACTCGCCGACTACTTCGCGGAGCTGCGTCGGGGCGACGGCCTGACGTCGCGTGTTCTCGATGAGCTGCCGTGGCAGCTCCAGGCCTCGGCACGACTCGGCGGGTCGTGGGAGACGCTCGGCAGGCTGCTCTCGGACATCGAGTTCATGCACGCGGGATGGAAGCGGAACGAGTACGACGTTCGGCGCTACTGGGCGGAGCTTGCCGCGAGGACCGGGGACACGCCGGCCTCGCTCCACGCTGCGCTGCTGCGTTCGCCAGAACGCATCCCGAACAGAGACGCGGCGGTCACACTCGCTCTCGCCTGCGACAACTGCGGCCAACTGCTGTCAGCCGAGCCTGTCTGGCGCCACCTTGCATCGGACTCCTCCGGCGCCCCGCCCTCCATCCGAGCACGAGCGCTCACGAATCTCGGCACCGTGCAGCGGACGCAGGGGAAGCTCTCCGCGGCGCTCCGACTCCACGAGGAGGCCGAGGCCCTCTACCGCGAGGCCGGCGAGATCGATCAGGTGCACAGGTGCATCGGCAACCAGGGGCTCATTCTCCAGGACATGGGGCGCCTCGAGGAGGCTCTGCAGGCGCACGTCCGAGAGGAGCAGGCCTGCCGCGACGCGGCCAACCTCGACCGGCACGCGATCGCGCTGGGCAGCCAGGTGACGCTGCTTCTGCGCGCGAAGCGTCTCGATGCCGCACACGAGACTCTGATGCGGCTGCGCGAGGTCTGCCTGATGTCCGGCAGTCCCTTCGCGCGGCTTCGGCTCCTCGCCCATCAAGCGTTGCTCGCCGCGCACGAAGGCGATGCCGGACTCGCGGAGAGCGCAACCGTCGAGCGTCTCGATCTCGCCCGGCAGCTGGGCAGCTGGCGACACGAACACGAGTCGCTCGCCAATCTGGCCCTCTTGAGGCTCCGCGAGGGCGATGTCGGCGAAGCTCTCCGCCTCCTCGAGGAAGAGGAACGGATCACGGAGCGTTCCGGTGATGCGATCGCACAGGTGGAGTGCCTGCACAGGAAGGCGGCCGTGCTCATGGAGATCGAGGACTGGGAAAGGGCTGAGTCCGCATTGCGCCGGATGCTCGAACGGGCGCACGCGCTCGAACGTCGCGACTGGGAGGCCAGGTCGCTCGCGGCGCTCGCGAACCTCCTCGAGAGCCTGGACCGTCACGAGGAGGCGGTCGAGCTTGCCGATCGAGCACGGCGGATCGCTCGCGAGCACGACCTCGAGGAGGTCCTCTCGAGCCTTCGTGAGATCCCACCGGGCGGTTCATCACGCGACGACGACCAGGATGAGACGATCCACTGAAGCGCCAACCGCCGTCGCAGAAGTAGTGAAGGGGGTCCGTCAATGAACAAGCGCAGAGTGTGTCCCGGTGCCCTTCTGTTCCTCCTGGCTCTCTCGATGGCTGTCGTTGGACCTCTGCGACTTCGCGACGCCGTCGCAGCTGACCTCCCGACGATCGGCCGTGCGATCTCACTGAGGGCTCTCGAGGCGTGCTTCGCCCGCGAGAGAGACGGACATCCGCTTCCGGTCGAGGCCGCGACACTCGGGGGCATCACGAGGCTGGACGGCTTCATCATCGACACAGAGCGCGATGATATCGTGCTGTTCGGGGAAGGCGACGCTTCGGCTACTCCCCTCCAGACAGACGACTTCATCGCGGCTCTTCGGAGCGCCTGGTGCGTCCGCACCGGGATCGGAGGGGGGCCCCGTGAGCACCCCGGGTGCTCGATCGATCTCAATCCAGCCGTCGCGCAGCGCCTGAACGCCGTCGACCGCGACCTCAGGGCTGCCGA
>CAZAQL010000244.1:0-1936 GCA_964487295.1 uncultured bacterium | reverse complement strand
TCGGTTCTGACCTCGACGAAGGAGGGGTGCTCGAATGTCATCCTCGAGTCGATGGCCGCCGGGAGGCCCGTGGTGGCGACCGACGTCGGTGGCAACTCGGAGCTCATCGTCGAGGGACGGACGGGCTTCCTCGTCGCCGCTCAGGATGACGCGGCGGTCGCGCGGCGCATCCTGGAACTCCTGTCGGACGAGGAGCTCAGACGGGAGATGGGGGAGCGGGGCCACCAGCGAGTGCTCGAGAGGTTCACGGTCGACCGCATGGTCGAGGGAACCGTCAAACTCTATGAGGACGAGCTTGAGGCGCGTGTCCCCGGCCTCGTCGAGTGGATGAGGATCGCCGCCCGACGGCAGGCGCATCTCCGAGAGGGAGGCGGCGTGCAGCATGGCGAAGCGTAGACCGACATCAGGACCCGGCCGGCTCTGGCGTCTCGGGACAGCGGTGCGGGACTCCGCTCCGGTCGTCTCGACGCTTGCGGCCATGCCGTGGGGCGGGGCGATCGTCCTTCGCTACCACTCGGTCAACGATGAGCCGCGCTGGTCGGGCGACTACATGCAGCCCAGCCTGACGTTGCCGGTCGACGCTTTCGAGCGACAGGTCGCGATGCTCGCCGAGCGGTACAGGGTCGTGCCGATCGGGGAGATCGCCTCGGCCATCGCCGAAGGCGGGTCGCCCGATCCGAGGTCGGTGGCGATCACGTTCGACGACGGGTACGAGGACAACTACCGCTGCGCGTACCCCGTCCTCAGGCGCCACGGCGTGTGCGCGGCGTTCTACGTGACGACGGGGTGCGTCAACGACGAGAGGATGCTGTGGACGGTGCGGCTGCGACTGGCGATCCGTCGCACGGAACGCAACGAGCTCGCGTGCGCCGCGCTGGGTAACGCCTCGGTGGACCTCTCGAGCGACGGCGCCCGGGAGCGCGCCATACGGTTCGTGACCGGACTGGTGAAACGCTGCTCGAGGGACCAGGCCGACGCGCTCCTCCATGACGTCTTCGACGCGCTCGACGCGCCGGAACGGGGCGATCTACGGGTTCTGGCGTCGTGGGACGAGCTTCGCGAGATGCGTAACGCGGGCATGACCATCGGTTCGCACACCGTGGGCCACTACAACTCGACCAGCCTGGATGACGAGGAGCTCGCACTCGAGCTCGGCGGGTCGAAGGAGGCGCTCGAGCGCGAGCTCGGTCTCGAGGAGATGCACTTCGCCTATCCGAACGGCAGGACCGATGCGCACTGCGACTCGCGGACGGCGCGGCTGGTCCGGGAGGCCGGGTATAGCTCCGCCGTGACGTCCGTGGCGGGGCCGGCCTCCGGGAGATACTCGGCCTTCGCGATCCCGCGCCTCGGGGTGCCCGCCCGGTTCGGCGACGTTCGCCTGCTCGAGGCGCACTTGCAGTACACGAGACTGGGCCGGCCCGATGGCAGGTCCGTCGTGGATGTGGCTCGCGACGAGCGTACGAGGCCGGGGGCGGCACGATGACCGGAGCCGGACGCGCGAGGCGGCGGCGCAGCCCCGCGGGTGAGCCGTACCGGGTCGCCTTCTGGGCCGGCTCGTTCGAGCGAGCCGGAACGCAGCAGTTTCTCGTGGAGCTCCTGCGGCGGATCGACCGTGCGCGGTTCGCGCCGGTGGTCATGTCGACGCTCAAGACGGGCGAGCTGCTCAGGGAGATCGAGGCGATGGACATCGCGGTGCACGAGTTCGGCACGGGGAGAAGCCTCGGGAGCCCGAGGACGATCCGCGGCCTGATGAGGGCCGTGCGGTTTTTGAAGCGCGAGCGGATCGACATCCTGAGCTCAA
This sequence comes from uncultured bacterium, assembly GCA_964487295.1. Taxonomy (GTDB): domain Bacteria; phylum Joyebacterota; class Joyebacteria; order Joyebacterales; family Joyebacteraceae; genus JAPEKQ01. The sequence goes on along the minus strand of CAZAQL010000244.1, from coordinate 135 downwards.
TGCTGGGGATCGTCACGCTCATGGGTCCATGGGTCGGTCGGGCCGCCGGCGTTCCCGTCGTCGTGAACAACCAGCGCAATCTGACCTACTGGTTTCGCGGCGGCCTCAAGGAACGCGTCTACCGCTTCGTCAACC
>CAZAQL010000243.1:1711-1941 GCA_964487295.1 uncultured bacterium | reverse complement strand
GGCGACGCGTCGGCAGGCATGATATCGACCCAGATTCGGCGAGTCGCCGTCGATTCTGAGAGGAAGCGAGTTCGGTCCGTCGACATCACGCTCAATCACTGGTACCCAGTTGTCTGAGAGGTACCTCGTGAGCTCGAACTCGACGCGCGGGTCATCGATCGACACGTTGGCCGGCAGGATGAGCGGGTTCCGGTCTTCCCTCTCCCATAGACTGTGAATGACGGCCGACA
>CAZAQL010000243.1:760-1701 GCA_964487295.1 uncultured bacterium | reverse complement strand
ATCAGACGCAACACTCCACGCGTGCGCTGGAACTTCACCAGTGTCGACCAATCGCTGTAGAGACGGTCAAAGACCTCCGGGTGAATCGGGTACGCTGCCCTCAGGCGGCGCTCGTAGTCGGGCTGACAACACTCGGTCGGGAACTCCTGCTTCTGAGTCCGATAGAAGTCGTAGAACTCCCTCGCTACAACGTCGCGCGCTTCGTGCTGCGCCTTCTCCACGAGCGGCTCGAACAGCCGCCTCCTGACGATCTCGAACCCCTCCTCCGCACTCGCCGGTCGCCACGACGTCTCCATGCGTCCGATTGCGTTCTGAAGCCGGGCCAGCGCGGCTCGCCCACGCTCACCACCCACCTCGACATCGTCAGCGACGGTGTGAGGCGATCCTGACGCCTCCGACGCAGGAAGACTCACGACGAGCACGCAGCTCTTCGCTGCGCGCGCGGCCTCTGTCAGTGTCTGGGCGAAGGTGAAGTGCGTCTCGAAGCTCCCGGCAGGAAGATCGCTCTTCTCGTGCAGCTGCCTCGCGTAGGCGACCCACTCGTCGATGAGAACCAGCGAGGGACCGTACTCATTCAGAAGCTCACGCAGCGTGTCCCCGGGACTTGTAGCCCTCTCGTCATCGGAGCGAACGCGATCAAAGGCCTTCCGAGCTTCTTCCTGCCCCCCAGCCGCCAGGCCGAGTTGCCACGCCAGCTCTCCCCAGAGCGTGTTCACCTTCGTTCCGTCCGGCTTCGTCGCCGGATTGCCAGGCGAGATCTTGTTGCCAACCAAGACGACCCGACGTACGGTCGGCAGTGCGTCAACACCAGACTCCTCAAGCAGGTCGTCAACTCCGGGAAGATCTCCGGCAGCTGTCCCCGAGCAGAGGTGGTAGAGGGCCAGCATCGAGTGTGTCTTCCCACCTCCGAAGTTCGTCTGAAGCTGAACGACTGGATCTCC
>CAZAQL010000243.1:0-750 GCA_964487295.1 uncultured bacterium | reverse complement strand
GCAAGCCGTCTCATCGAGCGGACCAGAAGCTGCCGCAGGCTATCGGTCAGAAAGGTCCTTCGGAAGAACTCACGGGGATCACGATACTCCTCCGACCCCTCTCCCATGTGGACCTGCCAGAGATCTGCCGCGAACTCCGCCTGCTGATACCGTCCACTGGCCACGTCAACATGAGGGTGAACAACCTCTCGCCACGGCTTCAGTGCGCTCGGGGTCTCGCTCTGGATCGGTGTGCTGGCACTCTTCCTGCGCTCACCTCGGACCTTCTCGTCGAAGCGGAGGCGCAGCAGGTCCATCTTCATCTTCTCAACGTCAGCTGCTTCCTCGGCAGAGATGGCCGTGAGCAATCTCGCAGCGGAGTCAAGTGCTCGGTACGCATCATCGCCGGAGAACGCCTGCTGATGAGCCCACTTGTTTCGGGCCTCCCTGAGTTCGCTGACGAGGCTGCGTTCGGCGTGCCCGAGCGTCTTCGCGAACACGGCGTTCCAAGCCGACCACATTAGCTTCAGCAGGAGCATCGAGTCCCACTCGCCAAACGGCCTATCCTCTCTCATCCTGTCGGGCCCGAGGAACTCGTTCACCTTCGAGAGAGCGTCATCGTCGTACATGCTCGCGAACTCACGCTCAACGAAGGGAGCCAGACCATCCCGGAGGAGGTCCAGTGCCTTGCCGACACGGTCACGATTCGTCAGTGCCATCAGCTACTCCTCAAAGAGACCGGTCTGTTCATCTCTGGTCGTGCCGCGTTCC
>CAZAQL010000242.1:0-1968 GCA_964487295.1 uncultured bacterium | reverse complement strand
GGGCGACGTCAGAACGACCTTCGTTCCTCGAGGGCGGTGCCGAGCGTCAGCTCGTCGGCCAGATCGAGGTCTCCGCCGACCGGCAGACCGCTCGCGAGCTTCGTGACCGTCACGCCGCGAGACGTCAGGATCCGTGCCAGATAGAGGGCCGTCGCCTCACCCTCGGCCGTGGGGTTGAGCGCGAGGATGACCTCACCGACCGCGTCGGCGGCCGTCCTCTCAATGAGCGCTTCGATGCTGAGATTCTCTGGGCCGATCCCGTCGAGCGGCGAGAGCAGGCCGCCCAGGACGTGATAGCGGCCGCCGAAGCGACCCGTGCGCTCCAAAGCAAGGACATCGCTGGCCCGTTCGACGACGCATATCACCCGGGGATCACGCCGGGCGTCAGTGCAGATCGAACACGGATCGTCCTCGGTGAAGGCCCCGCAGATCGAGCAGCGGACCGTCCTGAGGCGCGCCGTCACGATCGCGTCGGCCAGTTCCCGGCACTCGGCCTCCGACGACGAGACCAGCTTGAGTGCGATCCGCGTCGCCGACTTCCTCCCGATTCCCGGCAACCTGCCGAGCGCGCCGACGAGTCTGTCCAGCGCCTGTGGGAATCCCGCCATGTGCTCCGTCCCCCGATGACCGCCGGAGCGTCACATCCCCGGCACGATGCCGCCTGTCACCTTGGCCATCTCGGTGGCGGCGAGTTCATCCGAGCGGTCCTTCGCGTCGCGCAGGGCGCTCAGGAGCAAATCCTCGAGCATGTCCGCGTCCGCTCCCTCCAGCGCCTCCGGTGCGATTCGGATACCGATGACGTCGCGCTGGCCGTTCATGGTCACGGTCACCACACCGCCGCCAGCGGTGCCCTCGACGCGGCGCTCCGCGAGATCCTCGCGCACCGCAGCCAGTTTCTTCTCGAGCTTCTGTGCTTCCTTGATCATCCTGGAGATCTGCTTCGTCATCGTTCCTCCCGGTCAGCCGGACCCCTCGATCTCCCCGTCGAACATCTCGAGGACACGCTCCAGCACGTCGCTCTCGGCCCGGTCTTCGGCGTCCGAGCCGGGGGCGACGGCGGCCGACCAGCCGTCCTGGAACGTGGGGGTGTCGGTCGTCCGTGCCCCCCGCGCCGCCTCGCCTCCGGATGCCCCGTCTGGCTGTGGTCCCGGGTCGACGAACTCGAACTCGAGCCGCACTGCGCCACCGTAGATCGTGGCCGCCTCCCGTTCCATGATCAACATGTTGTTCCTGTCGTTCAGCTGGTCCTTGTGGAAGCCTGTTCCGTTCGGGACGCTCAGGCGCAGCGTCCCGCTGAAGAAATCGATCGGGACCGCCTCGCACAGGGATGCGCCGATGGCCGGCTTCGCCCCGCGGATCGCCGTCAGGAGAGAGGGCCAGAGCTCCGCTCCCCCGAGGAAGGTCCCCGCGGCCGGTGGCGCCGCCGACGCCGTCTTTCTGAGCGGCTCACTCGTCTTTCTCATGACCCGCTCCCCCCTGACGGCCCGACCTCCCGTCTTCGAGGACGTGCTCGCAGGCCGGCTCTCGGTCGCTCCGGACGCCCCCGCCGTGGCGCCGTTGGGATCTTCCGCGCGCGCGGCCGCCGCTCCGCCGCCCGAGCCCGTCCGTCCGGACGGCGTGGATCCCTCCCCAGCGCTCGAGGCGAGCGACCGCAGGACATCGTCGATGGCGACCGAACGGTCGATGCTCGCCATCCTCACCACGGCGAGTTCAACAAGGAGGGCCGCCTGCGAGCTCCAGCGAATCGCGGACTGTGCGTCGAGCGCGATGCGCGCCATCCGCACCAGATCCCGCTCGTCGATGTCCCGTGAAGGCCCCTCGTGTGCGGCGTACTCCGCGGCGCGTCCGACCAGGCGCGACGGGTCGGGGGCCGTCCGCATCATCAGAAGGTTCGCCAGATGCTCCACGAGTCCGTCCATGAGGTCGCGCGGGTCGAAGCCGGACGCCAGCGCTCCTGAGAGGGCCGTG
>CAZAQL010000241.1:0-1970 GCA_964487295.1 uncultured bacterium | reverse complement strand
GGGAGCAGGACTCAGGCGGGAGAGGGGAGGCGGGCGACGATGTCGTCCGCCTTCACCTTGTGCAGGTGGAGGCCCACATCCTCGAGCGACAGTCCCTGCGCCAGTCCCAGGAGCTGGAAGAAGTAGATGATCGGGATCTCGAACTTGACGCCCTTCCTGCGTCCGACGACTATCTGACCCAGATCGAACGAAGAGAAGCAGGTGGGGCAGATGAGCCCCATGCAGTCGGCCTCCGAGTCGCGGATCGACGAGAAGATGCTGTAGACCATCTCGACGGGCATGTCGTCGTCGAGGCACCCCTTGCCGCAACACAGGAGCTCCTCCTGGTGCGCCACCGGCGTCGCGCCGACGGCCGTCACGAGGTCCTCCAGTATGGAGGGATAGTCGGCGTCGTCGACGCGCATGATCTGCGACGGCTTGAGCAGGTGGCAGCCGTAGTGTATGGCCACGCTCATGCCCTCGAGCGGGCGCGTCACCGACTCTCTGACCGCGTCCATGCCGATCTCGTCCCTGATGACGACGACGGCGTGCTCCACGCTGGCCGTGCCCCTGTATTCCCTGCCGATCCGGGCGAGTCGCTCGTTGACCCTGGCTCTCAGCTCCTCGTCCTCGCCGAGCAGGAACCTCGCTTCCTTCAGCGTGGCGGTGCATCCGCTGCACAGCGTGACCAGCGGAAGCCCCGCCTCCTCTGCTATCGAGAGGTTCCTCGCGGCGATGGTCAGCCAGCCGAGGGCGTCCCGGGCCTTGAAGTAGATCGGGTCGGGACAGCACGTGAAGCCCTCCAGATCGACAAGTTCCACTCCCAGATTGGGCATCGACCTGCGGAACGCCGCTTCCATCTGCGGGTACTTGATCGGGATCATGCAGCCGAGAAACGGGGCGAGCTTCACTTCTTCCTCCGCTGAGAAGCGTTCCCGGCTGGGGTCTTTCCGCGGGAGCGGTTCCGGGTGTTCTCTGCGCGCGGTCCCGCGTCCACGTCGCGCTCGTCGGAGCCTGAGTCGAGAAGCTCCAGCATCTCGTCGACCGGCGGCTCGGGCAGCGGGTCGAGGCCCAGCTTCTCGCGCGTCTTGTGCACGACCGGCGTGACGACCCCGGAGTAGCCGGTCTTCAGGATGTTCCTGGTGAGGAGCGAGACCGAGTCGGGCGCGACGCCCTTCCTGCCGGCAAGGTTCTTGAGCGCGATGATGACCTCAACGGGTCTCACGTCCTGCGGGCACCTCTCGTAGCAGCTGTAGCAGTTCGTGCACAGCCAGATGGGGGAATCGGCGGCGAGGAGCTTGTCCGCCCGCCCCAGAAGGAGGTCCAGCATGATGAGCCGCGGGTTGAAGCGGTCGGAGAACCTGGCCGCGGGGCACTGGGCCACGCACGCCCCGCACTGGTAGCAGTAGTTGTGGTGGTTCCCGCCGATGATCTGGTCGATCTCGCGTCTCAGCTCGAAGCTCAGAACCACGCGCTCATCGGATTGGGGCTCGGGACTCTTGTCCGCAGGCAATGGGTGGATCTCCGGCTCTTCGTCAATGACCATGGTCCGCCGGCGTCGCGCAAGCAATCCACGGGCTTCCGCGCAGCACACGAATCGAATGACGGCTGCAGGCGCGCCGGGCGACTGCTCACAACGCCCGCATCTTCCATGCGCCCGAGTCCTTCACTCAAGAATACGGCAGGTGAGGGGGTATGGTCAACCTGCGCGGGCGCGCGACAACGGGTGCAAACGGCAGCGCGCGCCGTGGTCAGGCCGCCCACGGCTCCACGGCCGCTCGCCCGTTGGTCATGCCGGAGAGGGCATCGGTGAACTGCGGGGCCCTTTCCGTCGGCAGACTGACGCGGAACGTGGCGTCGGTGGTGTACGACTCGTCGAGCACGCGGGCCTCGTATTCGGCGGCCATGCTCTTGAACTGCGGCACAGCACTGTAGGCGCTGAGTGTGTAGTCCCCCTCCTCAGGCTCGTCGACGAGGCCTTCGGCGACCTG
>CAZAQL010000240.1:0-1972 GCA_964487295.1 uncultured bacterium | reverse complement strand
GCGTTGCGGAGAACGTGCCCTCAGGAAACGAGGCACTTCTTGACCTGGGGGCGATCGCTCTTCCAGAAGGAGTACCAGGGAGTCAGCCCAATGCCGTTCTTGAGAAGCTCGCTTCAGATGTGGGAACAGCGGAGCGAACGCCTGCTCAGGGGTCGCTCTTCGAGGACGGAAGCTAGTGGGGTGAGAACCCAGTGACGTCGAGATGCTTGAAGCTGCTCGTGAGCTCTAGCTCGATTCTCTCCCACAAGACGATGCAGCAATCGAGTGACCCAAGCGCCGTCAAGAACCCACCCCTCGCAGATCCGGCCTCTGAAACGCCATTACGATCAGCGCGTCGCCTTCCCGGATGCACTCGAACTCTCTGTCCTCGGGGCGCGCTCCGTCCCGTCGGGGATTGAGGATGACCTGATCGCCTCGCCGCACTCCTATCAGGATCGCGGGGTTCGAGTCGTCTCTGTGAGCATTGATGATGCTCGCAGCCTCCTCGAAGCTCTTCCCGATTACGGCATGCGGCATGAGCTCACCCTCGACCATGTAAATCTCGTTCGTCTCCTCGGAGTAGGTGAGGAGGTTCTCGTATACACGGGACAGCTTCGCGTGGAGTGCACATTGCGCCAAGACGCCCAGGCCGTAGTCGGCTGAGCAGATGACCTCGCTCACGCCGGCGTCCCTCAAGTGTGCCATCTTGCGGTGGTTCACTGCTTCGGCGACAACGTGTGGGCGGGAGCCCTCAGAGCAGAGACGGGACAGCGCCAACGCCACCAGCGTCGACTTCGCATCCGGATCAGGCGCATCCTCGTCGGCGAGGATGATGACGCTCTTGGCGAGATGGACCCTCGCCGCCCGAAGCGTGTCGTGGAGCGTTGCATCTCCCTTCACGAAGAAAACCCTCTCGTACGCGTCGTTCGCTCTGAGCAGTTCCTCGTTGACCTCGCTGTCCGTGACGATGACGATCTCCGTGTCCGGCTCCGCAAGGGCTGAGTGGAGCTCCTTCACGATCCGGTCGCCGCGCTCATTCCAGTTGCAGATGGCGATGTGCTGTGTGATGTCCTTTGGCATCTTGATCTCCATGTTGGTCATGAACACCGAGGCGAACCGACCTGCCACCGTGCCGAAAAGGCCGATGCTGGCCAGGAGCACCAGAATGGAGAACGCCCTGCCGCCGACCGTCAGAGGCTCCTTGTCCTCGAGTCCGCTGAGGACATGGACCGTGGCCGACCAGAGGGATTCATGGAACGAGTCGAAGTGCCCGTCCTGGCCCACGTGGTGTTCGAACGCCCACATGCCCGCGGCCCCCGCCAGGAAGAAGCAGACGAAAACCAGCGCAAGGCGAGCGTATATGTTCCTGCGCAGGGTCTTGCGCAGATGCTTGATGAGAGGCCGCTGACCCAAGGGAAGTCCTCCGTGACCACGTGTGCTTCGATGCTACCCTCTGCCTCGATGCTCGTCAAGCAAAGCGCATCTTCCACTTCAACATGCACCGTATGTGCGGTACAATGTTCGAGTTACGTGCTTCCCTCGACCGGAGCTCGGAGACCCCACATGAAGATCTCGACCATCCTCGATCAGATCGACCTCGGCAGTATGGCGCTGCCGGAGTTCCAGCGCGGCTACGTGTGGAACCGGGAGCAGGTGAGGGGGCTGATGCAGTCCCTCTACCGGCGCCATCCCGTGGGAAGCCTGCTCATTTGGGAGACGCAGACGGAAGGAGCGCAAACACGCGGAGACGCTGCACTGCCGCCCGGGACCGTCAAATTGCTCTTGGACGGCCAGCAGCGCATCACCTCGCTCTACGGGATCATCCGCGGCACGCCGCCGGAGTTCTTCGACGGGAACGCGCAGGCCTTCACAGGACTGCACTTCAACCTCGGGACGGCGCTGCTGCGCACGGGCGACCTCGTCGCGGCGGAAGGCGCCCTGCGGCGGGCCGTCGACCTGGCGCCCGACCACGTCGCGGCGCTCGTGAACCTCG
>CAZAQL010000239.1:497-1998 GCA_964487295.1 uncultured bacterium | reverse complement strand
ATAGCATCTGCTTGTATTGATATTCAACCGTTCCCTCTCCTATCAAACATAAACCTATACGCCCCCCGTCGTCGGCGGCATCCAGGGGGGGAGCCCTGCGGCGGAGGCCGGCATTCGAGAGGGCGACCGGCTCGTGTCCATCGACGGCATCGCCGTCGCCGACTGGCGTGAGATCGGCGACGTGATCCGGGAGCGCCCCGACGAGGACATCGCTATCGTGTGGGAGCGGGACGGACGCGAGTTGAGCGCGACCGTGCGGACGGAGGTCGGTGAGCGGGTCGATCCCGACGGCGAGGTGACGGAGGTCGGTCTCATCGGGATCATGCAGCCGTGGGCCTCCAGGCGTCTCGGGCCCGGCGAAGCAGTCGTCGCAAGCGCGCGATACGTCTGGCGGACGCTCGCGGAGGTCTGCGCGTTCTTCTGGAGACTCGTGACGCTGCGTGCCTCGACCGAACAGCTCGGCGGTCCGATCCGCGTCGTCCAGATGGCGAGCGAGAGCGCTCGGTGGGGGGGGAGCTACTTCTTCACCTTCATGGCGATCATGAGCATCAATCTGTGCGTCATCAATCTGCTGCCGCTGCCGATCCTCGACGGCGGCCACCTCGTGCTGCTCGCTCTCGAGCGCATCCGGAGGCGGACGCTCACGGAGAGGCAGCTCGTCGTCTGGCAGCAGATCGGTCTCGCCTTCTTCGGCGTGCTGATGGCGGTGCTGCTGGCGAGGGACATCATGGGGTTGTGGTAGGGGCGCCGTCGGCGGTGCGGGAGCGCCGGCGCAGCTCCTCGGCGCGTTGGGCAACCTGTTCCTCGAGCATCGACCAGCGCACCGGGTCGCTCCTGAGCTGCTCGATGTGGTCCTCGATCTCCTGCCTCGCGACGGTTCCGGCCCCGAGCTCCGCGATTCGCTCCTCGGCCTCCGCGCCGCTCAGGCCCTCCTCGGTGGCGACGGTCAGCGCGGCCATGTACGCGATGTACGCCGAATCCGCCGGACTCTCCGCGCCGTCCTCGGCCACGGGCGCGGCGCAGCCCGCGGAGAGCGACCACACGAGGAGCGAGCCGGTCAGCAGGGCGGCGACCGTGCGCTGTCGCATCCCGCGGCTCCGAATGCCGATCGCGTTTTGTCGTCTCATCTCCTGTACCGTCCCCCCCGTGGCGTGAACCGTGTTCGAGGAAATCTCCCGCACATCATCGCCTTCCCGGTCCGCCGTGTCAACACCGGGGCATGTCGGGGTCGGTTGACACCCCCCGGAGCCGGGACTAGAATGAGAAGTGAGCGGGGCACACCAGATTGGAGCGGCCCATGTCCGCACGACACAAGCGATTCGCAGCCCTGTTGGCGGCGGCCGCGATCGTCCTGACCGCGGCGGGCGCCGCACGGAGCGCCCAGTTCGGCCGCAATAAGATCCAGTACGAGCGGTTCGACTGGCGCATCATCCGGACCGAGCACTTCGACGTCTACTACTACGACGGCGGCGAGGACATCGCGGATGCCGTCTGCCGCATC
>CAZAQL010000239.1:0-487 GCA_964487295.1 uncultured bacterium | reverse complement strand
ATCGCTGAGGAGTCGAGCGACCACCTCGAGGATCTCTTCAGCCACGAGCTCACGACCGTCATCCCCATCATCGTCTACGCCTCCCACAACGAGTTCCAGCAGACGAACGTTCTCTCGTCGCACATCGGCGAGGGCGTCGGGGGGTTCACCGAGCTCTTCAAGAACCGCGTGGTCATCCCGTTCACGGGCTCGTACTACGAGCTCAGGCACGTTCTCCACCACGAGATGACCCACGTGTTCATGTTCGACATCGTCTACCGCGGCCTCGCCGAGTCGGTCATCCGCCAGGCCTACTTCAACCCCGTGCCGCTCTGGTTCGCCGAGGGCCTTGCAGAGTTCGCATCCCAGGGTTGGGACACGCAGGCTGAGATGATCATGCGTGATCTGACGGCGGCGGACGCCGTCGTCCCCCTCGAATACCTGTACGGTGGTTATCTGGTCTACAAGGAGGGCCAGTCGGCGCTCAACTTCTTCGCGGAGCGATACG
>CAZAQL010000238.1:0-2019 GCA_964487295.1 uncultured bacterium | reverse complement strand
GTGACGCACCGGCTGTGTTGACAATCTGCACGTGCGGTGATAGGCTCCTTGGTTCGCGGGCCCATAGCTCAGCGGTAGAGCAGCGGACTCATAATCCGTAGGTCCTTGGTTCGAATCCGAGTGGGCCCACCAGCGATCGAGCAGAGGGACGGGCGATTAGCTCAGTTGGTTAGAGCGCCGGTCTCACATACCGGAGGTCACTGGTTCGAATCCAGTATCGCCCACCACTCCGCGAGACGCAGCGCATCAAGGAGGTCGCCCTGACCGTCGCGCTTCACACATGGAGCCTGTGCAGTCGGCAGGATGGTGAAGGGCCGCGCGTCCTGGTCGGGCGGCGGCCGGCCTTCACATGAGATTCTCCACGGCGCGCCCCTCGGGGTGCGCCTTTGTGTTGGTGGTCGATGCGGATGCCGGCGGGGATGGGCGTCCTTTGAAGCAGGGAGGGTCCTGTGCGAGAAGAGCTTGAGCGACTTCTTGAGCTCCAGAGGATCGACGTGATCCTGGCCGAGGCGGCCTGGGAGGCGGAGAGGCTTCCGAAGCGGATCGCGGAGCTTGAGGAGAAGCTGACGTCGGCGGATGCGCTGGTGACCGAGGTGGAGGAGGCGCTGACCCAGGCGACCAAGGATCGCCTGCGGCTCGAGGGCGACCTCAGGGACCAGAACGCCAAGCTCGAGGACCTCAAGGCGAAGCAGCTCGTCATCAAGACCAACGAGGAGTACGCGGCGCTGAGTCAGGAGATCGAGTACATGCGGAAGACGATCTCCGAGACGGAGGATACGGTCCTCAAGCTTCTTGAGGAGATCGACCGCCAGGGCAAGGAACTCGAGGAGCGCCGTTCGCGGGCGGACGGAGCACGCGGCGAGATCGAGTCGCAGATCGTGGAGCTTCAGGCCGAGCTCGCGAAGCTCCGTGAAGAGGCCTCGCTCAAGAACGATGAGCGCACCCGCGTCGCGATGCACGTGGACGACAGGATACTGCACAGGTACGAGCGCATCCTTGAGAGCAAGGGCGACAGCGCGCTCGTGCCCGTCGTCGATGAGGTCTGCACGGGCTGCTACAAGCGCCTGCCGCCTCAGGCCGCGATCGAGGTCAAGCGGGGCGATCACTTCATCGAGTGCGACAGCTGCGGCCGCATCCTCTACTGGGGAGGCGAAGGCCGGGATGAGTAGAGTTGAGGCCGACCTCGTCGGCGGTATTCTGAGCGGCCTGCACTGGAGGGATGCCGCCGCGCGCGCGGGCATCCCCGAGGAGCGGGCGCGGCAGTTCCTGGAGAGCATCAGACGCTTCGCGGCCTCGGTCGGTGAGGTCACCGACTTCGTCGAGGTGCCCCCCGGGATCACCGCCACCCGCCCCCCGCAGTCGGGCGATAGCCCGACTGCCAAGCTGTCGACGCCGAAGGCGGCGACAGCCGGCGACAGCCCGACGAGATCACTCATTGTGTGGAGCGACGGAGCCTCGCTAGGCAACCCCGGATCGGCCGGAGCGGGCGCGCTCATCACGACGTCGGACGGTGAGACGGTCGACACGGTCTCCGAGTACATCGGACGGGCCACGAACAACGTCGCGGAGTACGAAGCCGTTCGCATGGGGCTTGAGAGCGCTGTCGCGCACGGGGCCCGCATCGTCGAACTCAGGATGGACAGCGAGCTTGTGGCGCGCCAGCTCACGGGGAGATACAAGGTCCGTGATCCGAGACTCCGCGAGAAGTACCTTGAGGTCACAGCGCTCATCGGGCGCCTCGATGACGTGATCATCAGGCACGTTCCGAGATCGGAGAACGCGGAGGCGGACCGGCTGGCGAGGCGCGGGGCGAAGCAGGGCGGGGAAGGGGTTGTGCGGGGCTGATCCGACGCTAGATTCATGATTGCGCGCCGGCGTGCGGTCGGCGCGGCACCAGAGCATACCGATTGCAGCAGGCCGGGCGGCCGCGGGCGGCTTCGCCGTCCGAGGAAAGTCCGAGCTCCACAGGGCAGGGCGCTGGGTAACTCCCAGTGGGAGCGATCCCAAGGAAAGTGCCGC
>CAZAQL010000237.1:0-2022 GCA_964487295.1 uncultured bacterium | reverse complement strand
ATCGACTACGACTCGCTCCCTGAGGAGGAGAAGGAGCAGTGGGAGAGCTTGGATTGGGGTGACGATGTCACGCCCGATGCGCAGCCAGAGCATGTCAACGCCTCGGCGATCAACAACTGGCTCTTCAACCGCGACACCGTCGATAAGGTGCTCCAGCACCTGATGGAGCACGGCCGGAAGGTCGAGGGCGGCGATCGCCTCGGCAAGACCATCATCTTCGCGCGCAACCATGAGCACGCGGCGTTCATCGAGCAGCGGTTCAATCATCACTATCCTCATCTCGCCGGGCACTTCGCGCGCGTCATCGACCACTACGCGAAGTACGCGCACAGCCTGCTGGATGACTTCGGGAACAGAGAGAAGGCGCCGCATATCGCGATCTCGGTCGACATGCTCGACACGGGCATCGATGTGCCGGAGGTCGTGAACCTCGTCTTCTTCAAGCCGGTCTATTCCAAGATCAAGTTCTGGCAGATGATCGGCCGTGGCACGCGGCTGTGCCCTGACCTCTATGGGCCCGGGGATGACAAGCAGGACTTCCGCGTCTTCGACTTCTGCTTCAACTTCGACTTCTTCAATGAGAACCCCGAGGGCATCAAGGAGGGCGGCAGTGTCCCGCTGGGCACGCGCCTGTTCCGCGCGCGAGTGCAGCTCCTGCAGTATGTTCAGACAGATCCCGAACTCGACACTGAAGCGAAGCTTGGCGAGTCGCTCACCGCGAGGCTGCACGGCGAAGTGGCCGCGATGAACCGGGAGAACTTCATCGTGCGCATGCACCTGGCGCCCGTCGAGCGGTTTCAGGACCGGAAGGCATGGGAAGCTCTCACGGACAGCGATAGCGCCGTGCTGCAGCGCGAGGTGGCGGAACTGCCGAGCGAGCTTGAGACGGGCGACATCGAGTGTCGCCTCTTCGACCTGACCGCGCTCAGGATGCAGCTGGCCAATGTCGAGGGAAACGACATGGCGTTCGAGAAGGGGCGCCTGCGGGTCACGGAGATGGCGATGCTCCTCGAGGAGAAGACGACGATCCCGGCCGTCAGGGAGCAGCTGGCATATCTGGCGCAGCTTCAGGAGCCATCCTTCTGGGAGGGAATCAACCTGAACCAGCTCGAGGACATGCGCCTCCGGCTGCGCGGGCTCATGCCGTTCCTCGACAGGAAGCACCGGAAGATCGTTTACACGGACTTCCAGGACCAGGTCATGGGCATTCGCGAGGAGGTCGTCTTCCAGGTGCCGACAATGACCGGCGAGCAGTACGCGAAGAAGGTCGAGGCGTATCTGCGCGGTCACTTGGATGATGCCGCGGTTCACAAGCTGCGGACGAACCAGCCGCTCACGAAGGCGGATCTTGAACGGCTCGAGAAGACGCTGGCCGAGATAGGCGAGGAGGACGGGCAGAGCCTGCTCGCAAGACTACTGGCGTCGCACGGTGCGCCCTCGCTCGCGCACTTCGTGCGAAGTCTCGTGGGATTGGACCGCGCGGCCGCGCAGGAGCTGTTCGCGGACTTCCTGGCCGACAGAAGCCTCACGCCCAAGCAGATCCGCTTCGTCGAGCTGGTCATCGACCAGCTGACCGCCCGAGGCGTCATGGACGCCGCCGCGCTCTACGAGGCCCCGTTCAGCCACATCCACTCAGGCGGGCCGGATGAGTTGTTTGCCGGGAAGCAGGAGGTTGTGGATGGGATCTTCGCGTCGTTGAGGGTAGCCCGCGCAGGACTGAGCGAGAAATCAGGATAGCCCGTGGAGCCCCCACAGAGCCATCTCCGGCAGATTGTGCTTGCACCCACAGCGGGAACAAGTTACTATGTACCATCATGGTAACAACGACGACTCCACTCCCTATCACGAACCCCCGCGTGAAAGACACGCATGAAGGTCATAGGCGTCGGTAGCATCTACGAGTTCATTAAGAAGCACGCGCACGCGGAGTCGCCGGTAGTCGCCTGGTTGGCGGAGGCAGAGGAGGCCGAGTGGGCGTCACGCTCGGTGGTTCAAGACAGGTATGGCGGTCGCGTGAGCTTC
>CAZAQL010000236.1:0-2035 GCA_964487295.1 uncultured bacterium | reverse complement strand
GTCGTTTCAACTACGAAACGATATTTGGCGAGCTTGGCATCATGAGCCTGCGCGCTAGTTGGAAGCCGTATCGCCGACAGGCTTGACGTGAAGTCGGTCGGAAAGCCGGATGCGGGAAATCCGCATGTCCGGTTTGATGAGCGGGGAGGAGAAACGGAGCAATGGGATGAACTGAGGCACCGGCACCGGGCAAAAGCCGCCGGTCAACAGCTACTCCTCATCACCTACAGCCACCGCGCTCTTCCTCGACTCCACCGTCCTTCGGCAGGTCGTCGCGGTTCATGCACGGCGCAAAAGCTGTGGGTCCAGGGTGCGTAGCACCCTGGTCGGGGTGTGCGAGGGCTGAAACCCCTCACGAGCGCGAAAGCGCCGAGAGGCTGCCCCGAATGAAAGCGCCTACGTCGCTTGGAGATCGCCTTGCGCAACCGCTCAGCAGGTAGGTCGGGCCTTTTCGGCCCGACATTCGGCGCTCGCGTCAAATTCCCGGCTCTCGTTCCTGATGAAGGACGAGGGCAACCGCGCGGCGCTGCTCGAGGCGTCCTCGGCCGCGGAGGTGCTCGCGCTTCTCGATTCCGTGAAGTGAGCGAGTCGCCGGTCCCGGAGGTGCATCCAAACAGTGAAGGCCGGGAGCTACATGAGCCGCGACGTGATCACGGTCGGTCGCTCCGCGAACATCGCGGAGATCGCGCGGCTTCTGAAGGAGCATGGGATCACCGGCGTGCCGGTCGTTGACGGTGAGGGCCGCCTCCTCGGCGTCGTGACGCACGAGGAGCTCATCAACGTGTTTCTGCCGCACTACCTCTCCATGTTCGACGATCTGGCCTTTCTCGACGACCTGAGCGCGATCGAGACACAGACGATGTCCGAGATCGAGCCGGCGCTCTTCCTCGCGGAGGACGTCATGCACGCGGACCCGCACACGGTCAGCCCGGAGACTTCGATGATGAAGGTCGCAGCGATCATGCTCAACAACAAGCACGTCTTTCTTCCCGTGGTCGATGACGACCATCGCGTGGTCGGCGTGATCAACCGGAGCGATGTGAGCTATGCGTTCACGGGCGCGGCATCGGAGGGGGCGCCATGAGAAGACTCCACGAACTGCTGGCGGCGCTGTCCATCACGATCCTGATGATCCCGACGCTCGCCCCGGCCCGAGAGGATGCCGCCGCGGCGAGGCCCGACGAGGGCGGCTCGCCGGTCCACGTGAGGCCTCAGATCGTGTCGTCGAACCTCAACGGCATCCGGCTCAGGCTCGAGGCGCCGGACCCCGGGCTTCGGTCACTCACGATCGACGGCGTCGTGTACGCGGTGCTGGATCTGCCCGGCGCGGCGAACTCGGGCAACCCCGGCACGCCTGAGCTTCCGCGAGTCCGCGCGGTGCTCGGCGTACCGGAGTGCGACGCGGTGAACCTCACGGTGACCGTGGACGGGACGCGGCGTCTGGAAGGCGTCCGGATCGTGCCCGCTCCCGAGCTCGTCGCCGGAGAGGACGGGGAGCTTTCGGAGTCCGTTCGTCGCGAGTCCGACGTCTATCGGGACGTGCAGGTCTGGCCTCCGCGCGCTGCGACTCTGACGGGACCTCGCTGGCTTGGTCCGCAGCGCACCGTCACGATCGAGTTCACGCCCTGCCGGTACGACGCGGAACGCGGCGCGCTCGTCGTGCACCGGACGATCGACGCCGTGTTGACGTTCGAGGGGGTTCGTTCGTTGCCGGGCGACGAGCCGGTGCGCGTGCGTCCGAGGCATGAGCGCCTGCTCGACGCGACGCTTCTCAATGCCGAGAGCGCGCGCCCCTGGCGCCGCTCCGGTCCGCTCGTCGATCGCTCGCGGCCGGACGATTACTACTCCAGCTCGGAGAACTGGGCCAGGCTCCGGATCACGGAGCGCGGTATGCACCGGGTAGGTTACGACGACCTGTCCGGAGCCGGGGTCTCGGTCGCCTCGATCGATCCGGCCTCGTTGCGTGTGTTCAGCGGCGGCGGCCTCGTGCTGCCGACCGGCCTCGATGACCCGCGCCCGGACTGGATGACCGAGT
>CAZAQL010000235.1:0-2073 GCA_964487295.1 uncultured bacterium | reverse complement strand
CTCACCGCATGGATCGCTTCCGCCGCCAGCTGCTTGCCGGTCCCCGGCTCCCCCTGGATGAGAACGGCGACGCCGGTCCCGGCGATCTGTCCGATGAGCTTATGGATCTCGACCATCTCGGGCGTCCGCCCGACGATCGCGCCGAGCTCCTCCACGTCGCCCGGCCCCGGAGAACCGATCGTCTGAATGAGACCGCCGTCGCCGGAGAGGGCGCGGCGTGCGGCGTCCTCGAGCGCGCCCGGCAGCGTCTCCCGGGGAAGGTAGTCGTACGCGCCCTCGCGCATCGACTCGATGGCGCCGCGGCTGCTCGTCTCCTCCGCCGTGACGATGACGGGCAGACGACGGCCGAGCGTCTTGACCGCGCGCAACACCTCGATCGCGCCGGGCTTCCCGACGGCCTGCTCCACGACCACGAGGTCCGGCGGAGACTGATCGAGGGCCTCCACCAGGCGATCGCCGTCCGTGTAGACATCTGATTCGTAGGTGTGAGCCGGAAGCGCCGAGAGCAGCTCCCCGGCATGTTCCGCGCTTCTGTCGAGGATCCAGACGCGCTTCACGGCGAACCTCCCGGGGGGATCAATCCTGTGACCTGAACCAGTCGACGGTGGTCCTGAGACCCTCGTCCAGACCGACGCCGGGCTCGAACCCGAGCACGCTCCTCGCGCGATCGACATCGGCGAAGGAGTGCTTCACGTCGCCGGGGCGCGCCGACTCGTAGACCGGCCTGAGCTCCGACCCGGTGAGCGCTCGCAACCGTTCGAAGAGCTCGTTCACCGTGATCGTGTCGCCGCGGGCGATGTTGAACACGCGCCCGCACGCCTCGTCCTTCCGGGACGCCAGGATGTTGGCCTCCACGACGGTGGACACGTAGGTGAAGTCACGGGACTGCTCGCCGTCTCCGTAGATGACGGGCGCCTCGCCCGCCAGCAGGCGTGTCGTGAAGATGGGGACGACGGCCGCGTACTGCGACGTCGGGTCCTGCCTGGGCCCGAAGACGTTGAAGTACCTCAGGCAGACGGTCTCGAGACCGTAGAGTCCGTGGAAGGTCCTCGCGTAGTACTCGCCCGCGAGCTTACCGACGGCGTACGGGGACATCGGGCGCGCCGGCATGGTCTCACGCTTCGGCAGCTCGGGCGTATCGCCGTAGACCGACGAGGAGCTCGAGTAGACCAGCCGGCGAACTCCGGCGTCCCGGCTCGCGAGGAGCATCGTCAGCGAGCCGTTGACATTCACGTCGTTCGAGGTAAAGGGGTCGTCCACCGACCGGGGCACAGAGGCGAGCGCCGCGAGGTGGAAGACCGTGTCCGCGCCCTCGACGGCCCGCGCCGCGGTCCCGGGGTCGCGAATGTCGCCCTCGATGAGGTCGATACGTCCCTCGAGATGCGCAACGTTCTCGCGCCTGCCCGTCGTGAAATTGTCGAGCACGCGCACGTCGTGACCGAGCTCCACGAGTCGCTCAGCCAGATGCGAGCCGATGAAGCCCGCGCCACCGGTGACCAGCATCAGTGCCATTCGTCACTCCAGAAGAAGCACACTGCCGACCGGGTCAAGACCCGGTCGATCAGTACTAGATCCTCACGATATGGTCAGCCACGATCCCCTTGAGCGCGTTCCGGCTGTCGACGACCGGCACGCCGGACGCCACGATCCGCTCGTAGTCGAAGTCGCTGTGCGCCGTGGCGATCACGAGACAATCGAAGCCCCGGAGCGTCTCGACGTCCACCGGAACGCTCTCGAGCGTCAGGTCGCCCTGAACGAGCGTCGGGACGTGCGGATCGGAGAACGCCACGTCCGCCCCCTTGTCATTCAGAAGCCGGATGACATCGAGCGCCGGCGACTCGCGCAGGTCGTCGATGTCCGCCTTGTACGCCGCGCCGAGCACGAGGATCCGCGAACCCCGGACCGGCTTCTCACGATCGTTGAGGGCGTCCGCGACCTTCGAGACGACGTAGTAGGGCATCTGACCGTTGATCTGACCCGCCAGTTCGATGAAGCGCGCCTCGAACCCGGCCTCCTTGGCCTTCCAGGAGAGGTAGAACGGATCGATCGGGATGCAGTGCCCGCCGAGTCCCG
>CAZAQL010000234.1:0-2096 GCA_964487295.1 uncultured bacterium | reverse complement strand
TTCACCGACAGCGGGCAGGCTCTGGGTGCCGCGAGTAGCTTCTCTGTGGAGCTGGGCGATGTGGACGGCGACGGGGACCTCGACGCACTGGTGGCGGATGGGTACGCCGACAATCTGTTGTGGCTCAACGACGGGACGGGCGTCTTCACGGACAGCGGCCAGTCCGCCGGGGCCGGGCGCACGCTGGGCGTGGCGCTGGGCGACCTCGACGGGGACGGCGACCTGGATGCGTTCACCGCCAACTTCAACAACGAGCCTAACGAGGTCTGGCTGAACGACGGCGCCGGCGTCTTCACGGACAGCGGCCAGGAGCTGGGGTCGGCCATCAGCCGCTGCGTGGCGCTGGGCGACCTGGACGGCGACGGGGACCTCGACGCGTTCGTCGCCAACGAGTACGAGCCGAACGCGGTGTGGCTCAACGACGGTCTCGGTTCCTTCACGTCGAACGGGCAGACGCTCGGCAGTGCGACGAGCCACATGGCGGCGCTCGGTGACCTGGACGACGACGGGGATCTTGATGCGGTCGTCGCGAACTCGAACCAGCCCAACATGGTGTGGCTCAACGTCGAGCCCATCGAGATCGACGTGGCCGGCAACGGCGTCACGATCGCCGACGGCGACGCGACGCCGTCCGCCGAGGACAACACCGACTTCGGCGACGCCGAGCTCGTGGTCGGCTCCGTGACGCGGACGTTCATCGTCCGAAACACCGGCAGCGGCGAGCTCAGACTGACGGGCGATCCGCTCGTGGAGACGCTCGGCGCGCACTCGGCCGACTTCACGGTGAGCGCATCACCCGACAGCATCGTCGCGGGGGGCGACTCGACGAGCTTCGAGATCACGTTCGACCCGTCGGACGTCGGGCTCAGGACGGCGACGGTCTCCATCGCGAACGACGACTCCGATGAGAACCCGTACGACTTCGCGGTCGAAGGGTTCTGCGTGGCGGCGCCGGTGATCACCTCGCCGGCCGCGGCCGAGGCGACCGAGGACGAGTACTTCAGCTATCTCGCGACGGCCGTCGACCCGGACGGAGGCGGCCCAGCGCTCGGTCGGGCCGTCGAGTTCACGTTCGACCAGATGCCCGAGTGGCTGTCGGCCGGCGTGGACAGCGTGTACGGCACCCCGCTCGAGGGGGACGGGGACACGAGCTTCCGCATCGTCGCGTCGGACGGGAGTCTGACCGACACGCTCGTGGTCAACGTCACCGTGACCCCGGTCAACGACCCGCCCGTCATCACGTCGCCGGACGCGGTCACGGCGAGTGAGGACACCTACTTCAGCTACCGGGCGACGGCGACCGATCCGGACGGCTACAGCGGGCCGCTCCTGGCGCCCGTGATCGGGTTCGAGTTCCACGAGCTGCCGTCCTGGCTCTCGGCCGAGGCCGACAGCGTCTACGGCACGCCCGCGGAGGGCGACGCCGACACGAGCTTCGTGGTCGTAGCGAGCGACGGGGCGCTGACCGACACGCTGGAGGTCTCGATCGCGCTCTCGGACGTCAACGACCGCCCCGCGATCACGTCGGCCGACATCGCCCAGGCGACGGAGGACGAGTGGTTCTGCTACCGCGCGACCGCCATCGACCCGGACGATCCGGTGACGGACTTCATCTTCCACGGGCGCCCGGACTGGCTCGAAGCGCACGGTGACAGCTGCTTCGGCTACCCGCCCGAGGGCGTGACGCAGGCGTCCTTCCGGCTGGTTGCGACCGACGGGAACCTCAACGACATGCTCGACGTGACGGTCATCGTCACGCCGGTCAACGACCCGCCCGTCATCGTCTCTCCGGCGGCCATTGCGGCGACCGAGGACGAGGTCGTGACGTACGAGGCCACGGCGGAGGACCCGGACGGCCCCGAGCTCGTGTTCGTCTTTAGCGAGCTTCCCGAGTGGCTCACGACCGACGCGAACGTCATGCACGGGACGCCGCCCGAGGGGGCGACGGACACGAGCTTCCGGGTGACGGTGAGCGACGGGAGCCTTCGCGACACGCTGACGGTGACGATGACGGTCGAGCCGGTCAACGACCCGCCCGTCATCACGTCGACGGACGGTGTCTACGCGACCGAGGACATGTACTTCAGCTACCGCGC
>CAZAQL010000233.1:0-2101 GCA_964487295.1 uncultured bacterium | reverse complement strand
ACTCGCGCTGCACGGGGCCTTCGGCCCGCAGCGCTTGTGCCACTCGCCTGGCGCAACTGAAACGCGTTTCGTTAGGTGCACGCGCATGAAGGGGTCCATTCTGCGATGGCAATGCGAAGACCAACGATCGCCTCTGTTGCAGTGCTCTTGATCTTGGGAGGCCTCGCTGTGCCAAGTGGGGCACAGGAGCAGTCTGCAGATACGTACGTGGACCTTCTTGAGGCTGCGAAGCGCGGCCAGGCTAACGTCGACTATGAGCAGCTGCGAGCCGCGTTCGCCCTCACCGAGGGGTATCAGCCCTATGGCATGTACCTCGATGACTTGCAGGAGCGGGCGCGTGAGGCAGTTTCGGAGAGGGACCTCGACCTCGCGGTCGCGCGCGTCGAGACCATGCTGGAGGCAGCATACCCGAGCCTTGAGACGCAGTACTGGGCGGCCTTCGTCTACCAGGCGGCAGGTGACAGCTTGCGTTCGCAGTTCCACGAGCAGGAGCTGGCTCATTTGTACGAGGCAGCACTATCGACCGGGGACGGGTCGTCAGTTCATGCTCCGATCACCGTTCTCTACACCGGGGAGGAGTATCTGATTCTCCAGGTGCTGCGGAAGGTCGATGTGCTGAATCAGTCCATCGAGCACGCAGGTGGTCATTCCTTCGATCGTATGGGAGTGCGCGACCGCTCGACGGGCGACAAGACGGATGTCTACTTCAATATCGACGCGCTTGTGGCTACTTGGTCACGCATGTTCGACAGGTAGGGCGCGGCACCTAACAGGCGTTTGCAGTTGCCGGGCTGGCTTGTCACGCCCGCTGCATTCGCACCGGTCGCGCCAAGCTGGCGCCCGCAACTGAAACGCGATTCGTTAGGCTCTCCGGGCACTGCAACCGGAGAGAGGGGGAGTATGCTGATGCGCTGTCTATTTCTGATTGTGGTCGCACTCATGGTGTCTTCCTCGGTCTGCTTCGGCGACACGTTCATTGCAGCTCCTGACCCCGGCACTCACCCGGGCGCTCTGGAACTCTCCGTTGCGTGGAACTCGGCAGGACCAGCGGATACCGTTCTGATGCTTCCCGGCACCTACGTGGTTGCCCCTGAAAATGGATGGCCGCTACTCCTTCACGACTGGTGCCCCTGGCTTATTGGCCGAGATGGGCCTGGGCAGACCGTTGTGGTCGGATCCGATGACGCGTGTGCCTTCGCGTTCTGGTCAGGCGGGAGTCACGGCATCCTGCGCGTGCGGGGTGTGGGATTCCAGGGTGTCGGGACCATCGTGCAGTTTGAGCCCTACTACGAGGAGTTCAATCTTGAGCTCGAGGATTGCGACTTCGGGGCTTGCGGGAGCCTTCGACTCGACTGGTTGCAGTCGCCCGGCAATCACATCACCAGGTGTGTCTTCCACGATGTCGACGGAATGGCAATCTGCACGTATCACTACGATGGCATCATCGAGGACTGTGAGTTCTTCAACAACACTTGGGGTATCACGGGCGTGTGCTGCGAGAGCCCCACTATCCGACGAAACCACTTCCACCACAACTCTGAGTACGGCTTGCAGGTCAAGTGGAGCTACTTGGTCGAGGACAACCTCTTCGAGTACAACGGCGTGGGCATCCTAGCCACCAGCAGCTCGACCATCACCGGGAATGTGATTCGATACAACGGTATAGGTATTCAGCATTGGGACTCGTACGGCAACTACCATGAGAATGACATCTACGGGAACACGGAGTACAACTACTGGGGGCATGGCAATCCCGCGGAGGTCATGGACCTCACGATGAACTGGTGGGGTACAACAGACCCCGTGGAAATCGCAGCAGGAATCTACGATTGCGAAGAGGATCCAGGGACGGCCTGTGTGGACTTCGAGCCGTTCTGTGTGGCCCCTGGGTGTCAGCCGGTCGCGGTCGAGGTGAAGTCCTGGGGGGCAATCAAGGCGCTGTACCGATGAGTCATCGGACGTCCGGCCCGGGAGCCTAACAGGCGTTTGCAGCTGTCGCCCCGCGCCGCCCTGCCGGTGGCAGCTTGCGAGTTGAGATGAGGAGAGGGCGTCGCGGCCGGCAGTGTCACGCGCCGTGCATTCGGCCTTCGGCCGGCACGGC
>CAZAQL010000232.1:0-2104 GCA_964487295.1 uncultured bacterium | reverse complement strand
TGACGCACGCTATCGCTCCCTGACGCCGCCGGCCCAGCGCATCTTCGTTCGCAGGATCTCGTAGTACGAGCGCCCCGCCACATCGACCAGCCGGGCACGCTGCGCCGCCCGCTCCACGATGATCCGGTCGCCCGTGGTCACGTCGAAGACCCGGAACCCGTCCGCGGTCACGACCGTGTGCTCGTCGCACGACAGCATCTCGACCTCGATCCGGGACGACGGTGGAACAACGAGAGGCCTCATGCTGAGCGTGTGCGGGCAGATGGGCGTCGCGATGACGGCCTCGACGTTCGGCATCACGACCGGCCCGCCCGCGGAAACGGAGTGGGCCGTCGATCCGGTCGGCGTGGCCAGGATCAGACCGTCCGCGGCGTACCGCGTCACGAGTTCGCCCCCGACGCATGCCTCGAACGAGAGCATGCGCGATTCCGCTCCCTTCGCGATGACGACGTCGTTGAGGGCGAGGTGACTCTCTTCCCCCCCATCGATCGCCACCGAGAGCATCATCCGCTCGCTGACCGGGAGCTCCGACAGGTCGAGGTCCGCGAGGATCTCCGGGAGCTCGTCCTCCGCGATCTGGGTGAGGAACCCCAGGCTGCCCATGTTGACGCCGATGATCGGCGTCTCCCGACCGACCTGAGCCACCCGGCGGGCGGCCGAGAGCAGCGTGCCGTCGCCTCCGAAGGCGAACAGCACGTCGGCCGACCGGACGAGTTCGTCAGCCGGAGCGGCCTCGACACCCTCCGGCATGAGGTCGGCCACGGGCTCGTCGGCGCGAAGCGTGAGATTCCGCTCTGCGCACCAGCTCGCGACGCGGGCCGCGGCGGCCCGCACACCCGGCTTCGTCGGATTCCCGATGATGCCTACCGTGACCATGGCTTGCCCCTTCGCAGACGGAACGTGCGGAGCCTCAGGCTCCGCGGCTACTCCACCCCCGGCAGACGGCGCTGGGCCGGCGCTCCGACGGACCCGGAGCCCACGAGCGAGCGCGCCGCGTCCGCGACGTCCTCGGGCGTGAGCCGGCAGTCGGCCAGCAGCCGATCGCGCGACCCGTGTGTCACGAACTCGTCCGGGATCCCCAGGACCCGCACGCGCGCCGCGTCGAGTCCCTCGGCCTGAAGCAGCTCCAGGACGGCGGCCCCGAACCCTCCGCTCACGACGTTCTCCTCGACCGTGACGATTCTCCCGGTGAGTTCGGCCTCCTCCAGGATCATCCCCGCGTCGAGCGGTTTGGCGAACCGCGCGTTGATCACGCTCGGGTTCAGCCCCTCCGACGCCAGGATCACCGCGGCCCGCTCCGCTACGCTCACCATAGTCCCGATGGCAAGGAGCGTGACGTCGGACCCTGCCCTGATCCGCTCAGCCCGCCCGATGACGACCGGGTCGGGATCGAGCTCCATGCGCACGCCCAGTCCGGCGCCTCGCGGATACCGCACCGCGATCGGACCGTCTCTGTGGTCGACGGCCGTTCTCACCATTCTCGTCAGCTCGTGCTCGTCCTTCGGCGCCATCACGACGAGGTTCGGCACGGCGCGGAGGAACGAGAGATCGAAGACGCCATGATGGGTCGGCCCGTCGTCGCCGACGACGCCGCTCCGGTCGATCATGAAGCGGACCGGCAGGTTCTGGAGGCACACATCGTGGATGATCTGGTCGTACGCCCGCTGCAGGAAGGTCGAGTAGATGGCCACAACCGGCTTCATGCCCGTCGTCGCCAGACCCGCCGCGAAGGTGACGGCGTGCTGCTCCGCGATGCCGACGTCGAAGAAACGGTCCGGGTGATGCTTGGCGAACGTGCTGAGGCCGGTCCCGGCCGGCATGGCGGCGGTGATGGCCACGACCTGCTCGTCCTCGTCCGCGATGGTCGCGAGGGTCCGCCCGAAGGCCTCCGTGTACGAGATCGCTTTCGGCTTCGCGGTGGCCGTACCGGTCGCCTTGTCGAAGGAGCCGAGCCCGTGGAACCGGGATGCGTCCTCCTCTGCGGGGCCGTATCCCCGACCCTTCTGCGTTACGACGTGGACCAGAAGCGGCCCCTCGATATGCGCCAGGCGCTCGAAGGCCTCGACCAGAAAGAATGTGGTATGGAAGCCTACCCAGAGTTCGA
>CAZAQL010000231.1:0-2114 GCA_964487295.1 uncultured bacterium | reverse complement strand
CGGCTCCTGCATCCGCTCCGAGAGTGGAACTCCCTCGGCGTACTCCATCACCATGTACGGCGTCTGCAGCTCCTCGTCGAACCCGAAGTCGTGCAGCGTGACGATGTTCGTGTGATTGAGCTTCCCGATCGCCCGTGCCTCGTTTGCAAACCGCTCGCGGAAGGTCTCATCGTCCCCCCTGTGGAGCAGCTTGATCGCGACCGTTCGCTCGATGGAGAGCTGCGTCGCAGCATACACCGACCCGGTGACGCCTTCTCCCAGAAGGCGATCCAACCGATAACGGCCATCGACGACCTTACCGACGTGCTCCTCGGTCAAAACTCCTCTTCATCCTGTCTGCAGTTTTCTGCTCCGCAGTCTACTGCGAAACCCGTGGTCCCACAACTTCATGGATCGCGCCGCACAACCTTGGACGCGGTCCGCCGCCGCGTGTACATTCGGCGCTCCCTCGTTTCCGGAGGTACAGTGACCGTCGCATTTCCCGAATCGCTCGCCCATCATTTCACGCCATCCGAGGCCCCCGGCGATCGCGAGACGATCGATCCCGTGTTCGAGCGTCTGCTGGCGATGCCCGTCGACACCGAGGAAGACCTGCAGGCGTTCCTCGATGCCTGGAACGAGACGACGTGCTGGATCCGCGACCACGTGACGAAGTCGCAGGTCGCTTCCGTGTGCCACACCGACGACGAAGACGCGCGCGACTACTACATGAAGCTCGTGTCGACGGTGGTCCCTGCACTGAGCACCTACGACGACGAGCTGGGACGAAAGCTCCTGGAGTCCCCGCACGTCGAGACTCTGGAAGAGACGGACTACGCGCCGTTCCTTCGGCAGGTGCGCGTCGGCGTCGAGCTGTTCCGCGACGAGAACGTCCCGCTTCAGCAGAAGACCGAGGAGCTCTCCAACCAGTACCAGCAGATCTCGGGGAGCTGGGCGATCGACTTCGATGGCGAACAACGAACCATGTCGCAGATGCGGCGATACCTCGCCGCATCCGACCGCACCGTGCGCGAGAAGGCGTGGTGGGCGATCCGCGACGAAGTCGCCGAGACGTCGGAGGCGCTCGAGGAGCTGTTCGAAGATCTCTTCGAGCTGCGTCATCAGATCGCGCAGAACGCCGGGTTCGACAACTACCGTGACTACGTCTTCGAGGCGAAGTTGCGCGACTACGGTCCCGAGGAGTGCCTGGCCCTCGCCGAGCTCGTCGAGCTGGAGGTGCTGCCGCTTCTGCAGGAGATCGCAGAGGACACGAGCGAGAAACTCGGGGTGGAGAGCTTCCGACCCTGGGACTCCTCCGCCGATCCCGGCGGCGGCGAGCCGCTGCAACCATTCGAAACCGTCGACGAGCTCAAGGACGGCGTGCAGCGGATGATGGGGCGGATCGACGATGACTTCGCCGAGTACTTCGCCGAAGTTCGCGAGTACATGGACCTCGAGTCGCGCCCGAACAAGAGCCAGGGCGGCTTCATGACCTGGTACGCGTGGGAACAGCGCCCCTTCATCTTCTCCAACGCGTCGGGCAATCACTCCGACATCATCACCCTGGTCCACGAGGCAGGACACGCCTTCCACAACCTGATGTCGGTGCAGGCGCGACCGATGAGTGAGACCCAGCCGCCGATGGAGTTCAACGAGGTCGCGTCGATGACCCAGGAGCTGTTGCACTACCGGACGATCGACGAGTTCTACGACGAAGCGGACCAGCACCGCGCGATCACCGAGCACCTGCGGCGCATCCCCCGGCTTCTCGCGAGTATCGCGCAGGGGGATTCGTTCCAGCAGTGGCTCTACACCCACCCCGATCACACGCGAGAAGAGCGCCGCCAGAAGTGGATCGAGCTCAACGGGCGATTCTCCAGCCACACCGACTGGAGCGGGATCGACGAATCGACGATCGCCGACACGTACCATCCGATCCTGCACTTCTTCATCGTCCCCTTCTACTTCATCGAGTACGGCTTCGCGCAGCTCGGTGCGCTGCAGGTGGCTACCGCCGCAGAACAGGACCTCGAGTCCGCGATGCAGCGCTACAAAGAAGCCCTCGCGCTGGGGCCGACGAAGCGGGTTCACGACCTCTTCGCCCCGGCGGCCGGCGGCACCACCCCGGTGCGACG
>CAZAQL010000230.1:0-2123 GCA_964487295.1 uncultured bacterium | reverse complement strand
TACGGCCAGCTGGCCGGCGAGGTGTACGAGGCTCCCGAGCGCGCTCCGATCGAGGGCGCGGTCATCAAGGGCTACGCCTCGGGCGCCGACACCACGGGCGCGACGCCGGTCTTCACGGCGGTCTCAGGAGTCGGCGGCGCCTACGCGGTCGAGGGTGACCTCGAGGTGAACCACTACGACGTCTACGTCCTCAAGTTCGGGTACATCACCGAGTACGAGGACGTCTTCGTCCAGTACGGCGCGAACGACCACGACTTCTACATGGAGTTCGCTCCGAGCGGCGTCGTGTCGGGCACGGTGACGCAGATCGGGACCGGCACGCCTCTCGAGGCGACGGTCCGGTTCTACCGTTCCGACGACATGTCGCTCTACGCGGAGACGACGAGCGACCCGGTGACGGGCCAGTACTCGCAGACTCTGCCGTACTTCAACTACACGATGAACGTCCGGGCGTACCACCACATCCCGGTGACGCTGGGGATCACGGTGGACGAGCCGACGGAGACGTTCGACTTCGAGCTCGAGGAGACGCTGGCCAATCTGCTCATTGTCGACGACACGGTGGCGGCCCGCGCCGAGCTCGTCAAGATGGACAAGAGCGGGAACGTCATCGACGTCAACACGGGCGGCGAGGACGCCCGCTCGGCGTCGGAGCTCGAGACCGACCTGATCGATCTCGGGTACGACGTGACGGTCGAGACAGCGGCGGCGAGCGATCCGCTGACCTGGATGAACTACGACTTCATCATCTGGACGACGGGCAGCAACACGAGCCCGGTCTACGTCGAGTCGTACCGGACGAACCTGGAGAGCTACGTGGCCGGCGGCGGCAAGCTGCTCATCGAGGGCGGCGAGCTTTCGTACGACGCCTCGAGCTATCCGGGCTACCCCACGTTCGCCGCGGATGTTCTGCATTCGGCGGACTGGGAGCACGACTCGAGTGGCGACGTGACGGTCTACAACGCCGCGCACCCGATCGCATCGTTCCCGAACACGCTCGGCACGATCAGTGTCGGCTACAGCGGCTACGGGGACCAGGACAGCTACATTCCGACCGCGGACGCCGACATCGTCATGAGCTGGACGAGCTACGGGACGCTCCCGAGCGTGCTCGTCTACGACGACACGCCGGACCCGGCGAGCGGCCAGATCGTCTACTACTCGTTCAACTACGCCGCGGCGGACGCGGCGGGTCGTAAGGACCTGCTCGAGAACACGGTCATCTACCTGATCACGCTCGAGAGCACGCCGACCGGCGGCATCAGCGGCATGGTGACGCTCGACGGCGCGATGGACAACAGCGGTGTGACGGTGACGGCGAGTCCCGGCGGCGCGACGGCCGTGACCAACTCGATCGGTTTCTACCAGATCGAGGAGATGTACGCGGGCACGTACACGGTGACGGCGGAGAAGGCCGACTGGTCGACGGGCGTCGAGGAAGGCGTGGTGGTGAACGAGGGGCAGATCACGTCCCGCGTCGACTTCACGCTGACGCCGACGGAGACGTACGAGTACTGCGACAGTCCGTCGCTGTCGATCCCGGACTCGAACCCGGCGGGCGTGGCCGACCTGATGACGTTCCCCGATGACGTGGAGATCAGCGAGGTGGAGGTGTACCTGGACATCACGCACACGTACATCGGTGATCTGATCGTCGATGTGACGTCCCCCGAGGGGACGACGGTTCGTCTGCACAACCGGAGCGGCGGGAGCGCGGACAACATCATGGGCTGGTACCCTGCCGAGCTTTCGGTGGACGGTCCCGGGAGCCTTTCGGACTTCATAGGCGAGAACGCCCAGGGGGACTGGGAGGTCTGGGTGAGCGACAACGCCGGGGCGGACGTGGGGGTTCTGAACAGCTGGTGCGTCCGGGTTGTCGGAGCCGCGGGGACTGGCGTTGACGACGAGTTCGACGCGCCTGTTCGCTACGAGCTTGCGGGCGTGAGCCCGAACCCGTTCAACCCTGTGACGGTGGTGACGTACGCGGCTCCTCACGCGGGTCGTGTGGAGCTTTCGATCTACAACATCGCGGGTCAGCTGGTGAAGACGCTGGTCGACGGTGACCAGGAGCCCGGCTGGCACACGGTGACGTGGGACGGTCGCGACGACGGCGGCCGGAGCGT
>CAZAQL010000229.1:0-2124 GCA_964487295.1 uncultured bacterium | reverse complement strand
CTCAGATGATCGTGCACTGTCACCGGCAGCCTCGAACACAATGCCTGCCCAGAACTGGACCTCGAGACTCGGGTAAGCCGTGGCCAGCAACGTCTCGGCTCGAGCAACGGCTAGCTCAAGATCCCGCTGTGCAAGAGCCTCTCTTGTCCGAGTAATCACGTCCACCAGGTACGTGCTGTACGGCTGGTACTCATCCGTCCTCGCGAAGGCGGACCGCAACTCTACGTAGTCCACCTCAGCATCTCCGTTCCTCGCAGCCGAGAGTAGCGTGCCGTACGGTCTCATCGGCTGCCCGTCAGCAGGCAGTGCGACCAAGAGCGCCGCGCAGACTGTCAGCGTTGCAGTGAAGGCGAGTGCCGAACTACTCATCCTCATGGGAAAATCGCTCCTGAGGGCGCGTGCACCCTAACGAAACGCGTTTCAGTCGCGGGCGTGAAGCCTGGCGCGGCGGGTGCTGCGGCGAAGCCGCGTCAGCAGTCCGCCGTGACAGGCAAGCCCGGCGGCTGCAAACGCCAGTTATGCGGCTGCCCCCGAGTTGCTTCTGTGACTCACTTCTCCACACAACGTTCCGGTTCAACGAGTGGTGGAATGACAAGATTGACAAGTTCTCCGTCCCGGAGCACCTCCAGCGTATTGGGCTGTGCTGGCCGGGATGCCAAGGCTTCTCTGACACACGCAAGAGAGAGCCCCGCGATATCCACCCCGTTGGCACGACGAATCAGATCGCCCGCCTGTGGCGTGGGACCCTCAATGTCTTCTTCGGAGCTCCAAGACCGAATCATTGGACCTTCCGGAGCCGCCTGGATCGCCAAACGGTGATCTGTGCGGGGAGCAGGAGTCTCCGAGAAGCTGTTGCGCCTCAGAAAGAGCCAACCGTTTTGGAAGTCGAGTGTCGCATCGAACCTGAAGAGGAAGTCGAGGCCCAAGCCTGATGACTGACTGCCCACAAACTCGGGTCCGCGAATCACGGTTGGACCGACAGCCAACGAGTCCAAGATGCCGAAATCGAACTGTGACGCCCCGGAAGCCACGAACGCCTCCACGGAACCCAGAGTTTCAATCCCTCCTCCCGCGTGAAGTCTCTCGTAGAGGGAGGCGCTCATTGTCCCGAACGCCGTCATGCCAGTGTCCACCGTGAAGAACCACACATCGGTGCCGCTGACCAGCGCTTCTATCTTGGGTACACCCCTCGTTGCGGCGCTCATGCGGACGCGACTTCCCAGATCGCTCGGCTCTTCAAGCAGGGCTGACGAAATGGTCACCAATTGCTCGTCCGGTCGGATGCTGAGCACGTAGTCCTGCAGGAATGACATGCCAATGAGCCCACGCACATCGTGCCCGGACGCCAATCTCAGAGGTGCCAAGTCGATGCAGGCCACGGGTGCGCTCCCGCTCACACTGAGCGAGCCAATCCGCATACTCGGCGGCGCGTACAACCTGAGTGTCTCAATCCCAGTCGGCGTCTGGGCCAAGACTTGGTCAACAGAAGGCCCGAGCATGCGGATGAAGGACGTGTCGAGAATGCAGCCCGTCAACCCCGTGTCCAACAGGACGAGTAGGTCTGCCCCCGAACACTGTGCGGGGACGACGAGTCCATCTGAACACGGGAGCAATGGGAACGTCTCGGCGACGTCGCTTTCAGCCTTGGCCACTGGAGCGCAAGTGCTCACCAGCGCTATGGCCAGAATCGTGAAGAACGCTCCGAACCTGTCCAATCTCGCGCCTCCCCTTCATCAATGCTCGCTGCCCCATCGCTGCAGCCGCATAACGAAACGCGTTTCAGCTGCGGGCGCCGGCTTGGCGCGACCGGTGCGTATGCAGCGGGCGTGACAAGCCAGCCCGTCAGCTGCAAACGCCAGTTGGGCCGCCGCCCCTAAGGGACTACCTCGACTCGGAACCGCCGTGGATCAGGGAGCTCGTCCCGCGAATACCCGAACTCAAGTTCGAAGAGCCAGTCGTGGCGACGCCCCCTGCGCTCAGTCCATCGGACTACTTCCGGACTCAGGTTCTCGATGATCGGCGCTACGTCCAGATGTCTGTTCGGCGCGATTCGAATGGTGGAAGGAAGACCGGTCTCGGGATCGTGGTCCACGACAATCGAGTCGATGTATGCCATGGCGCCTC
>CAZAQL010000228.1:894-2137 GCA_964487295.1 uncultured bacterium | reverse complement strand
CCGAAGAGACCCGCGATCTTCTTCACGATCGCGGTGGCGATAAGCTGTGCCGCGAGCCTTCTGAGATCCGCGATGATCGCGAGCGCCATGTCGCGGAACGCGTCCTTCAGGGACTTCGAGCCCTCCATCCCCTTGTCGAGGAAGTCCGTGAGGGCGTCGGTCGCGGAGTCGAGGGCGGTCTCCTTGAACCTCCCGAACGAGTCGGCGGCCGCCTGGACGGAGTAGTCGATCTCCCGGATGGCCGCCGCGAAGCTCTGGGCCTGGGCGATCTTCTCCGGGTCGCCCGTTGCCTCGGCAGCCGCCTCGAGTGCCAGCGCGAGCTCCTTCAAGGTCTCGATCCGGCCTTCCTCGAGCGCCAGGATCTGCGCCTCGGCCTCGAACTGGGAGAGGAGCCCCGCCGACGCGCGGGCTTCGACCTCAGCCCTTGCGGCCTCGAACTCGGCAAGCGCGGCCTCGGCGTCGCGCTTCGCTTCCTCGAAGTCAGCGCCCGCCTCGAGCGCCGCCCGGAGGCGTGCGAGCGTGGTCTCACGTTCCTCGTCGGACGCGCCCTGCTTCCTGAGCAGAAGATCCGCCTGTTCGATCTGTTCCTCGAACCCCAGCCGCTCGGCCTCGATGCGCTTCCCTTGGGCCTCGAGCAACGTCTTCTCAAGAGCGAGGCGCTCCCGGGCGATGCTCCTGACGGTCTCCCGCTCCTCGAACAAGAGCGCACCGACCTCGTTCTCGTGCTCCAGCCGGACCCTGGCGAGCTCGGTGTCGATCTTCTTCTCTTCCTGCAGGCGCCGGCCGGGGTCGGTGATCTCATCCAGCAGCCCGCGCTTCTGATCGAGGACCGCGAGCTCCTCCTCGTACGCGCGGTCGACCACCGCCCGGCGGTCGGCGTAGTAGGTCCGGACGTCCTTCAGGCCCTCCTCGAACGCGCGCTTCTCGGCCGCGCTCCGGAGGCTGGCCGCCGTCTTCGCCAGCCTGAGCTCGCGGTCGAGCGCCATCTGCATGTACTGCGCGCGCTTGGCCGCGAGTTCAGCCATCTCCTCGTCGAGCTCGCCCTCAGCTCCCGTGGTCGTCTCCCCGGTCTCTCTCGGGGGAGGCGTGGAGACCGCGAGCTCGAAGCGGCCTTTCATGCGCTCACGGATGTTCTCGGCCTCTCTGGTAGCGAACCGGCCGAACGTCTGCATGTGCCGCCGCGCCTTGTCGAGATCGCCGCGAATGAGATCGGCAAGACCCCGGATTCCCGCGTCTATGGCGC
>CAZAQL010000228.1:0-884 GCA_964487295.1 uncultured bacterium | reverse complement strand
CCGAGGTGGGTGCCTGCGTAGTCGAAGCCGGCGGAGACCACGGCGACGATCCACTTGATGACGCGCCCGATGCCCATCCCGAACGTCTCCCACGCGTCCGTGGTCTGCGCGAGATCGCCGCTGATGGTCTGGAGCGCCTGCGAGACCTCCGGCACGAGGCCAGCCGCCAGGCGCGTGCCCAGTCCCTCGGACTGCGCCTTCAGAAGCTCGAAATCGTCCTTGATGCGCTCGGCGGACGCCGCGAGATCCGCGTCGATGAGGACGCCGAGCTCGCGGGCCCGCTCGATCACGGCTCCGAGGCCTTCGTCAGCGAGGTCCTTCATGGTGGGGATGAGGTTCGAGCCGGAGCGGCCGAAGATGTCCATGGCCACTTTGCCGCGCTGGATCGGGCTCGGGAGGGCGGTGATCCGCTGGGAGATGAGCTCGAAGATCTCGACCGCGTCCTTGCCCTTGAAGTCCTCGAGCGTGAGGCCGAGGTCGCGGAACGTGGCGACCGCCTTCGGGTTGCCGGCTGCAGCCTCGCCGATGTACTTGTTCTGCTTGGCGAGCGCCTTGGCCGCTTCCTCGAGGCTGGAGCCGGAGATCCTGGCGACGAGATGGAGCGCGGAGAGGTTCTCGACGGCGGCGCCGACACGCTTCCCGGTCTTGGCGATCGCGTCGGCGGCATCGACGGCGCCACGGATCCACCGCTGGAACTGGTGGACGCCCAGCGCTAGCCCTAGGCCGCCCAGCAGGTTCCTGGTGCTGCCGAGAATGCGGTTCAGGCCCTGAAAGCCGCGCGACTGCTTCCGGGCCGTCTTCTGCGACTCGGTTTGAACGCGCTTGAGCGCCGCGACCACTTCCGCGACGCCCTCGGCCGAGAGTCTGACTCTGACGTCGGGCCT
>CAZAQL010000227.1:0-2137 GCA_964487295.1 uncultured bacterium | reverse complement strand
GACCTCGCGCCCCACGCCCGTCGTCGCCGTCCGCTCGCGCTCGTTGAGGGCCTTGAGGACCGTCTTCCTGTCGATCTTCGAAAGGGCGGGGTTCCGCGTGAGCAGGTCCGTCATCTCCTCGAAGAGCTCGTCCTTGCTCTTCGAACTCAGCTTCGGCTCGATGCTCTCGCGAACCAGCGTGTCGAGGAGCTTCATGATGTGCCTCCGTCATCTGTGTCCGACCGGTGGGGGGCGCTCTGGCCGCGACGCACCCTCCGGGTGGCTCCCGAGGCCTCGAGCGCGTACTTCGTCAGCGGCGGCCCCAGCACCTCGTTGACGAGGATCGAGGCGAGCACGATGTTGACCATCTGAGCCATGTAGGGGAGGCCCGTGAACTGAGCAGTGTCCTGGAGCACCAGGATGAGACCGATGGCGACGCCCGCCTGCGGCAGAAGCGCCAATCCGAGGTACTTCCGCGTCGCCGGCGACTCGTGCGCCGCGGCGGCTCCGACGAACGCTCCCCCGTACTTCCCCGCCGCGCGTGCGATGAGGTAGACGGCTCCCAGCACGCCCGTGGCGGCGAGCGTCCGGACGTCGAGTTCCGTTCCTGCGAGCGCGAAGAACGCCGCGTAGATGGGCGGCGAGAGCGGCTCGAGGATGCGCATGATGCGCGAGTTCTTCGGTGACATGTTCACGAGCAGAAACCCCATGACCATATTCGCGATGAGGGGCGAGACGCTGATCGAGATCGTGATGCCGCTCGTCATGAGCACGAACCCGAGAACGATGACGATGATCTCGTTGCTCCGCCTACGGTTGACCACGAGCCTGTGAACGATGTAGCCCGCGACGAGTCCGATGACGACGGACAGGAGGATCTCCTGGAGCGGGTGCAGGATCATAGCGAGGGGGCCGTGTGCCTGGCCGGCGCCGACCATCGCGGCCGCGAACGCCATCACGAATCCGAACAGCGTGATGCAGAACGCGTCGTCGAGCGCCACGACGCCGAAGAGCGTCGAGACAAGCGGGCCGCGTGCCCTGAGCTCGCTCGCGATGGCCACGGTGGCGGCGGGCGCCGTCGCCGACGCGATCGCGCCAAGGAGGAGCGCCATCGGAAGCGGAGCTCCGAAGAGCCGGAGCGCGCCGGCCACGGCCGCGAAGGTGATAAGGAGCTGAAACGTCGTGATGATGAGGATGTTGCGGCCGGTCTGGCGGAGCTTCGAGATCCGAAACTCCGAGCCGATCGTGATGGCGATGAGGCCCAGCGCGATGTGGGGGACGGGAGCGAGGTCCTCGACGATGTGGTCGGGGACGACGTTGAAAACCGACGGGCCCAGGAGGAGCCCGGCGACGATGTACCCCGAGATCGTCGGCAGGCGCAGCCGGTTGGCGAGCTTGCCGCCGACGAAGCCGGCCAGCAGGAGCGCGCCGACCCCGAAGATCAGATTGCCGTGCACGAGATCGCGAAAGGCGATGATGGCGTCGAGAATGGCTGTCATGACCGCGGATTGTACACCAGCGGCGGCTCGTTCACTACCCTTGTGCGGTTTCGGCGCGCTCCGTCAGATTCCCATGAGGCCCCGAAACGGTCCCAAAATCCTATTGCTTCCAGCGCTCAGACGGGTATACTCGATGTGTTTATTCGGTTTGGGTCGCCCCCGTGCTGGCCCGTCTGACACGCCACTTCCCGAGACTGGAGACGTGCGCATGGTGAGACGTTCCCTCGTGATCGCGGTTCTTCTCGGTCTGGCCCTCTCGTCTCTGACGGCTCAGGCCGACCCCACGTTCTACGGTTACATCAAGCTCGACGCATCGTTCGACTCGGCGCTGACGAACAACGGTGACTTCGCCTACAT
This sequence comes from uncultured bacterium, assembly GCA_964487295.1. Classification (GTDB taxonomy): domain Bacteria; phylum Joyebacterota; class Joyebacteria; order Joyebacterales; family Joyebacteraceae; genus JAPEKQ01. The sequence goes on along the minus strand of CAZAQL010000227.1, from coordinate 302 downwards.
CGTGCTGCCGTTTGCCGAGGGCGAGGAGCACAGCGAGTTCAACATGACGGCGAACCAGACGCGGCTCGGCGTCAAGTTCCAGGGTCCCGGCCGCCCCGGTCTCGAGACGTCCGGCCGCATCGAGTTCGACTTCTATGGAGGCGGGGGCGAGAACAAGGCGAACCCGATGCTTCGCCACGCTTACCTCGAGATGGCCTTCGACGGCTTCACCGTCCTCGCGGGGCAGACCTCGGACGTGATCTCACCGGTCGTGCCGACGACGCTCGCGGCCGTCGGCATTCCGAAGCCGGTCGACTTGACGC
>CAZAQL010000226.1:0-2138 GCA_964487295.1 uncultured bacterium | reverse complement strand
TCAAGCCGCCGTTCGACGGTCTCGAGGTGATCGCGTACCGCTGGACCCGCGACGCCCATACCCTCAAGGGGTTCTTGGCGCGCAATCAGGTGCCCTACCGCTTCCTCGATCTGGAGAAGGGACCCGAACCAGAGCGCCGACTCGAGCTCGCGGGCCGGTCCGACAAGGAACTCCCGGTGGTCGTGTTCCGCGACGGAACGTCCCTGCCGCATGCCTCCACGCGCGAGGTGGCGGAGAAGCTGGGGCTCAAGATGCGGGCCGACCTGCCCCTCTACGACCTGGCCATCGTCGGCGCAGGACCCGCCGGGCTCGGAGCCGCGGTGTACGGCGCGAGCGAGGGTCTCCGCACGGTGCTCATCGAACGGGCGGCCCCCGGTGGACAAGCGGGCGAGAGCTCCCGCATCGAGAACTACCTCGGGTTTCCCGCCGGCATCTCCGGCAGCGAGCTTTCCCGACGGGCCATCGCGCAGGTCAGTCGGTTCGGGGCCGACGTCCTCTGTCCTCAGGAGGTGGCATCCGTCGAGATCGAGGGCGCCACGCGCAAGCTGAACCTCGCCGACGGCAGCGAGATCCTCTGCCACGCCCTGCTCATCGCGAGCGGGGTCTCGTACCGCCGCCTCGAGGCTCCGGGCATGGCGGAGCTCACGGGTGTCGGCGTGTACTACGGCGCAGCCGCAACCGAGGCGACCGGCCTCGCGGGTGAGGATGCGTTCGTCGTGGGAGGTGGCAACTCGGCGGGACAAGCCGCGCTGTACTTCTCGCGGTTCGCACGGCACGTCACGATCATCATCCGCGGCGACGGCCTGGCAGCCAGCATGTCGCAGTACCTCGTCGACCAGATCGATGCGACCGCCAACGTCTCGGTGCGAACTCGGACGCACGTCGTGGAGGCATTGGGCGAGAAGCAGCTCGCCCGACTCGTGCTCCAAGACAGGGATACGTCGCAGACGGAGACCGTTCGGGCGGCGGGGCTCTTCGTGTTCATCGGAGCCCAACCGCATACGGAGTGGTTGAGCGATCTGCTCCGGCGCGATCCCAAGGGTTTCCTCCTCACGGGCGCGGACCTCGAGAACGAAGCCGGCCAGCTCACGCACTGGCCGCTCGCCCGGGAGCCCTACGCGCAGGAGACCAGCGTGCCGGGTATCTTCGCGGCAGGCGACGTGCGGAGCGGGTCGATCAAGCGGGTGGCCTCGGGTGTGGGCGAGGGCTCCGTGGCCGTCTCATCGGTCCATCGGTACCTCGCGACGCTGTGAGGGACGCCCAAGAGCTTCGACGCGTCGAGGTCTTCGCCGACCTCGACGACGATCAGATCGATTGGCTCGGCGAGCATGCTCGGATCGTCACGCTCGCATCCGGGGAAGCGCTCTTCCACGAAGGTGAACCACCGGGTTCGCTCTTCGCCGTTCTGGAAGGTGAACTCCGGAACCGGCGCGAACGAGGTGCGCCCGACGACCGGTGGATCGTGTCCCGCGCCGGCAAGGTCACCGGGATGCTGCCTCTGTCGCGCATGACGCACAGCCCCGTGACCGTGAGGGCGCTCGTCCCGACACGCGTCGCCGCCTTCTCGTCGCAGACCGTGCCCGAGATGCTCGAGCACATCCCCGCTCTGCATGGCAGGCTGGCGGCCGCCATGCTCGATCGGGCCCGCGAGTTCACGCTCCAGGACGAACAGCGCGAGCGGCTCGTCAGCCTCGGCAAGCTGTCGGCAGGACTGGCCCACGAACTGAACAACCCGGCGGCGGCGATCCAGCGGCGCGTGGACGAGTTGTCGCAGCGGCTCCGGGACCTCAGCGATCTCGCGACCGCGGGGGTGGGCGACGCGTCGAGAACCGCGCAGCTGATGTCGCTGCGAACCCTCTCGACCTTGCCGGCAGACTCCGGCGCGACCGCCGTCGATGCCCTCCAACGAAGTGATGCTCAGGATGAGCTCAGCGAGTGGCTGGCCGCTCGGGGGCTCCAGGACGCTTGGCTGCTGGCCGACACGCTCGTCTCCGGCGGGCTGTCGGTCGAGGCCCTCGAGACGGCGACGCGCGACTTCCCACCAGTAGCGGTGCATGCGACCGTGCAGTGGATCGAAGCGGACCTCGCCGCGCAGCGGCTCCTGCGTGAGATCGCCGAAGCGACGCGACGCATCGTCG
>CAZAQL010000225.1:0-2149 GCA_964487295.1 uncultured bacterium | reverse complement strand
GAGGCGTGGATCGCCCGGTGCCGCGCCAGCCGGCTCTGCCCCTCGAACGCGGCGGCGCGGATGGTCACGCGGAAATGCGTCTGTCCGCCCTCACGAAAGCCGGCATGGCCGCGATGGGCCTCGCTCTCGTCCTCGACGGCGAGCTCCGCGAGATGCTGCGCATGCCCCGGGGCAGCGCCGACAGCCGTGACGGAACGCCCTACCCCAGCGACATGCCCGCCTGCATGAAGATGGTGTGCTTCGCCGTCGACACCGACGGCGACGGCTCCGACGAGCTCGCCGTCTGGGAGCGCCCGGGCCGGGCGTTCTTCTACGCGTTGCCCCCACGAATTCCGTAGGCTCCCCGGCCATCCGCGCATCCACCCCCCCAAGGGCACACAACTTGCATCTTTCCGGCCTCCTGAAGGGGTCAGGCGCAGCACGCTCGGGAGAGGGCGCGCACAGGGGGCCATATTAAGTGAGGACCGTTCAGCATCTCGCATACCGCATCTCCAATGCGGTTCACGAGACCGAGGATCTGAACCAGCTCTTCGTGACCATCCAAGAGGAGCTGGGGCAGTTCCTGGACACTGAGAACTTCTTCATCGCGCTCTACGACAAGGACAGCGACACCATCTCGCTGCCCTACTTCCGCGACTCTCAGGACCAGGACGCCTTCCAGAGCTTCCCCGCCGGGAAGACTCAGACGGCGTACGTCATCCACACGGGCGAGCCGCTCCTCGTGACGCGGGCGCAGGCCGACGAGATGATCGAGCAGGGACTCGTCGAGTCGATCGGAAGCCCCTCGAAGGTCTGGCTCGGCGTCCCGCTCCGCGTCAACGGCGAGGTGACGGGAGCCCTCGTGGTCCAGAGCTACGTCGACGAGACCGAGTTCGGGGAGAGCGACTGCGAGCTCCTCACATTCGTGTCCGACCAGGTCGGGCTCGCCATTGAGCGCAAGAAGGCCGAGCTGGAGGCGGAGCTCCAGCGCCAGGAGATGCAGACGATCCTCGACTCCGTTCCCGCCTTCATCTTCTACAAGGATCTCGACGGGCGCTACATGCGCGTCAACAGAGCGCTCGCTGAAGCGACCGGGATCCCGGCCGACCAGTGGATCGGCAAGAGCGACTACGAGATCGCGCCCGTGCTCGCGGAGCGCTATCACGCCGACCACGAGTCCGTCATCAGCACCGGTCGGGCGAAGCGCGCCGTCGTTGAGCCGTATCACTCACCGGAGGGTGAGCGCTGGGCGATGACCGACAAGATCCCCTACCTGGACGAGCGCGGGGACATCGCGGGCGTCATCGGTCTGTCGGTCGACATCACCGACCGCATCCGCGTCGAGCAGGAGCTGCTCTCCAAGGAGGAGGAGCTTCGCCAGTCGCAGAAGATGGAGGCCGTCGGACGACTCGCCGGCGGTATCGCCCACGACTTCAACAACCTGCTCACTGCCATCTCCGGATACGCCCAGCTCCTCTACGGGCGGATGGCCGAGAGCGACGCGAACCGCGACCTCATGAAGAACGTCCTCGACGCCGCCGAGCACGCCGCGTCGCTCACGCATCAGCTGCTGGCATTCAGCCGCAAGCAGCCGGTCCAGCTCCGGACGATCGACCTCAATGCGACCGTGGCCAACATGCAGGCGATGCTCAAGCGCCTGATCGGGGAGGACGTGGAGCTCGTCACCGAACTCGACGGTTCGCTCGAGAGCGTCGCGGCCGATCCCTCGCACATCGAGCAGGTGCTCCTGAACCTCGCGGTCAACGCGCGCGACGCGATGCCCGACGGCGGGACGGTCACGATCCGCACCGAGTCCGTGTCCGTCAATGAGGAGTCGTGCCGCATGAGCGCCGACGCCTATCCGGGCGACTTCGTCCGGCTGTCGGTGTCCGACACGGGCGTCGGCATGCACAGGGCGACCCTCGACCATATCTTCGAGCCGTTCTTCACGACGAAGGAGAAGGGCAAGGGAACGGGCCTGGGCCTCTCGGTCGTCTACGGCTGCATCAAACAGCACGGCGGGTGGATCTCCGTGGAGAGTGAGCCGAGCGAAGGTTCGACCTTCCACATCTATCTGACGAAGTCCGAGCACTCCGCCTCCGTGGCGGAGAAGCCGCAGGTCGACGTCCGGGCGTTCGAGCTGGTTGAGGAACTGCCGGGCGTAGACCGA
>CAZAQL010000224.1:0-2152 GCA_964487295.1 uncultured bacterium | reverse complement strand
CCCTCCCCCGGTCGCACCACGACGACGTTCTTAATCGTGGGCGCTTTCCTCATGTTGACAAGCGGCGTCGCCATCACGATGTACTGAGTCGGCGATACGGGTTCGCCTTTCACGACAGCGGCGTCGCCGCTCCCGTGGCGCCCCGGAGCCAGCCGCCGGGGCGCCGGAGCGGGCGCCGGCTACACACGCCGGTCAGCCCGTTCGCGGCGTGCGCATCAACACGTGTGTCTCGGTTTCCCTCACAACCTCGAAGCCGAGCCGCTCGTACAGGCCCTTCGCAGGATTGCACTTGAGCACACGCAGGCGAACCGGAAGTCCCGTCGACCAGGAACGAGCCAGCAGCTGCTTGATGAGCCTCGTACCGATACCTCTGCCCTGGAACTCCGGCGAAAGCTCGATCGTGCGAAGGACTAGACGGTCGCTCTGCTCTTCGATCTCGAGAAAGCCAGCCACCTCGTCACCCACCTCTATTACTCGACGGTTGGTTCCGGTTCCTCTCCTCTCGAACTCGGACCGCTGGAACTCCTCGTCCCATCCCCAGGTTGCCTCCACATACGGCCCCAGAGCCGCCCTGTGTATCTCGTAGAGGCGAGGGATGTCTTCCCTGGTGGCATCTCGGACCTTCATGCTCCTCCAGATGAAGCGGGCTAACAACAGCGCACGAGCCCCGCCGATCAGAGGCAAGCGCGCTGCGGCCGTAGTTCCTTGCGCTGGCTAGGCGAAGGTGGGCGCTGCTACTCGAACTCCTCTACCACACGCCTGTACTTCTCGTGGATCATCTCTCTGTCGAAGGTCCACATCTTCTCGAGCATCGCGTCCTTCTCCGCGCTCGTGAAGTACTCCATGCTTGCCGGGGAGAATACATGGTCTTCCTTCTCGATGTGCGCAGGGTAGAACCCGGCAATGGCTCGCAGCCTGTCGAGTATGTGTACCAGTGAGCCTGCGTCCCCAGACCTGTACGCCTGAGTTTAAGCAACCAGCTCGCCGACAAGACGACGACCGAGCTTGTGTTCCTCAACCAGCTCCCCCATTACCCGCGAGTCGACTGCAGACAGGTCGCGCGGAGCGTGCCGCGGCCGAAAGCCGCCCCCTTGCAGGTCTCATGGCACACGAGGCCGTCGGTTACGTACACTGGTCAGGCGTGTTGTCCATCACCTGTAGAGAGCCTTCATTCTTGTCCAACTCGTTGGAGCGACAGGATCGACGTACTCGTCGGAGACGACCGCCCGCAGCATCGCGTCTACCTGGATGTTCGTCCAGTTGGGACTCCACTGGGTATTCAACCAGCTCGCCCCGGAAGACGGCGGTGTCGCGTCGAACGCGAGACCCGTCGAGGGATATACGTGCCAACCTATGCCCACGAAGAAGCGCCGCTCGCCGTTGAAGTGAGGGTGATCGATCCCTGCGGGTGGTGAGAGCGCAAAGGTGATCCAGGACCATACCGTGTCATGCAGAGCATGATGACTGCCGTGCACCACCGGGCCTGGTCGGTCGCTGCCCGGCTCGTCGGGTGCCCATACATACACGTACGCATCGCCGTCCGCCCTCGTGCCACCCCAGTAGCAGTCACACCGCATGTACGCCTGCACTGCCGATATACAGGTCGCCCACTGGGGCAGTTCGTACATGACGGCAACACGGGCGAAGTCATACCCGAGCCAGTAATCGGAGGAGTCGTCCATCGAGCCGTCATCCCGGATGAGCACGGTCTCTTGCCGTGTCGGCTCAAGTGCGAACAGACAACTGGCAATGCACAAGCAACACAGCGTTGCCAGCATCGGTCTCAGCCATGACGGGACTCGCACAATCACCCTCCTCGTCTGATGGACGGCACGCCTAACGAACCGCGCAGGAGCAGCGCCAGTCAGGGGCGGACGCGCTGCGGCCGACAGGCCGATTGCAGCGCGTGTGACACTGTCGGCGCGAAGCCACCTTCCATTCTACCACCGATCCGGCCCTCGGGGGCGGCGGAGCGGGCGTCGGCTCCATATGCTAGTTGGGCGCCGCTCCGGTTCTTGCCTCCCGGCTCCTGAATGGAATCATCGGATCGATCTTGAAGATGACGTGTGTCGTCTCCCCTTCGGCAGAATCGTACAGCGTCACCCGTTCAAACGTGCTACCGCCCACACGCACTGTGTCCTGACTGGCAACT
>CAZAQL010000223.1:0-2163 GCA_964487295.1 uncultured bacterium | reverse complement strand
TCTCTACCGCCGCACGCGTCCTGTCCGCCAGACCTCGACCGTCGCGCGCGTCCTACTCGTCCGCTGCCTCGACCGCCGAGCCGATCGATACGCCCGGCTTCAGGATGATCCCGTGGCCGGTCTTGCTGTTGATCGCGACCTCGATCGGCTTCTCGCAGCGTATGTGCCGAACGAACTCCGTCTCCCGCAGCGCCTTCTGCTCGTCGAGCCAGTCCTGGTCGAGCATCGCGGAGGGATCGCCGGCGCCCAGCGTGAAGTACCCTATGCCCAGCGACGTGATGTTCTGGAAGAAATGGGTCCCCTGAGAGGGATCGACGCGGATGTCCTCGAGCGGCGCCTCCACGATGCACTTCGTCCCGGATATCTGCGCCCACTTGACCGGGATCCCGAGCCACGGGTCGGCGCTTCCCCATCTGCCAGGGCCGATGAGGACGTAGGGGTGGTTTCCCTTTAGCGCTCCGTTGAACTCGCCGATCTCCCTTGCGATCTCGCGCGTCTGCGCCCTGTCGAACGACCGGGACCTCACGTAGACGATGTCGCGGATGCTGTCCATCACGCCGTGCCCGAGCGCGCTCCCGGAGACCGCTATGGCGCCCGAGGGGTCGACACCCTCTACGCTCACATCCTCAGCGCCGCTTCCGAAGACGAGCGGCCGGATCTGAAGGAACGAGAGCGTATGGCGCTCGTCGCGCTCGCCGGCAAGGTTGACCGCGAACTCGATCTCCACGTCGCAGGTGAAGCCCGCCATCCCCACCTGGAGCAGGAACCGGAGCGTCTCAGGTAGCGGCATCACTGCGCCCGAGAGCATGCCGGCCATCGTGATGAGAGGCGTCCCGTCCTTCCGCAGGCCGTCGTAGACGCGGTCGCTTCCGGCCATGTACGTGGAGGCCACGGGTTTGAGCGTTCCGTGGCGCATGGCGTCTCCGATGTCGAGGAGAACCAGATTCGAGTCGGGCTCGTCTGAAGGCGAGCAGACCGGAGCCGGCTTGCCCAGGTCGAGCGCGTAGAACTCGCGCTGGGAGTTCGTGAGGTAATCCCTCGTGGATGAGAACTGCCAGAGGCGATTGGGATGCTCGGGCGAGAACCGAACCGTACGGCCGCCCTCGACGACCATGCGCCCGAGCCCGAGCGCGACCGAGGCTACCCCGTCCTCGGCCCTTCCCTCCTTCACCGGATAGAAGTCGTACGATCTGGCGACGCCCGCCGCGTTCGGATAGACGAAGTCCTCGTGGCGTCGGCCGGCGATCTGCTGGATCACGACCGCCATTCTCTCTTCCTCGAGCCGGTTGGGGGTCGACTCTACGTAGCTCTTCGAGTCGGCCGAGTAGGTCGAGGCGTAGACGAGCCGGATCGCCCGCGTCAGCTCGTCGACTCTCGAGTCGAGATCGTCCTCCACGTTCGGGATCATGTAGGTCTGGTAGATGCCCGCGAACGGCTGGAACGACGAGTCCTCGAAGAGACTCGACGACCTGACCGCCAGAGGGTACTGCACCTTCTCGAGGAAGGACCTGAGTTCGTCGACCGTGTCGTCAGGGAGCGGCACGTCGAGAAACGCGGCGCGGATCTTCGCGTCGTCCGTCTCCTCGAGCGCAAGCTCCGTCAAACCGGATTTCGCCATGAACCGCTCGAACACGCCGGTGGCGATGATCGCGCTGGGCGGCACGCAGATGTGCACCTCGTCGATCCGGTCCTCGATGTCGTAGGCGTTCAGGAGCGAGTTTATGAACGCGAGGCCGCGGCCCTTGCCTCCGAGTGAGCCGGTGCCGATACGCGAGAACGACGTCTCCGCCTCGAACGTGGCGCGCGAGAAGTCCTCCACGAGACCGGCCCTGTATTGCGAACGGTAGTCCCTGACGCACGCCACGAGGAAATCCCGGAGATCTGTGGCGCTCTTGAACTCCTCCGTGGTCCGAGGACGGAGCGCCTTGGCCACGTCGAACTCCGTGCGGGCCATGAGCCAGGTGGAGAAGTCGTTCCGCTCCGCGTGGTAGACGAGCGACTCCTCCGGGACCTTCTCGATTGCGTCGAGCAGCGACTTCAGATCGGTCGCGCGCTCGATCTCGGTCCCGTCGGGCATCTGGAAGACGAAGTCCCCGAATCCCAGATGCTCTCGCATGAAGCGCCGCACGTCGTGCAAGAGCGTGGGAGAGCCCTTTTCGCAGA
>CAZAQL010000222.1:0-2167 GCA_964487295.1 uncultured bacterium | reverse complement strand
GCCCGTCGTAGCGGCTCCGCTTGCCGTCCATGATCTCGGCCTGCATGCGGATCGCGCGATGGATGGAGTAGCGCTTCTTGTCCTTGGCCGGCATCGACTCGAGCGACTCCGCCGACGGCTGGCCGGGGCCGTGGGTCCTGACAGCGTTCAGGATCTCGCGCGAGACCTGGTCGGGTGTGAGGCCCCGGCGGATCCACCCGGCTGCCTTGTCGGTCATCCCGTGTGCCTGGGCCATCTCCATGATCTCGGCCGCCTCCGCGCCTCTGTCGCGGACCTCGACGTGCTCGGGCGGGGTCTCCTTCGGTGTGGCCACGACCTCCGGCGGCTTCGCCGGGGTCTCTGTGGGCTGCGTTCCTGCTGCCGTGCTCATCGTGCGTTCTCCTTCCGTGGCGTCGCGGCCACTGCCGCCGGGCTCCTCGACCGTGAGCTCAATGAGATCGACGTCCTTCGCGTCGGCGCGGCCGAAGCCGACCTTGTGGTCCGCCGGGATCGGTTCGGTAGAGACCTCGTAGGGCATCCACGTGCATCGGTAGGTCGCGATGCCGGTCTTCTTGTCCTTCGAGACCATCTCCATCGAGAGGACCTGGTATCCGACCGACACCGTCTTGATGTGCCCCTCGCGGAGCATCGTTTCCTGTTCCTGCCCGAGCGGAATGGACGAGAAGCTCGCCATGCCCCGCAGGCGCTTGCGCTTCTCGTCGAGCTCGACGTCGGTCACCGAGCCGAAGTGCATGAGCCGCTGGTGGGACTTGATGAGGGGCAGGCCGTTCTTCGCGCGGGAGAGGTCGACGTCGCCGGGAGCGTGCGAGAGGATCTCGTCGTAGTCCTCCCACGTGTCCCACGAGAACCTGCGGACCGGCTCCTCGCTCGAGAACGAGACGGGGTAGAACCGGACCTCATCCTCGCCGCCGTCCGCGCGGGGCTCGACCTCGACGTCGAAGTCGCGGTACTGGATGCGCGGCACCTTGATGGTGCGCGTCGTTCTGATGTCGACCGGTGCGTTGCTCATGCTGTCACTGATGACGCATCCGAGAAGAGCGCACCAAACTAAATGTCATTTAGGTTGGTCGGCCGAATCTAGCTGTGTCAGCGTGTCCGCATGACACAGGAGCTCACATCACTTCCGGAGTCGTTCGCGGCCGGCACGACGGTGAAGTACCGCAGGCGGTTCACCGACTACCCGGCGGGTGACGGCTGGACACTCAGGCTTCATCTCGCGGGTGCGTCCGTGCTCGCGCGGAGCGCCGTCGTGGACGGCGACGACTTCGTGGTCACGCTCACGGCTGATGACACCGGGGGCGCGTTCGCGGCCGGGCTCTACAAGTGGGTTGAGCGGGTGAGCAATGCTGCGGGCGAGGTCTACGAGGTCGCGTCGGGCATCGTCACGATCCTCCCGAACCTCGCCGAGGCCACCGAGGGAAGCGAACAGGAGTGGCTTGAGCGGGCCATCGCCGCCTTGAAGTCCCACATCGAAGGGCGGCTCCCGACAGCGATGGAGTCCTACCAGATCGCGGGCCGCGCCGTCTCGAAGATGCCGGTGAAGGAGGCCGTGGACCTCCTCACGAGCCTCGAGTCCCGCCTCGCTCGCCTCAAGAACCCCAACTTCGTGACAAGGCCCGTCCTCGTCTCGTTCACCGGAACGGGGTTCGAGCGATGACGCGGCGGCCCCTCCATAGGCGCCTGGGCCGGGCGTTCCGGCTGGCATGGCGGGAGATCAGGGGCGCAAGGGGCGTCTTCGACGGAGCCGGCGTCCATCGGCTCTTGCTCGACTGGATCGCGCAGGCGCGCACGGCGGACGACGAGATTCGGGGCGACATCCGGCTCCTCCGCGCCCGGGCGCGCGAGCTCGGGCGCAACAACAGCTACGTCAAGCGCTACTTCCGGCTCCTCGTGAACAACGTCATCGGCCCCATGGGGATCAAGCTCCAGGCCCAGGTGAGGAACGGGGAAGAGGCCGATGACGAGGCGAACGCCGCCATCGAGGCCGCCTGGAACGACTGGGCGAGCTCGCCGGTCACGGTCGACGGCAGGCTCACACTGCGCAGGTTCGAGAAGCTCATCCTCAAGACGATGGCCTGCGACGGCGAGGCGTTCGTGCGGCTCTGGCGTGGGTACGAGGGGAACCGCCACGGCCTCGCGCTCCAGGCGATCGACGCCGACCTGATAG
>CAZAQL010000221.1:0-2167 GCA_964487295.1 uncultured bacterium | reverse complement strand
GCACTGCCACACTGTCTGGCCCGTTAGCTCTCCGGCGCCCATGCCTTCCTGAAGAGGACGAACCTGACGAACAGCCAGAGGGCGATCGCTCCGAGCGTGACGAACCAGATCGGCCAGGGGTTCCCGCGGAAGATGTAGAGGAGCGGCACCACCGTGCTCGTCCACAGGCCGCCGCCCATGAACGGCTCGTGCAGCAGCTGCTTGTAGCCGAAGGCATCCGGGGCGCTCGTCTCGAACCGGGGGTCGGCCACGCGCAGCAGGAGGATCCCGGTGGCCGTGACCCCGGTAGACTGCCCGAACTCGGCGATGGAGCGCTCGAACCAGTAATCGGGCAGCATCCTTCGCGCCAGGAACATCACGCACCAGACGTTCCACGCGATGCCCGCCAGCATCAGGACAACGAAGGGCACGATGTTGCTGATGATGGCGTCGATCTTCAGCGTGGCGAGCGCCGCGACCACAAGGTAGTCCAGAGACAGTCCCTGAAGCCGCCGCATCAAACGCCGATCAACGATCTTCCTCCTGTCGAACCTGTCCATCAGCTTCTGCAGGATGACCCCGCCGAGCATGGCAAGAGGGAACAGTGGGAAACTTCCCAGAATCGCGTTCTTCGGGTTCGTGAGCCACAGGCCCTCGAGGCCGGCGAGCCCCTTCTTCAATACGTAGCCGATGAGTATCGCCACCGCGACGATGGCCAGGTGAATCGCCAGCGTCTCGACCGACTCCGTGCGGAACGTCAGCCTCCCCGCCTCCGTTCTCTCGTCCGCGGGGACGATCCCGCTCCCGGAGATCTCCGGCGAGCCGCACTGCTCGGACGCGGCCCGGCAGTACCGCCTCCGCGCCGCCCAGTTGATGAGCGCCATTCCCACCACCACGCCGGCGACGACGCCCACGGTGGCAGAGCCCAGAGCGAGGTCGGCCCCCTCCGGCCAGCCCTTGTCCATGAAGACCGGAGCGAGTCCCGCCGCGGTCCCGTGTCCGCCCTCGAAGCCCACCGGGATGATCGCGCCGAACATCGCAGGGATGTCGAAGAAGCGCGAGAGGACGAAGAGAGTGAGCCCTATGCCCACGGCGTACTGCCCCCAGGCGAGCACCTGCCCGAAGGCCAGCTGGGGACCGGCTATCCGCCAGACACGCTTGAGAGGAGGTATCGCCATGCCGAGGAAGAGCGTGGCGAAGACGATGTTGATGAGGAAGCTGGGAAGGCCGCTCCAGCCCGTCGTGGCGTCGGAGACGAACGGTTGCGTGCCCGGGGCGTATCGCTGAAGCAGCTGGATGATCAGAAGCCCGATGAGCCCGCCGATCACGGAGGCCGGAAGAAGGAGCTTCTGGGTCCAGCGGACCTTGGTACGGATGGCCTGCCCGATGAGAAGGAGCAGGCTCAGTACGCAGAAGGAGAGGACGATGCGGTCGATTGTCTGACTCCTTTGACGAGGGTCAGCAGATGGTACAGTCACAAGACCGCTGCATCCAGTTTCTTCTTTCTCTGACCTGACTGCCTGGAGCTGACCAGCTTGTGATGCAGCCTCCCGAGCTCAAATCACTCAGTCGCGACCCCCTCCTTAGGGATCACCTCCGTGACCGCGCCTTCGGTGCTGAACATCGAGGCGCGGTTCAGCAGGACCACGACGACAGCAGTTACGACCAGCAGATACGTATCGTACGGCTGCGCGTCCGGCCAGAGAGGGTTGATGAGCTGGAAGTGGAACAACGCGGCGAGCAGAATGCTGCCCGCAGAGGCATTGAAGAGCGCCGTCATGAGAACGCTGATGGCCACCGTGCCGACGAAGAACGGGGCGAACGACCAGGCGCTCTGTTGCGTTCCGCTGAGCAGAAACGCGGGCAGATGCCAGAAGCCCCAGACCATGCCGAGAATCAACGCGGCCCAGATCGGCGCGAGTCTCCGCTGCAGCAGAGGCAGCGCCAGACCCCGCCAGCCGAACTCCTCCACGGGACCCTTGATCACGACGAGTCCCAGAAGAGCCGCAAGCGACTGCCAGGACGAGAACCTCGGCATCGCGGCCACGAGATCACCCTTGAGAGCTGCGCCGATGAAGAAGACCAGAGGAAGCCCCACGACCAGGAAGGCCCACCACGCAGGAGAGCTGCGCCAGAGCCGCAGTCGACTCAGATACCGGCGCAGGCCCTTCAGCCCGCCGTAGCGCGC
>CAZAQL010000220.1:0-2168 GCA_964487295.1 uncultured bacterium | reverse complement strand
GGCGGCGAGACCGCGTACATCAAGAGCGGCTGGTCGCCGTACCTCATCGGGCTCATCTGGGATCCCGTGCTCGACAGGGTCTGGGATCCCGGGACCGGCAGCTACTGCGGACAGCGGCACGCCGGAAGCGGCGCGACCGCGGCCTACGTCCTCGGAGACGGGGGTGCGTCCCACAACCTGACGAGCACGGCCACGCTGCTCGAGGTCGACGAGATCGTCGGCACGGGCCAGTTCGAGTTCTACATCTACGCCGGGTACGCGAGCGCCCCCGTCGGAGATGAGATCGCCGAGCTGGAAGCGCTCTCGGCCGGCCTCACCGATGTGCTGCCGCCGGTGCCGGTCGTCGCGAACTACTACCCGGGCGCCGATCGTCTGGACATCACGTTCAATGAACTCGTGCAGTACGACGTTGTGACGACCGCCGGCATCGCCATCGACGAGGACGACGACGGAGTCGCCGACGTCACGCTTACCGGCGCCGCGACGGTTCAGAACACGAGCGACGCCACGGTCATCCAGATCCAGGTCGCATCGGCGACGGCCGCGGCTATCGAGTCACTGACGCCGGGAACCCTGGAGCTCATGCTCGCGGCGGACTCGTTCGTCGACCAGGCGGACAACGGCAACGACCCGGTCGACAACACCGACGACATCCGGGTCATCTACGGGGCGGAGACGCGGATCACCGTCGACGGCTACGTCGACGAGTCTGAGTGGCTCGAGTGCGGGGAGCTTCTGGACGATCCCGACGACGACTCCGGCTGGCACCCCCCGGAGGACCCGGATATGAACGAGCTCTACGGGCTCTACGTCGACTGGGACGAGGACTTCCTCTACCTGGCGGTGAACGGTCAGGTCCAGGGGAACAGCTGGCTGCTCTACATCGACGTCGACCCGGGCACCGCCAACGGCGAGACCGATCTCACGGCGATCGACGCGTGGGAGCGCGGCGCCTCGTTCACCGCCAGCGGCTTTGCGGCCGACTTCCAGTACGGCTGCTACCAGCATCAGGGCGCCTACGACTCGGACAGTTTCTTCTCCATCGACAGCGCGACCACGACGACGGCCCTCACCGATTCGATCGTCAGTGCGTTCGATTCGCAGCACAACTTCGGGACCGACGGAGGAAGTGAGATCGCGATCCCCTGGAACGTGCTCTACGGCCTCGGGTCGAACGCCGTTCCGGTAGACGCGGAGATCTCGCTCGTTGCGTCGATCTGCTGGGACCCCGAGCCGGACGGGGAGCTCGGCGGCGATTCTGCTCCGTCGAACGCGAGCGCGGCGCTCCCGGTGCTCGACACGGTCTACACCGTCACGATCGACGCGGATGGTGACGGCGTGCCGGACGCGTGCGGCACCGGCGTAGACGAGTCGCCCGCGTCGTGGAAGCGGTTCGAACTCGCCAATCGGCCGAACCCATTCAATCCGGCGACCACGATCTCGTTCACGGTGCCAGGGGCGGGCAGCGGACGCGCGCGGCTCGAGATCTTCGACGTGGCGGGTCGCTCGGTCGGCGTGCTCGTCGAAGGCGAGCTCGAGCCCGGGCATCACGAGGTCATCTGGCTCGGGCGCGACGCCGAGGGGCGATCGCTCGCCACCGGCGTCTACTTCGCGCGGTTGAGTCTGGGTGAGGAGTCCGAGGTCGCGAAGATGATCTTGCTGAAGTAGTATCATCACATTGGAGTTTGAAGAGGCGGATCGGTCATGGCCCGGCGAGGGCTGGATTTCGATCCGCCTCTCTGTTTGTGGCTGAGCGACAGCGGGTGTAGAACATTGGCAGGCCCGAGGCCGTGCGGCGCTTGCGCACACGCCGCCGCCCGACCACGTTGTTGACGGCTCGTTCTCGCGCACATAGACTCGACGCACGGGACGGACCCGGTGAGTGCCATACGGAGCGACGCGAGAGTCGAACGATGCGAGGACATCGAGACACACTGGAGGGATGATGGCCCAGGACGAACTGAAGACACCGGGGCTCGACACGCACTTCTTCAGACTTGTGGCCACCTTCGAGGCAGCCGCGATGCAGCAGCTGGGGAAGATCGCTCATCCGATTACCGGCGGCGTCGAGGTCGATCTCGAGGGCGCCCGAGACAGCATCGACATGCTCGACATGCTCAAGCGCAAGAGCGACGGGAACCTCAACAAGGACGAGGAGAGGCTCCTCG
>CAZAQL010000219.1:0-2172 GCA_964487295.1 uncultured bacterium | reverse complement strand
GAAGGCCTCCGGCGACAAGATCTACCTGAACGCGGGCCAGACGACCGGCATCACCGCGGGCATGGAGTTCAACGTCTACCGGATGGGCGAGGCGCTCGTGGATCCCGTGACCGGTCTCGAGCTGGGCGCCGAGGAGGAGCTGATCGGTCGGATCGAGGCGTCCGACATCAAGGAGAAGTACTCGATCTGCTCCGTGGTGAGCGGGAGCGGATTCGACGCGGGCGACATGGTTCGCTACGAGTAGGCGCTGTCGGGCCGTCGCGCGCCGGTCGGTGGAGGCTTTTGAACGGTCCGGCTGACCGGGGGCCGAGCGCCGGGCGCGCCCCCGGTCAGCCCGCCTTTCACGCGAGAACGGAGGTCGAATGAACCGGGACACCGTCGTGATGCTGCTTGCCGGCGGGAGAGGGGAGCGGCTCCAGCCCCTGACCCGAGACCGTGCCAAGCCCGCGGTGCCCTTCGGCGGCATCTACCGCATCATCGACTTCAGTCTCTCGAACTGCCTGAACTCGGATCTCCGCCGGGTCTTCGTTCTGACCCAGTACAAGTCCCGCTCGCTGGCCAGGCACCTAAGGCGCGGGTGGGGTTTCCTCAGTCACTGGATGGATGAGTTCATCGAGAACGTCCCGGCTCAGCAGCGACTGGGCGAGGTCTGGTACCGGGGCACGGCGGACGCGATCTGGCAGAACACCTACCTACTCGAACAGGTTCCCTCACGGCACACGCTCGTCCTCTCGGGCGATCACATCTACGCGATGGACTACAACCCGCTGCTGGCCTACCACGCGACCGCCCGGGCCGATCTGACGATCTGCGTGCAGGAACGGCCGGCCTCCGAGGCGGGCGGTCTCGGCATCGTCGAGGTGGACGAGGATCTGATCGTGCGCGGTTTCCAGGAGAAGCCCGACGAGCCGCGCACCATCCCGGGCCGCCCCGATCGCGTGCTCGCCTCGATGGGCATCTACGTCTTCTCCACCGCGAAGATGGTCGACGTGCTCCACGAGGCGGTCGAGGAGGGGGAGTTCGACTTCGGACAGGACATCATCCCGCGTATGGTGCGGGAGGGCTACGATGTCCGCGCATTCGTGTTCGGCGAGCCGGACGTTCCCGGCTACTGGCGCGACGTCGGGACCATCGACGCCTACTGGGAGGCCAACATGGACCTCGTCGAGGTGACGCCCCGACTGAGCCTCTACGATCCCGAATGGCCCATCCACACGTACCAGGGCATGCACGCGCCCGCCAAGTTCGTGTTCGCGGACGCGCAGCACGGGAATCGCATGGGCCTGGCCGTCGACTCGATCGTGTCGACCGGATGCGTCATCTCGGGCGGGAGGATCCAGCGGTGCGTGCTCTCGCCGGGAGTCCGCACCAACAGCTACAGCTACGCGTTCGAGTCGATCCTGATGGAGGACGTCGACGTCGGGCGGTACGCGAAGCTCAGGCGCGTGATCGTCGACAAGGGAGTGCGGATCCCACCGAAGACGCAGATCGGCTACGACCCCGAGGAGGACGCGAGGCGATTCGCGACGACGCCGAGCGGCATCGTCGTCATCCCGAAGGGCTACGAGTTCTGACCTTCCTGTCGCCCCCCTGAAGCGAGCGGCTGATGGCTGCCTCCACGGACCGTCCGAGACGATTCCGCCTGTCGCGCGACCGGGGATACCGGCG
This sequence comes from uncultured bacterium, assembly GCA_964487295.1. Classification (GTDB taxonomy): domain Bacteria; phylum Joyebacterota; class Joyebacteria; order Joyebacterales; family Joyebacteraceae; genus JAPEKQ01. The sequence continues at coordinate 504 of CAZAQL010000219.1, read as the reverse complement.
CCGTGTGACCGCTGCGGTCGTGCTGTCCGTTGCGGCGCATCTGATCGCCGTTCTTCTCTTCGCTCCGTTCCGTGAACACATCCCTCTCGTGCGCAACATCGGCTACTACGGAACAACGCGCATTCTGCCCGAGATCTCCGTCATTCGCGAGATCGGGCCGGACGAGCGTGAGGAGGAACTGTCGCGCGGCGCGGGCGGACGCAGCGCCTTCCGCGTGGTCCCGATCACCGTGACCGACTGGGAGGTGGCCGAGGGCGAGGCGGAGACGCGCGAGACGGGGGACGAGAGTGACGAGGTCGTCGAAGAGGGACTGGAGCTCCTCCGTCAGCTGGAGCTGTCGCTGCCGCAGCCGACGAGCCGCGAGATGGTGGTCGAGCACCTCGTGAAGCCCAGGTATCCTGCCTCCTCCCGGGCGGCGGGGGTCGAGGGCGTCGTCGTCTTCCGGCTGCACGTGACGAGGACGGGTGAGGTGGCCAACATCTGGCTGCTTCGGTCCGAGGTCGA
>CAZAQL010000218.1:0-2215 GCA_964487295.1 uncultured bacterium | reverse complement strand
CTGCCTTCGTGGGGAGGGGGAAGGTGTAGACGGCTTCGATCGCCTTGTCCTCCACGTTCTCGTACGACTGCGAGAGCGTGATGGTCGAGAGGAGGTCGGCGAGGTGGCCGGTGAGCTTGACGCCGGTGAGCGGGATGGGGCCGCCGGTGCTGGACGCGAGTGACGCAGGGCGCAGACCGGCCCAGTCCTCAAGGACGGTGGAACCTGGTGCATAGGGGCGCAGTGAGGTCATCGGGAGTCCTCCTTGAGGATCTTGGAGTAGGCCTTGGCGATCGTCTCGGCAAGCCTGGCCACGCCGTCGTCCGTGAGCTGCGCGCGTGCGCTGTCGACCACGAGTTCGAGTCCCTCGTCGAGTCGGATGTGCGTCGCGGTGACGGTCTGCGGCTTCGGCTGCGGAGGTTCGTGCGCTCTCTTCCGCAGCAGGGGCGCGGAGAGAGAGAAGCGGGGGAGACCGAGCATCTCGTACGAGTAGCTGTCTCCGTCGTGACTGAGAATCCGGGAGATGGCCTCCAGACTGAGCCCGCCTGACTTGAGGTGCTGAATGCGTCTGAGACGGTTCTCGTGCTCCTCGTCGTACCAGGCGCCGCGCTTGGCGCCGCGCGGCGGTGGCAGGAGCCCCCGCTGGATGTAGTAGCGGATGGTCCGCCGCGACTCGCCCGTCCGCTGGGCAAGATCGGCGATGGTGAGCCTGGTCGGGTCTTCCTTTCGCGGCATCGGGCGTTCTCCCGCTTGGGGGCACTGAATGGGGTGTCTCTCATTTGCGACAGTAGTAACATACAGCCTAGATGCTTAAATGTCAACTGGGATTCGCGGTCTCCGGCTCAGAGATGCCCAGAGCCACGGCCCAAGCTGTGCCTCGACGGCACATCGTCGTGAGGTGGGTCTCCGCGCCATCAGGATCAGGATGACGCGTGGACGGTCGGGCTGGAGGTGAGTGCAATCCACCACATGGTCGAGGCCCAGGAATCGGACGAATGCCGCGGGAGATGCACAGCGCCGAGTTAGGCCTCTCCTCATTGCGGGAGGTCAAGCCGAGTTGTGGCCTATCCAGTAGCATCTCGATGACAGCGAATCGCACTGGAGTCTTCTCGTTTTGAAATTCTGGAAATCCAAATCCTGAGAAGAAATAACAGGAATAAAGAAAACTACTTTTTCCTGTCCAGTTTGCATTGGGTTAGATTCGCAATGCGTTGTGGCGGTAATGGGATAGAGCTATAATCCGATACAGCGCCCGTTCTAAGGGCCGTATAGAGTCTGTAGTCTCACTGGTCCGCGAGCGCGAGGGCTGGTACCCAAGAAGAAGGTGAAGACAACCATTGACAACAGGACCACCACGACGTATGCTTGGATCACGGTAGCGAAAGGGCCCACAGACTAGGGAGAACGACATGGTCAAGCCGGCGAAGAAGGGCAAGCAGCGACGCGACGGTTTCACTCAGAGCGACGGATGCCAGCGCAAAGGACTCATGACGCGGCGCGAGTTGAGCGAGTGGTTGTCTGTGTCGGAGCGCACGATCGCTCGACTGACGGCCGATCCGTCGAAGAGCTTCCCAGTGCTCATGGTCGGAAGCCAGATCAGATTCGACCCCGAAGACGTGAAGGCTTGGATGAGAAAGGAGGCTGTCGGAACGCTGCAGCCAAAGCGCGCCGGCAGGAGGGAGTCGGCTGACGAGGACGCGGCAGAGGCTGTCCCAGAGGTTCAAGCTATCGCCAGCGATGCACCGGAGGTGTTTCGGGCTCTCGCATGTCGCGTGGATGAACTTGTCAGCGGGACTGCTGGTGAGGCTGGGGTTTCTATCGGACGCGAGCTGACGGCGAGGGGTTCACGCCTGGTGTACAAGGTTGGCCGCGAGGGCCGCGGGAGCACGCGGAGGGCATTTGCAGCCATCGACCGAATCGCCAGTCGTCCTAGCCGTGGCATGCGAGTGCGCGTTCTGCTTGATGTCGAGCGCGGTGCGGAGTGGGCAGCTCCCGCCGGTTGGAGGAAGGCAGGTTCGGGCCATTGGATCATGGCGAGCATCAAGGCGGGTGAGCCACTGGACGATGTTGCAGAGAGGGTGGCTGCGTCGCTGGCACATGTGCTCCAGAGGATGAGGTGACGGTACGACGACAGGACCGCAACCGATGACGAACGGAAACAGAAAGGAGGCGGGCGGTGGCAACGTATGACGAGCACGCGACAGTCGATGGGGTGCAGAGCATCGTGAACATGCTG
>CAZAQL010000217.1:0-2220 GCA_964487295.1 uncultured bacterium | reverse complement strand
TAGCCGGGTTCCTGAGCATACTGAGTCCGGGCACTGCCTACCTCTCCGTGCCCACTCGCCCGCCGGTCGAGCCGTGGGTCGAGATCCCCGATGTCGAAACGATCAACCGCGCCTATCACATCCTCTCCGGCAAGGTTGCGAAGGTCGAGTTGCTCATCGGCTACGAGGGCAACGCCTTCGCCTTCACCGGAAATGTCGAGGAAGACCTCCTCAGCATAACGGCCGTTCATCCGATGACCGGAGAAGCCGTCGGGGAGCTCCTCCGGAAGGCCCACGCGGATGAGGCGGTGGTCCGTCGGCTCGTCGAACAGGGCCGGCTGAAGATGACCAGTTACCGGGGCAGCGACTTCTATCTGCGTGCGCCTCTCAAGGACAGGACCTAGCCGAAGAAGCTCTCCATCCGATCGAACGCCTTGTCGATCTCCTCCTCGGAGACGCAGAAGGAAAGGCGGAGATGCCGTTCCCCGGTCGGCCCGAAGGCCACCCCCGGCGTCGTGGAGACGCGGGCCTCGCGAAGCAGCCGCTTGCAGAAGGCCGCCGAGTCCGCGCCCTCGTCGATGAGGATCCGCGGGAACATGAGATACGAACCTCCCGGCTTCGTGTAAGCGAACAAGGAAGCTAGCCGGTCAAGCCTCGCGCACATGCGATCACGGGCTGAACGGTAGTGTTCCCTGAGACCGTCGACACACTCCTGGGGGCCGCGCAGGGCGGCCAGAGCCGCGTACTGCGACACGACGGGCGCGCAGATAGCCAGCGGGATGTGCGCTTTGTTGATCTGTGGCACGAGCTCCGCCCCCGCGTGCAGGTATCCGATCCGCCAGCCGGTCATGGCGTACGTCTTCGTGAACGTGAAACAGCTCACGACCCGGCCGCACGGACCTCTTCGGATCATGTCGGCCACCCGCGCCGGCGCCATCTCACCGCGGTACTCAGGACACGTCGGTCATCCGCAGCGGCGACCTACCCGCGACTCTCAGAGCACATCGATCATCCGCGCCAGAGCGGCCTTTCCTCGGTACTCCGGCAGGAGCATCGGAGCGCGGCGCTCTCTCGGGACACCTGCCTTCTCGAGCGCACCCACGAACGTCATGAGATGCCCGAGCGTACGCTCGCCGGCCTTCGCGTCTCTGCTTCGCTCGCCTCTGACGGCGGTGGCCGCAGATAGACCGGCACGCCTTCCGAAGACCATCGTATCGAGTGTCGAGTTCCCCATGAGCCTGTTCTTGCCGTGCACGCCTCCGGAGACCTCGCCCGCAACCCAGAGCCCCTCGACGTTCGTTCGCCCGTCGGGGTCGGTCTCCACTCCTCCGTTCTGGTAGTGGAGCGTCGGGAAGACGAGCACGGGGTCCTTCCTCATGTCGATGTCGAAACGGGCGTACATTCGCTTCATCGCGGGGAACTCGTGATCGATGTAACCTTCGCCGTTCTTCATGTCGATGAGAGGCGTGTCCAGCCAGATCCCCCGAAGCCCCGACGGCGTGTTCACGCCCTTCTCCCTCACGTAGCACTCCCGGATGAGCGCCGACGCCTCCACGTCACGCGGCTCGAGCGGAAACACGAACGCTTCTCCGTCCCGGTTGACAGGCTGCGCTCCGGCGCCTCTCAGCTTCTCGGTCAGCAGGAATCCTACGATCTGAACCGGATACGCGGCGCCGGTCGGATGGTACTGCACGGTGTCCGCGTCCCTGAGCTTCGCGCCAGCTCTGTAGGCGAGGACAAGGCCGTCCGCCGTAGCGCCGTAGTGGTTCGTCGTCGGGAAGCCTCGGATGTGCAGCCTTCCGAACCCGCCCGTCGCGAGGATGACCGCGTTGGAGGCGACGACCTTGTACTCGCCGGTCTCCAGGTTGTAGAGGACCGCTCCAGTCACGCGTCCGCCTGGATCGGTCGTCAGCTCGATCGCCGGAGAGTGCTCGATCTTCGGGATGCCGCGGGCCCGGAACTCGTCGCGCAGCACGCGGAACTCCTCGAGCCCCGTGTAGTCCCTGCACGAGTGCATCCGGCGCACCGAGGTTCCGCCGCCCCAGTTCTCCACGTAACTTCCCTCACCGTCCTTGTCGAGCACGGCGCCGAGCTCCTCCAGCCAGTGCATGATCGTCGGGGCGTCCTCGACCAGGGCACGCACGACGTCGGGCTTGTTGGCAAAGTGGCCGCCGCCGATCGTATCGATGAAGTGCGTGGCCGGTGAATCCACGTCGCGGTCAGCGGCCTGCGTTCCGCCCT
>CAZAQL010000216.1:0-2238 GCA_964487295.1 uncultured bacterium | reverse complement strand
GGAGGTCGCGAAGCGACGCGGGTGGCAGTCGGAGCGACTCCTGCACCGCACATCGCGCGAGCTGGGAGCCCCTGACGATCGCACAGCTGGCTACGCCGCGCTCGTATTTTCCTGAAGGGTTGTCGGAAGCGCGGGCGGGATTAACCTACTGACGAACCACCGGAACGAGGAGGAGTCATGGGAGTGGACCCAGTCCCCGAAGGATATCACACCGTCACCCCGTATCTCGTCGTGGAGGACGCCGCTCGGTTCGTCGAGTTTTTGCATCATGCCTTCGACGCGACCGAGCTGGATCGCTCGGTTCGAAAAGACGGGACTGTAATGCATGCGGCAGTGCGGATCGGCGACTCGAACATCATGATCGGAGGAGCGAACGAGGAGCACGACGCATTTCCGGGCATGCTCTATCTGTATGTGCCGAACGTCGACAGAGTCTATACTCAGGCCCTGGAGGCGGGCGCCGACTCGCTGATGAAGCCGACCGACCAGTTCTACGGGGACCGAAACGCGGGCGTGCAGGACCGATGGGGAAACCAGTGGTGGATCGGGACGCACATCGAAGACGTCTCCGCCGACGAACTGTCGCGCCGTGAGCGAGAACGCAAATAGGTCAGTCAGCCAGCGGCCGGATGATCCGCTCCAGGGCATCGAGGCCGTCGGTGAGCGCAGCGGGACCCGGCTGCAGAATGAGGGACGAGTCGATCTCGTGGATCTGGTCGTTCGCGACGGCGGGGATCTCGTCGTAGCCGCGTCGCTTGCGGATCGCTTCTCGATCGACGGGTTCCCCGCACCACGACGCGATGATCGCCTCGGGCGCGCCGGCGATCACCTCATCGTGCGTCGCCGCGCGGTCCCTTGCCATCGGGCCGTTTCGGGAACGTTCGGCGAAGATGTCCTCTCCGCCGGCGAGCTCGATGAGCTCGGATACCCAGCGGATCCCCACGCAGAGCGGATCCCCCCACTCCTCGAAGTACACGCGGGGCCGCCGCGACTGTGCCTTCGTCCGCGCGCGGGCCTTCTCGAGGCGCGCGCGGTATCCCGCGACCAGGTCACGCGCTCGCGCCTCGGCGCCGACCAGCCGGCCGATGGCGAGCACGACCTCGAGGATCTCGGCCACCGAGCGCTGGTTAAAGACGAGGACCTGCAGCCCCGCCGCGATGAGGTCTCGCGCGAGATCTGCCTGGATGTCGGAGAAGCCGATGACCAGGTCCGGCTCCAGCGCCCGGATCTTCTTCACCGAACCGCCGATGAACGCCGACACGACGGGTCGGGTCTCGCTGGCCTCCGGCGGGCGGACGGTGTACGCGCTGATCCCGACGATGCGCTCCTCCTCCCCGAGCGCGTAGAGGATCTCGGTCGGCTCCTCGACGAGGCAGACGATCCGTTCGGGAAAATCCGAGATTTCGTCGGGGATGATCGACATGAACACTCCGTGAGAATCGACGCCGATCGTATAGCGCTTCGCGCCCGAAGCTGCACGCCGCTCGAAGGAACGCCCCCTCGACGCCCTCCACCCGGCTCACGTCACCGGAGTTCTCGGCGCTCGCCGCAATGGATGGTAGGGTGCTCCCGATGAGCGGACGCGACGAAGTGGCAGTGAGACCGGTGCTGAGCGAAGACGACGAGGAGGCGTTCCGCCGGATGCCGCGGCGCGTGATGCGCGACGTCGAGCACTGGCGTCCCGACCCCCACGACCGTGAGGGGGTCGCTTTCGACCCCGAGCGCAATCCGCTCCACGAACACGCCGAGATGATCCGCTACGTCGCCGAGCGCTCGGGAGAGGTGGTCGGGCGCGTCGCCGCGTGGACGGACGACCGTGCCCCGGCGGAGCTGGGTTTTTTCGGCTTCTATGACGCGATAGACGACCTGGAAGCGGGCCGAGCCCTGCTGTGGGCCGCCTTCGACTGGTGCCGGGCGCGGGGCCGCAGTCGCGTTCGAGGACCGATCAGTTTCTGGCCGCTCTGGTCTGCCGGGGCGTTGATCGAGGGACACGAACGGCCCAACGTGATCGGGATTCATCACGGCCGCTCCTACTACGCCGATCACTTCGAAGCCGCGGGTGCCACCCGCGCCGCGGAGCTGTACGTCTGGCAATTCGGCAACGATCCCGTTCCGCACCCGGTCGCCCAGATTCGTGATGCCGTGCTGTCGCGCAGAGACATCGAGATCAGGCACTTTCGCCCGCGCTCGTCCCGCGACTGTCAGTCGGGGACGGCACTCTACCGAGAATCGTACGTG
>CAZAQL010000215.1:1339-2243 GCA_964487295.1 uncultured bacterium | reverse complement strand
ACTCTCCTCTCTGTTCTTGCGACGGCGCGTGAGCCAAGTGCGTCGCTCCGCCGCAGGTTTCCACGCCGGCTCGGGCGCTCGCCTGAGGCGCCCGAGCCGCTCATGTTGTCCAGTCGCCCTCATGCAATGTGAGAGCGCTACCGGGACGGCTAGAGCAGGTAGTCAAGATAGAGCCTGACGAGCGCACCGCCGTCGACAGCGTCTCGCCCTGCCGACAGGAACTGTACGTTCTGCCACTCGAGGTTGATCAGAAAGTTCTCGTGTGGTTTGAAGCCGAGGTTCAGGCCGTATGCTGGAGACGAGTCAATCTCGTGCGTCACCCCCTCATAGTCGGTGAACTCGTAGGTGAGATGCGTCATGGCGAACGGCTTCACGTAGTAGGTGTGTTTCCATCCGTACACGACCACGGCGCCAAGCGTGTGCATGTCGGTGGCGGCGCCGTCCCTGTACTCCTCGGTATTGTAGCCGTACCGCAGCACCGCCTCGAAGCTGCTGGGGCCCCAGTCCTGCCGGGACCATCTGAGCTCGGCCGTCGCGCTCGTCGCGCTGTCGATGTCCTGAGACACGTAGGCAGTGTCCCCGGTCGCGTAGTCGAAGGTGGCGTCCTTGTCGATGCCCCCTATGGCGTCGCGATAGTACCAGTCGCGCATGCCCGTCGGCACGTAGTTGTCCGTGACGAGCGGGATGACGTCTGTTCCGCTCCTGGCCACCAGGTTCAGCCACAGTTCATTGGCATTGGTATTCATGAACGCGTACGCGAACTGGCCCTGGACGTTGGCATAATCCCACCCTAGGTTGTCATCGCCCGTGTTCACGCCGGCGGTCCAGACCCACCTGTCGAACATCCATCCGTTCAGCATGAGGCTCGCGAAATTCGGATGTGCGTAGCCTCTGACTGACCCCC
>CAZAQL010000215.1:0-1329 GCA_964487295.1 uncultured bacterium | reverse complement strand
CCCCCGCGAGACCTCGCCGCCGCCCACGTAGACCGGGAACGGCCCGAAGCCGGTGAGTTCGCTGACACCCTGATTGCTGAGGGCGACTCCGACCGTGTAATCCGGATTGTCCGGGTTAAGGATGTAGCGCAGGTCCATCTCGTCAAACGAGGCCAGGCCGAGCGACCACTCCTGGTTCTCGCTCCCGAGCGGCACGATGTACCATTCGTTCCAGACGCCGAAGTTGTCTCCGACTGGCCCTGTGAAGAACCATGAGACCCTCGATGTGGGATTGCTCGTTACCTCGCCCCACTCCTCCGTTGCCGGCGACTTGAAGGCGCTGGCGACCGTTCCCTGCAGCCGGAAAGAGAGGTAGTCGAGAAGCGGCAGGTTCAACCGCTCGCCCATGTCGCCCTCTTCGCCCGAGGTGATTCGCTCTCTGCCGTGCGGTGTCCTGTAGCCCAGCGCCCGGAACTTCTTGCCGGTCATTGTGAAGTTCGGCACCGGGCCGCCGTGGATTGTGTGGCACTGGTTGCAGCTCATCGTCGTCTGACGCGTGAATCCGGGGACTGCCCCCGCCTCGTTGGGAAGTCTTGACAGGAGCATGGCGACGAATGCGAGCGCCAGAACGGCTTCAGTGGCGGTCTTTCGGATCATGATCTGCCTCCTCTCCGCTAGTGCTCGTGCAGTTCGCCTTCCATCTCCTGCAGGGGACCCCTCAGAAACGAGATGAGCGCGCTGAGTTCCCCGGCCCTCAGGAACTGGAAACGGGGCATGCCCGCGTACTCCGGATGGTGCTTGTCCCCGTACTTCCTGCCCATCTGTATGACGGTGGCCACAGCCTCGTGGCCGCTCGCGAGAAGGAATGCGTTCTCTCGGAGATTCGGGCCGAAGAGACCGATCCCCTGGCCTGTCTCGCCGTGACAGGTGGCGCACGACCGCTGGTAGAGGTAGGCTCCGTCGAACATCTCCTCGCCGTGCGCGCCCGCCACGATTCCGAGAAGGGCCGTCGCGCAGATCGCACCGGCGATAAACGCGGTCTTTCTCATGTCACTCCTCCTCTGCTAGATCCAGAAGGTCCGGAAGATGTTGAAGCCGAGACGCAGCTCGGTCGAGCCAAGTTCCTCGAACGCCCCCGGCATGTACTGGCCCGTGGTGAGCCCGGTGCTGTTGGTTGCCATGACCTGGAACACGTGGCCGCCTATCTCGTACTCCAGGCCGAATCCGTATGCGTTGTCGTCCGCTTCGTAACCATCGAGCACCGTGCTCCACTCGCCCGTGAACCATAGCCTGTCAATGATCTTTCCTCGCACACCGACGCCCGCGCCGAGGGTCCCATCTTCGTCATCG
>CAZAQL010000214.1:0-2249 GCA_964487295.1 uncultured bacterium | reverse complement strand
TCCTGATCGAGCGGCCCGCCCGTGGGAGGCATGGGCGATCCCACGTTCTGGTCGTCCTCGAGCTTGATCACGAGGTAGCTCGTGTCCGGCCGGTCCGGTAGCACTCGCACGTACTGGGATTCCAGGGTAGCTTGGACATTCACAAGCTCGTTGTACGCGTCGCCGGACACGAGAGAGAGGCCGGCCTGTTCAGCCGCGCCGTGGCAATTGGAGGATGCGCAGCTGCTCGTGAAGACCGGCTGGATCTCTCCGGCGAACGAAGGGTCTTCGCTCACCCCGCCTTCACTCGGTCCTGTCCCGTCGTCGCCCCCGTCGCAGCCCGCCAGCGCGATCCCTACCGCAACGATTACGAACGTGCGCTTAAGATTCCTCATCTCGTTCTCCTTGAAGCAGTCCGGCTGGCTAGAAGGTTCCGTTCACGCCTGCCATGCTCGGCCGGCCCCGGCTGTGCCAGTCTTGGGAAGATTCGAAGGGATGAACACCGCCAATGGGATTCCGCGGTAACCGGCCGACACCGCCGTTGCCGGGACGCCCAACACAGTTTCGATGCCTGCCGTGAGGGTGTACGTTCGGGCTGATTTCCCGCGGGCAGGCCGAACGCCCACTCGTGAAAGCCGCGGCCCGCGCGCGCGGGGGGAGAGACCTCTTCCGGTGCCTGGAGCGATACGGAAATGCTTGACTTGAAAACGCGCAGATGGTAATTGTTGGCAGAAGGCTTTGTGAATGAGAACACAATCACGAGGCGCTGCTGATGGTCAAAAGACCGGTGCCCGCCGAGACAACTGACCGGCTGTTCATCTACCTCAGGCCCCTCATGTGCCTGGCGCAGGAGGGGGCGGAGACGGTGTCGTCGAAGGAGCTGGCGAGGCTCACGTTCGTGGACGCGTCGGTCGTGCGGAAGGACTTTTCCTATCTGGGTCGGCTGGGCAAGCGGGGCGTCGGCTACAACGTGGCCGACCTCATACAGAGCATCCGCAGTACGCTGCGGCTCAATCAGGACACCAGAGTCGCGCTGGTGGGAGTGGGCAACATCGGCAGGGCTCTCCTCGAGCAAGCGAGGTTCGAGTTCGAGGGCTTCCGGATCGTTAAGGCGTTCGACACCAACCCCGAGCTAGTTGGCCGCAGAATCGGGAAGGTCACCATCGAGGACGCGGAGAATCTTGAGGACGCCATCGAAGCCGCCGGAATCCAGCTCGCGGTTCTGGCGGTACCGGAGTCGTCGTCGGCGAGCGTGGCGCGCCGACTGGGTGAAGCGGGCGTGCGTTGCATACTGTCTTTCGCGCCGTGCGAGATTGCCATGCCCGACAACGTCAAGGTGACCTGCGTCGATCTTAGTCTGGCCATGGCGCGACTGGTATACCACTCGTACTTCCAGGAAGGGTGCGACGAGAGTCTGGGAGCGGGCTCCCAGCGGAACGACTGAGTCCGGTTCCAGGAAGGGACGTCATCGTGCAGGCAGAGCGCGAGCCCACTACGAGGCTGCGGGATTCGCTCTATCTCTTCCTTATTCTCCTTCTGGTCTGGCTGCTCCTCACCTCGAGCTTGCACTGGCAGAGCTTGGCGACGGGCGCGGTGGTCGCTCTCATCCTCGCCCTGTTCCTGGGTCGGACATACGCTCGACTGGGTCTTCCTCCGATCTCTCTCAAGAGAATCTGGTACTTCATTCTCTATCTGGCGGTTCTCCTTCAGGAGATCGTCCGGGCCAACCTGGACGTCGCCTACCGCGTGCTCCATCCGAAGCTTCCGATCAAGCCAGGCATAGTCGTCATCAAGACTGAGCTCAGGCAGGACATCGCCAGGACGATCCTGGCGAACTCCATAACGCTGACGCCGGGGACGTTCACGCTGGACGTCATCGGCGACACACTGCTGATTCACTGGATCGACGTCAGGTCCGAGGACCCCGAGGAGACCACAAGGCTCATCGGACAGCGATTCGAGAGGTATCTGCGGGCGGTATTCCCATGAGCGGCGGACATCGACGGGATGAGGGTTGCGGGGCGGTATTCGAATGAGCGCAGGCGTGACAGCAACGGTGCTGACTCTCATAGGCGCGGGCATCGCGCTCTGCCTGCTTCGTCTGCTCAGAGGGCCGACGGCGGCGGACAGGGCCGTGGCCGCCGACACGGCGTGCACGGTGACTACTTCGCTACTTGTCGTGTCCGCCTTCCTCTTCGGGCGTGGGGTCTATCTCGATGTCGCACTGGTCTACGCCGTGCTGACCTTCATCGGACTGGTAACGGTGGCGA
>CAZAQL010000213.1:0-2267 GCA_964487295.1 uncultured bacterium | reverse complement strand
TTGATGTCCGGCGTCGGCACCACGCGCACCGGCAGCGTGAGGTCGGCGTCCGCGAACATGTCTTCAATGTTGGCGATCGCCTCGCGGATCTGTTCGACCAACGACCACGCCGCCTCGCGGCCGGCGTCATCGGCGGCGTTCTCAAACTCGGTCATGGCGTCGCGCAACTGCGCGCGCAACTGCGCGAGGCTGCCGTCGACGAGTTCATCGGCGGACGTGCCGACCCCGTCGATGGTGACTGCCAGGACATCCCGCCCGATTCCGGCGAGATCGATCAGGCCCGCAAACCCTCCGTACTCCGCGAGGACTCTCGGTCCCCACGTCGAACGGACGGCGTCCTTCATGAGATCGACCGCCTCGCCGCCCGCGTCGATGTCGACGCCCGCCTTCCCATATTCGCTCCGTTTGCTTCCCGCCATGAACGAGGTCTCCTCCGTCGGACGCGGGCCGTGATCCCCCCGGCTATTCGTCTATCGGCTTCAGCCCGAACCGGGCTATCTTCTTCAGCAGGCCCTGTCTGCTCAGCCCGAGCAGCTTCGCGGACTTCGACTTGTTCCAGCCATTCTCCGTCAGCACCTGCAGTATGACTCTCTTCTCCACGTCCTCCACCATGTCCTTGAGCGAGAGCTTGGCGCCCGGACGTACGGGCCGGACGAGTACGTCGACATCGCGAATTCGATCGGAGAGGACGTTGGGCACGATCGGCGTTCCCGGCTTTGCAAGCGCTATCGCACGCTGAACCTCGTTCTCCAGCTCTCTGACATTGCCCGGCCAGTCGTAGTTGACGAGCAGGTCCATCGTATCGTCGGAGAATCCTGGCGGGGGTTCCTCAACACCCTCGGAGTACTGGTCAAGGAAGTGCTGCGCCAGGAGCGGGATATCGTCCCGCCTGTCTCTCAGAGCGGGCATCTTGATCCGGACCACGTTGAGTCTGTAGAAAAGGTCCTCTCTGAACCGCCCGGCCTTCACCTCCTTCTCAAGGATCTTGTTCGTGGCGGCTACGATTCGAACGTCGACGCTCAGAGGCTCCATTGCGCCCACGCGCCGGACCTCTCCGTCCTGCAGAACCCGAAGCAGCTTCACCTGCAGAGAAGTCGGCATATCGGCTATCTCATCGAGGAAGAACGTGCCACCGTCCGCGGCTTCAAAGAGACCGGCCTTCTCTCTCATGGCACCTGTGAAGGCGCCCTTAACGTGCCCGAAGAGCTCGCTCTCCAATAGCTGCTCGGGAAGCGCGGCGCAATTCTGGGCGAGGAATCGCTCGCTCTTCCGCGGCCCGTTGGAGTGTATCGCACGCGCAACCAGTTCCTTGCCGGTCCCACTCTCTCCCTCAATCAGCACGGTGACCGAGGTCCTCGCCACCTTCTGTAGCAGGGAGAAGAGCTTCTGCATCTCGAGACTCCGACCGATGATGTTTGAGAACGAACTTCGCCCATCGACCTCCCATCGCAAGTGCTCGACCTCATCCTCGAGCTCCGCCCGAAGCAGGACGTTATCCATGGCAACCGCCGCCTGCGCAGCCAGCGCCTGGAGGAACCTGGTGTCCTGTTCTGCGAAGCATGACTCCCTGTCCCTGTAGCCCAAGTAGATGGCGCCCAGCACCTTGTCCTTCGAACATATCGGAACGAGTACTGCCTGACTCACTTCGTGCTTCTCGAGCAATTGCGCTGCATGCGCAACGTCCCCACCGGAGTCGTACAAGAGCGGTTCCATAGAGTTCGTGTGTACGTCCGGCATCAGTGCCGATACCAGTTCCTCGATCCCCTCTTCAGCCGCTTGAGTCTCAAGCAAGCTGGCCGGAACGACGCAGGACGTGCCGTCGTGCAGCCTCAAGACAGCGGCGACCGCCTGCGCAGGGATGCTGGCCGCGGCGGCATCGGCCACCTCTGTAAGAAGCTCCCGAGCCGACGTTGCGGCGGCCATCTGTCTAGCAGACTTCAAGACGTTCCCTAGATGGTCACGATCCCCAGGCAACTTCACTCGCTCTGAGTTCGTATGTCCCAGTGCCTGCGAGAGCAAACGCTGAACTCTGCGCGCATCTCTTCTAGCTCCAAGCCTTAGGAGGTTATCGAGGGCGCTGCTTAATGGAGCTACAGCACGTTCCTTGAACCCTAAGGTGACTCTCGCTGCGCCCAGACCGGCGAGCGCCAAAGATGTTTCGTAAGGCGCACCAAGAGCCTCGCCCTGCTTGGCCGACGCTTCGAAACACGCCTCAGCCCGTGCAGGATCGCCGGTCGCCAGATAGACCTCCCCGGTAACTCAGATCG
>CAZAQL010000212.1:0-2296 GCA_964487295.1 uncultured bacterium | reverse complement strand
TGGAGTTGCCCCGGTTTCACGGACAGTTCACATCTTGTGATCGTACCTCTTCCGCGCAGTACTTCCTCTCATAGTTGACCGGCGACAGTTGGCCCAGTCCGGAGTGACGACGGTGCGGATTGTAGAAGCCTTCAATGAAGTCGAAGACAGCCATCCGCGCCTCCCGCTGGGTCTTGAACCGCTGCCGATCCAGAAGCTCACACTCAAGCGTCGCGAAGAACGACTCGGCCATGGCATTGTCGAAGCAGTCGCCCGCCGAGCCGGTCGAAGGCCGCACGCCGGCTTCGCGGCACCGCTGTCCGAACGCGATCGACGTGTACTGGCAGCCCTGGTCCGAGTGGTGGATCACCCCGTCGGGACGGCGGCGCCACAACGCCATCTCCAGCGCCGACAGCACCAGCTCCGTCCTGAGGTGCGTCGCCATGGACCAGCCTACCACCCGACGGCTCCATGCATCCACGACCACGGCCAGATAGAGGAAGCCCGCCCAGGTCGGGATGTAGGTGATGTCGGCAACCCAGAGCTGATCCGGTGCATCGGCCGTGAAGTTCCGGTCGACCAGATCCGGCGCCGACTGGACCGCCCCGTCTCGCTTCGTCGTGCCGTGCTTCCTGCGCCGGCTGACACCCACGATGCCGGCGGCACGCATCAGTCGGGCCACCCGCTTGCAGCCCACGTGGATGTCGTCTTCGATCAGATCAGCGTGGATCCTGGGCGCACCATACGTGCCTCGAGACGCCGAATGATGAACCTTGATCCGCTCGGTCAGGGCAGCGTCGGCAACTGCTCGCGCCGACGGCGCACGGTTGAGCCAGTCGTAGTACCCGCTGGAGGAGACACCCAGCACACGGCACATCACTCGGACGGCATACTCGGCCTGGTGAGCCTTCACGAACCGGTACCCCTCTTGGGGCCGGAGTCGGTCTCCTTGGCGAACCAGACCGCGGCTTTTTTTAGGATCTCGCGCTCCACGCGCAGAGTCTTGTTCTCGCGGCGAAGACGCCTCAACTCCTCGCGCTCTACGGTGGTCAGGCCGTCTGCCCGGCGGCCCTCGTCCAGATCAGCCTGCTTGACCCAGTCACGAATCGTCTGGGCCGAAGGCTCGAACTCCCTGGCAAGGCTCTCAGGGGAGCGACCGGAGCGGGCCAACTCCACCAGCTCCTTCTTGAACTCAGGTGGGTACGATGGTCTCGGCATCACGGACCTCCTTCGCTACCATAGTAGCATGGTGTCCGTCAGACCGGGTCAACTCCAAAGAGCTCGTGCACGTCGGTCATTAAATGGCGTCCCTTCGAGCGGGCAAACGTCGACTCTCTATTAGGATAGCGTGCACACAGCCCTAAGTCCACAACCACCCATCCGGCCGTGCCCCTAACGAAACGCGTTTCAGCTGCGGGCGCCAGGCTGGCGCGCCAGGTGCGCAAGCAGCTGGCGTGACAGGCAAGCCCGACAGCTGCAAACGCCAGTTAGACCGCGCGCCGAGGCCGCGACTGTCAGAAAGCGTCTTCGCCTACGCCGTAGGTCACGGATGTCGTACACTCCGCACCGCTTACCCGCAGTGTCGCAGTACCCCGATCGTACTCACCATAGACAAGCGGCATGTCAATCACGCCATCGGCGGGAACGTCGATCACCTGATCGATGTGCTCGTCCTTGTATAGACTCTCCACTCGCACAGGCTCTCCGACGTCGAACCCAGACACCGACGCCATGAAGATGTTCCCCTTGGGCGAGAGCAGTTCAATCTGGATGCGACAGTCTGCCTCCTGCGATTCAATGGGGAAAGGGAAGACCTTCGCGTGAGCTCGCATCTCCCCCGAAACAAGCGCAACATCCAAGGACTGACCTGCCACGAACCCGCTAACCATGAAGAGGTCGGCACCTCCAACCACAACCAGTCCGGTGGAATCGATAGTAGCGCTATGGGCACGATAGGCAGGTCCCTGCTTCATCCACATGGTAGCGTCACCGTCTGCATCGAACCCGGTCGCGGTGAAGCGATACTCGATCAGACTGGCGCTATCAAGGGTCTCGCGGGACGCCTCCTCGATGCGTAGGGAAGTCCCTGGTGTGGAGTAGAGAGGATCCCAATCAAAAGGCGCCTTGGTGACCCATTCAGAGGCGTCACTGGCGACAGCGATTATGGGCAACGAGAGCATCAGCACAAGGCAGGCAATCAGCACTGCGTGAGAGACATTGCGAGTCGCCAAGTCCATCTCCTTCCTTGGGAACTACAGCGCGGTCTAACGAAACGCGTTTCAGCTGCGCCAGGCGAGTGGCACAAGCGCTGCGGGCC
>CAZAQL010000211.1:407-2312 GCA_964487295.1 uncultured bacterium | reverse complement strand
GACCGAGATCCGACACGAGAGCCGGATCCGGGATCCGCAGGATGCCGACGCGCTGCTCAACGATGACCTCCTTGTCGACGTAGACTGTCCTCGTCTGCTCCTCCCGAATCGGCTGCGGCGTGGGCGGGGGGTCAAGACACCCGGCCAGCGCCCCGACCGCAACGAGCATGATCACAGCAGCGCGGACCGCGTCCGCAAGCCTCCCCCTGTCCATTCGAACCTCCTTCGCTGTCACGCTTGCGACCCTAAGCCGTCGAACCGCTCTCGTGACTCCCCTGTGCCGTCGTTGCATCGACTGTCGTTGAACTCGTGCACACGAAGCTGCTGTGCTGTCGGGCCCTCTCGTACGGCAACACGAGTGCCAGATTCGAACGGCCCAACCGCTCCCTGTCTAACTGGTCATGACATAGGCGCTTACGGAACACATCAACGTGGCTTCACAGGAGATGCACCGGCGAGCTGCAGCTCAGAGCGAACCTGAATGTTCAACTGCGGGGACCGGAATACCGAAAGGACCACTACTAGGGGACAATCCAAGATAACCTTGAGATTGCGTCGATGAGGAGGGGGTTACAACTGAACGGATCTTCATCCCCGCGAGGGATGCTACTGCCGCTGCACCCACGCGATCCTGCGACTCAGCTCGCGGGCCGCCCGCCGCACTGCCTTGGCGGACTCGAGCGAATCGTCCAACGCCGTGTCGATCTGAGCGACGTATCGATCGACCTGTTCGCCCAGCTCTCGTGCGTCCCTCTTCAGTCGAGATACCTCGGGCAGCTTGTTGTACGGAACCTGCACGCGCGAGATCTCGTCTCTCCGCGGTCGGTCGAGCCGCTCGGCCACGCTCGTGACGGTCACTCCGAAGAGAAGCAGGCCGGGCAGAAGCAGGAGGTTCAAGATACCCCAAGGAAGAGGAAGGAGACTCCTGGAGTTCGCGTCCAGATACACGAAGCAGCCTCGGAAGCTCTGGAAGACAACGAAGATCGCGACCATGTACATGCCGACCCCGACAAGCCCCTTCCACAGGCCGTACTTGTTCTTGACAGCCCGTTCAGCTCTCTCGACGTTGGCTTCGTGCACCCGCCTTCGCTCCCTGTCGCGATGCTCGGCTCTGCCAAGCTCCTGCTGGACTGAAGCCAGCTCGTGCCTGGCCTCTCGAAGCTCCACGTTCTTCTGTCGGTAGGTCCGCGCGTGCTCAACGACCGCTCGCACGTCGCCGAGAACCTCAGTTCCGAGACGATTCGCCACGTAGGCCCCTGTCGAAGCCGATGCGACGACCGTCTCATGGGCTCTTCTAGCCTCTCTGACAGCGTCGGCAACGGCGTCTCTCGGTCCCGCCTCGACCTCCTCAAGCTCGGGCGCAACAGCGGCCAGCGCTGTGGCCACGATGAGTCGCTGCTGCACAGCGAGCTTCTCAAGCAGATCATCGACGGCGTCTCGAACGCAGTCCAGCTCGGGGTCCTTCGCAGCGAGCGCGAACGTCTCGGGTTGCCCCTGCACGGCAGACACAAGCGCGGCCAGACACCTATCCACCTCGTTCTTCTTCGCACGACAGATAGCAAGGTTGTACCAGACACGCGGCAGCGCCACACTGAGAGCAGGCTCCTCGCTCACAAGACGGAGGCATTCCTCCAGATGAGAGGTGGCGTCGTTGTACTTCCCCTGAGAGTACAGGAAGCCAGCGAGGTCATCGAGAGACTCGAACCTCATGCGGCTGTCGGGAGCATTGTGTAGGGCCTTCTCGAAGTGCTCCCGCGCCGATTCCCCGTTCCCCTCCCGAAGGTAAATGTAGGCCAGGTCACGATGCGCCTGATAGAGCGTGCTGTCACTCTTCAGAGACAGGAGAAGCCGTTCCTTCGCATCCTCGTAGAAGCCGCCCCGAAGGTGTGTCTCCGCCTGACGAAG
>CAZAQL010000211.1:0-397 GCA_964487295.1 uncultured bacterium | reverse complement strand
TAGCCCTGCGCCTCGACTGTGAGCCGCTCCCTCGCGAGCTCTGCCAGTGACTCGAGGGATCCATGAATCTGCCGCAGCATCCAGCGAGCCTCTCGCAGCTCGACGGCGAGGTTTGCCTGAAGGGCTTCGATGGCATTGATGATCTCGCCCGAGTCGCGCGCCGCTGACTCCATGAACCTCTCAAGGCTCTTCGTGACGGCGCGGCTGTGCTCGTCAAGGCTCGCGGCGACCAGTGGGTGCTCGGAGCGACGCTCCGATGCCTGCTTCTGCAAGACCGCCAGCTGTCGTTCCTGGACCTTGCGGATGGCCTCGATGTTCTGTGGCGTGCGGACGTAGAAGGCGTTCGAGGGAGTCCCCGGGAAGAACGTATCGATCCGATCGAGCCCGTACGTGTGGC
>CAZAQL010000210.1:1680-2329 GCA_964487295.1 uncultured bacterium | reverse complement strand
TGCGGATGCTCACTCATTGATATAGGCCTCGACGGTATCAGACCAGTCGGAGGAGGCCCCACACTCGTCTTCAGCACGTACGGAGTAGAGCAAGGCGCGCTGGACATCAACGAGCACATGGTCAGTCCACTCCACTTCCTCAATCCCATGGACCGGTGTGACGATCGTCCACTCGACGTCGGTCTTCACTCTGCGTCCCACGTGATACGTCATGCCCCGGCCACAACCGGCCGGCGACGCGATTCGTGGGGCCGTACCGGTGCGCTCATCTGCGATGCTCCATGACAACTCCACACGTGTCGTGTCGCTGCTACCAGCGCTGCAGGACGCGTAAGAGACCTGGAGCCCTGCCGGGCGCGATGGCGGGTCATGATCCAACGGATCACAGTCGTTGTCGCGCTCCCAATCGCTGCATCCGGTGGCCAGTCCCAGCACCAGTACCAGCGCCAGGAGCGAACACGAGAGCAGCGCATTCGGCTCAGTGGTGATTCGCATTCGTTCCCCTCCCCGTCTGTCCCGCGAAGACCAGATCCGAGATGTCCAGCGTCACGCTCGCGCTCCCACCCTCACCGAGCGTGACGTCGACTCCGTGTGTTCCAGGCCACGGACGCGGCGCGGCCGGCAGGCCGAAGTCAAAGATGCTCGTGAT
>CAZAQL010000210.1:0-1670 GCA_964487295.1 uncultured bacterium | reverse complement strand
GCCTGCAGCGACGAAAAGCCGGTCGCGTGCCTCGCGATGACGCTCCACCTGGTCCCACAAGCCCGGCAGGTCGTAGTAGTCATCCGAGCGATCGTAGACGCGATAGGCGTCGTCCGCAGACCTGTGACGAACCGCGCCGGCCGCTGCGAGAAGCCCGCTCGCGATGTAGCAGGGGCCGCTGACCACGTTCCACCGAGGCCAACGCGTTCTCCGCTCGAAGCGGAGGTCCAGCTCATCCGTCATGAGCGTCTGCCGCATGCCATCGCTCCAGTAGGCAAGCTCGAAGGCAACGTCCGATTCGCAGTCCCTCTTGGAGTCGGGCGAGCCAAGAGCAACCGTCTCCTCTTGCCCCGGATCGGTTGCCAGAACCGTGCGCTCGCCGTCCACGACCATTGCGAGCTCACCGCGCTCAAGGTCAGTGAATCTGAACGCGAGTTCGTACACCGTCGATCCATCCGTCGCACGCCTCTCAACCCGATCAACGATGGTCATCGTCGGCAGACGAACTGGCACCGGCTCCAGTTCAGGAAGCCGGGTTGTGTCTGGTTCGCCGCGAATCGGCGTGAGCTCCAGCGTGCCCAGCGGGTAGAAGTTGTTGGCGTGGATGGTCTCGAGAATCGGGACGACCCGGCTCTCGTATCCGGCTGCCTCCACTGTGAGCACCGGGCGACACTCCGGACAGAGGCGGAACGTGCAGGGCGACCCGAAGCACACGCGATCATCGCCGGAGACTACGTGGAAGGAGCTGATGCTGTTGCCCGACTCGCTGCTCCTGACCCCAGCTATGGCGAACTCCGCAGTTCTTCCGTCGTGCTCAGCGACGACAGCCTCGAAGTGCGTCATCGCCTGAGCGCTCACGGTCCCCTCAGACGGCCGGAGTGACGGCGAGAGGCAGAGAGCCCTGCGGAAGTCCCTCCTTCCGCTTTGGACTTGATCCAACGCGATCCTCGCGGCGCCAGCTGCGACCAGGGCTTCGGCCAGGCCCGTCTCGTTGTCATCGAGCGACTCGATCTGCGCGGCGAGCTCCTCTACACGGGAGAGATTCACCGACGCGAGTGCCTCCTCGAGCTGCGATGTCAACTGCCCGGGCGCCTGGGCCGCGCTTGGGACTGCTACGACCCCCAGCATGTACAGCACGACAGCAATCAGCAGCGTGTGTACTCCGGTGACCAGAGGCCGACCTCGGTTCGAAGCAGCCCGTGTGAACTCTCCGGTCTTGCCGTGCATCGGCATTCTGTGCATCGTCTCCCCTACTCCTTCATGAGTTCGAGAACCAGCATCGTCGCGCAGACGACGCCGAGGCCACCCATGACGAGCTGCAGTGTGTCGCATTCGGGTCCGCACCATGTCGTACCCACATCCACGTCGATGGGCTGATACTCACCTGTGTACGGCCCGGGGCGGCCAATGTCCCTGGTCTCGTGCTTGTAGGCGCCGTTCTCGGCGGAGCCACACCGTATGAAGGCCCGGAGTGCCGAGTTCTCTCCTGGCATGACCTGATACGTATCGCTGTCTCCTCCCTCCAGATGGCCCAGGTACCTCTCGCCAAGGAAGAGGAAGCAGTCGCCTGCGCAGCTGATCTTCAGGTCCGCCAGCTGCGTCTCGCGGAGCTCCTCGAAGAGATCGACCGCACTCGAGGGGATGAGCGACATCGGCTCGTAGTTTGGGTA
>CAZAQL010000209.1:0-2349 GCA_964487295.1 uncultured bacterium | reverse complement strand
GTGGTAACCAACCCACGATAAAGGGTCGAGCCCGACCGTTCCATATGGTCTAGGCAGTCCGCTGGTTCCGACCGTGCGGCAACTCGTCGCGGTGCCAGCAGGGTGCGACATCGAGGTTTCGTTCTGGGCCGCCGAGACCCTCGAATTCTCTGACGTGTCGCTCTTCCCTGTGCCGGAGGCAGTGGTGCGGGAGACTGACGATGGTTGGGAGTACTGCTCCTACGAGTTCGCGCTGGACACGGTGGCATATGCGGAGTCCGGTCTGTACCCAGGCCAAGTTGTCGAGGTCGGGTCGCAAGGCAGCTTGCGGGGGCAGGGTGTTGCCCTGCTGACGGTGTACCCAGTGCAGTGCGACCCGACGACGAAGAGGGTGTTCGTCCTGCCATCCGTGATCGTGACCCTGCGCTTCAGCGGAGGCGAAGCCCGTGGCGCAGGATCGCTCGGCCCGCTGGAGGAGATTGCCGAGAGCACGCTACTCACGTACGAGGGGAGTGAGAGTCGAGGGGGGCGTGGTTCCGCGGGCCCCGGAGCGTGGGATGTCTGCCGATCCGTTGAGGAGTGCGAGACTCTGGCGGCTGACTACCTTATGATCGTGCATGGTCCTCTTCTGGCATCCGAGTATGTCGATACGCTCGCCCTGCATCGCACGGTCTGGAATGGGTTCAACGTAGCCGTGGTACCTGACACGGCGGTGATCAGCCACTACGCGCAGGGCTCGATCAGCGCGAGTGCGATTAAGACGTTCATCAAAGACGTGTATGATACCCAGAGCTCTGAGCACATGGACGACGGCTACCTCGGGTATGTGCTCCTCGTAGGCGATGCGCGTGACAGCCTGCAGGGTGGGACGGACGAACTCCTGCCGGCCCGAGAGGTTCGCGTGGACTGCATAGAAGGCATCCCGTGGGCGACAACCGACCACCGGTACGCATGTGTGCTGGGTCCCGAGGGTGACGACTATCCTGATTTGCTGCTCGGACGCATGTGCGTGAGCCATATGTCGGAGCTTGAAACGGAGGTGCGGAAGTACGTCGACTATGAGAGGAACGCGGATTCAGGCCACGAGTGGCGCGATGATGTGCTGCTCTCATGTGGGTTCGCTTGGGTCGGCCCCAATCCTCCCTGTCTTTCAGGTGACGAGTCCCTAGCAGAAGGGACGCACGAGGCGTTCGAGTACGCGTCGACCATTCTTCAGCAGCACGGCTATCCAGAGCCGATCGAGATACATGCGCATGCGCAGGCCGGTGCGGACTGCGAAGAACAGTATGAGCTGACGCAACCTCTCAACGTAGCGGCCGTCAATGCCGGCAAGTACTTCGTCGAGCTCTGCTGTCATGGATATCACGGCGGGACGTACACATTCGACTGGGGGAATCCTGGGGACCTCTCCAACGCTGGCGCGCTGCCGTTCTGGGCGTCGTACTCATGTCGTGCAGGTGCGTTTGACTGGGTGTCCACAGGGGCCGATACGCTCACTGACTGTCTGGGTGAACGGCTGCTGCACAACAATGGGCAGAACGGGGCAGTCGGCTACCTCGGCTCGACCGAGGGTTCGCCCCCGGAGGCGTGGGAGTTTCTTGGCTCGTATGTCTGGGACGCCATCCTGCAGGGGGATTGCTCGTCGCTCGGGGCCATTGTCGCCTATGCCAAGACCCGTCACTTGTCTCGCACGGGGGAGGAGTTCGAGGTTCTGGAGTACAACCTCCTTGGTGACCCGGCGCTGGACATCAAGCTCGTCGACTGGAGTGGCTTCAGTGCGGCTCCCGACTTCGCGATTGAGCCGGCGGACATCTCTGTCTCGCCGCGGTTCCCGTCCTTGGGGAGTCCGATTCAATTTGAGGTCGTCGTGCACAACCGCAGCAACTACGCACCGGACGATTCCGTAGCAGTCCGAATCGTCCTCTGCGAGCGAGACGAATCAGACTGCACAGTCGTAGACACCCTGTACGTGACCCCTCCACCGTGGGGATGTGAGACTGCCCAGAAGACGTGGTCGCCGTCGTCGTCTGGCGATATCGGCCATTGGCTTCTCAGTGCCATCGTTGATCCGGCGGACGATGTCACAGAGCTCTTCGAGGACAACAACGAGGCGCAGGCCTTCTTTGGGGTCTTCCCCGATCGGTGTGGTTTCGACGAGCGCATAGTCGGTGTTGCGGGCCACTCTCCCACGATCACCAAGCTGACTGACGCGGAGTGCGGCATCCTCGTGACGACCCGCACGCCGGGGAAGCTCAAGGCCTACTCCTGTGGTGGGGATAGCCTGTGGATGTTCACGGCGCCTGGGGGAGCGACGATTCATGGGGCTCCCGCTGTGGCCGACTTGGACGACAACGGTACCCGAGAGGTTGT
>CAZAQL010000208.1:0-2350 GCA_964487295.1 uncultured bacterium | reverse complement strand
GCGCATGCTCTCGGACGTCCTCGTCGAGGTCGACAAGATCGAGGCGGAGATGCTGCGGATGAACGAGGAGTACCTGGTCTCCGAGAACGAAAACGAGGGCGTCTACACCGTCGAGCAGGAGGACGACATTGCCGAGGCGTACCGTCGCTACCTGGTGCTGCGCAAAGCCCTCTTCCACATCGCGTTTCGTCACAAAGACTACGGCGAGATCGCGGATCCCGAGCAGCAGGGTCAGGCGTTCCTGCTCGCCTACGCGTCGGCGCTCACCCTGTATCGAAACGGCGTGGTGTTCGTGCTGCTGTTCAAGGACCAGCCCAACGCACGCCGAAAGCTCAACGAGGCGAACCCGAGACTCGGGGTGCCCGAGGGGATGTTCGAAGAGATGTACGCGAACATCACATCGGAGGAGAACGTGCAGCTCATCCTCAGCGGCGTGGAGGAGTTCGAGGAGCGGGAGCAGCGGTTGCAGACCTCGCCGGTCCTCCAGACGCAAGGCCTCGAGGGACTGCTCGAACGTCTGGGCGACTACGAAGCGGAGCTCGCGGAGGCCTACACCCGGTTGGCCGAAGGCCGGGTCGACGTGCTCTGGACGACCCTGAAGTCCGACGTGCAGCGCCCCGCGTACAAGACCCAGTCGATCATCTCGATGATGGTCAGCCACGTTCGAGTGCCGCTTCACGCCCCCGGGTTGACCCCGGAGACGGTGCGCGAGGAGATCCGCCCCAGGCTGAAGCCGGGTGACATCCTGCTCACCCGCAGGGACGGCTATCTGTCGAACACCTTTCTCCCGGGCCACTGGGGCCACGCCGCGATGTACCTCGGCTCCCCCGACGAGATTCGCGCACTCGGCGAGGACCCCGCGCTGGAGGAGGCGCTCGCGGAGTATGAAGGCGGCGAGGACCGAGACGGCTTGCCGTTCGCTGCGATCGAAGCGATCGGCGAGGGGGTGCGCTTCTCATCGGCCGAGTTTGCACTCCACGCCAACTCCCTGGCGGTGTTGCGTCCCCGGGTGACCGCAGAAGAGACCCGGACGGCGATCCGCCGAGCGATGGAGCTTCGCGGCGTCCCCTACGATTTCTCCTTCGATCTGTCGAGCCAGGACAAGATCATTTGTACCGAGCTCGTGTACCGCGCGTACGCTCCCCACCTCGACGTACCGCTCGAAGACGTCATGGGTCGCAAGACGCTCAAGCCAGACGGGATGGTTCAGGAGCTCGCGCCCGCGGACGATCCGCGGGCGGAGTTCGTACTCTACGGAACCGCCGATGATGGGGAGCTGGAGGAAGGGACGTTGCCCGAGTTGCTGGCGACCGTGGAGTAGGCGCTCGCGATCGCGCAATATTGACCGCACCTGTTACGAAGCATCTCTCCGGAAGGCCCTGAACAGGACGAGATGTCCGACGAGTGCTGTGAAGACGTGCACGTCCAGGATCCAGTTGAACGGCGCGTGATAGACGAGAACCACGGGTGGTCCTTCCATGAACTGTCGGAACGGTAGCGGAGCGCTGAGCAGTGCGATCGTGACCACGTTTACCAACAGCAGGAGGCCGACGACATTCCACGCCAGGTAGACCCAGCGCGGGATGTCCAGGCGCAGCGAAGCACTCGCAATCAACAGCGCGCTGACCCCGGTAACCACGTCGAAGTTGTAGCCACTCCACGTCATCTGAACCGGCAATCCCCCCGTGAGGTACAGCTCATGCAACAGCCACTCGAGGGGGAGGCGGAACGCGTGCAACCCGACGAGCATCCCGATGGGGAGTGCCGCGAGCCGACGCCCCACTCCGGAGAACGCGAGTACCACCGCCAGCAGCATCGTGACTACGAAGTAGGGCATGACCGGCGGCGGCATTCCGCTCCCCACCAGGATACCTGATTCCGCGATCCCCGCGTGTAGCGCCAGCCAGCCCAGGCCGGCGGCGCCGGCGACGAACGCCCACCGGCACACCTTCGCCGGCGATTCACGATGGACCGCGAGCCCCACGAACAGCACGTCGATCGCGACGACGACGAAAGACAGGGCGCCGAAAGCAAATGTCAATCCGTCCGACGGGTCGAACTCCACGGGGACACCAAGTTCGAGATCACTTCATCAAGCATAGGAGATCACGCGACCGGGAACGAGGGTAGCAAAGGCCGGTCGCCCCAGCCGTCGGAACGCCGCGTCAACCCCCGCCGAGATGCCGTTGGCGCCGGCTCGATTGGAGCCTACTATCGGCAAAATGACTTCCCCGATTGGGAGAACCCGATGGCCTCGATTCCAGATGAACTCGAAGCTGCTGCGTTTGCCCTGGCGCATCAAAAACGGAAGCCCGGTTACAGGAAAGACCGAAAGTGAGTCAGGGTTCAT
>CAZAQL010000207.1:0-2384 GCA_964487295.1 uncultured bacterium | reverse complement strand
GCGCGCACGGTTCGGGACCGTGAGGTCGGAGGTTCAAATCCTCTCGCCCCGACCACCTCATAGGAGGGCACGAACATGAACCGCCCTCTCAGGATCACAGTGGTCGGTGGCGGCCGCTGTGACGGGAAGACCGCCTCTGACGCGGAGCGAGTTGGCACGGCCATCGCCCGCGGAGGGGGTGTTCTCGTTTGCGGAGGGCTCGGCGGCGTCATGGAGGCCGCCTCGCGCGGCGCGAGCCAGGCCGGTGGTCTCACCATCGGCGTGCTCCCGGGCGAGCGGGCCGCGGACGCGAACCCGCACATCGCCCTCCCGATCCCGACCGGGCTCGGCCAGGCACGGAACATCGTCAACGTCCTCGCGGGCGAGGCCGTGGTCGCGCTGCCCGGCGAAGCCGGGACGCTCTCCGAGATAGCCGTTGCGATGAAGTCGGGCATCCCGGTCGTGGTCCTCGGCGCGTGGAGCTCACTCGGCGGCGTCGACGTAGCGGACAGCGCGGACGAAGCCGCGGAGCTGGCTCTCGAGCACGCCCGCCGGGGCAGAGGGGAGACGACTCGTGAATGAGCGGCTCCACGCGCGCGTCACAGGCACCGTGCAGGGCGTCGGATTCCGCCACTTCACGCGAGCGGAGGCCGCCCGACTCGATCTGACAGGCTGGGTCCGGAATCTGTCCGACGGCTCGGTCGAACTGGTAGCCGAGGGACCGCGCGACCGACTCGAGCTGCTCCTCGCGAGCGTCCGAACCGGCCCTCCGGGCAGCCGAGTGGCCCTTGTCGAGCCGAGCTGGTCGGATGCGACGAACGACTTCGGAACCTTCGGGGTGAGATTCTGACGGAGGCATGTCTGGACCGACCGGAGAGCACGCGCGACCGTCACGGCGGGCGGACAGGCACCAGGCGTGAGCGTCGCCGTCGCCTGCGGGCAGCGGCGCTCGTGGGCGTCGTCGCCGCCGCTTGCGCGCTGGTCATCGGCTGCACGCCGCTGCCGCCCTCCGGGCGCTCGACCGACCCGGCCGGCGGCGCGCCGTCGTCCAGGAACCCCGGACCGGGCGCCCAGGCCTCGAGAGCGTCGCGCCGAGGTGTCACGCACGTCGTGCAGAAGGGCGAGACGCTCTGGCGCATCGCGTGGACATACGGGGTCGAGCTGCACGAGGTGGTCGACGCCAACGGGCTCTCGAGCTACACGATCTACCCGGGTCAGGAGCTCACGATCCCCGGGGCCTCGAAGGTCAGGACCGTGACGCCGGTTCCGGGCGAAGCCTCTCCGGACCCGGGCGAGGTGACCCTCGCGTGGCCGCTCGCCGGCCGCGGACGGGGCTCGGTCACGAGCGGATTCGGCACGAGGACGCACCCGACGCGTCGCACGCAGGAGTTCCACAAGGGCATCGACATCGACGGCGCGAGGGAGGAGCGCGTGCTCTCGGCCGCCGCGGGGGAGGTCGTCTTCTCCGGCCGCATGACGGGCTACGGGACGGTCGTGATGGTCGACCACGGGAACCGCCTGATCACGCTCTACGCGCACCTGAGTCGCGCCGCCGTCAGGCTCGGGGACCGGGTCGCGCCGGGACAGGCGATCGGGTACGTGGGCTCGAGCGGCGAAACGACCGGCACACATCTGCACTTTGAGATACGATACCGGGGACAGGCCGTCGATCCGCTCGACTACCTGCCCTGAGGCGGCGCCGACCTCGGCGCTCGACGGTTCTGAAAGGACGGACGGGGAACGCATATGGATCTCAAGTCGCTCATCAGGGATGTCCCTGATTTCCCGAAGCCGGGCATCGTCTTCAAGGACATCACGACCCTGACGAGGAACCCAGAGGGCTTCCGACGGTCCGTGGATGAGATGGCGGACCGGTACATGGACCTGAACGTCGACATCGTCGTCGGCATGGAGTCGCGCGGCTTCATATTCGGAGGCGCGGTCGCCTATCTGCTCGGGGCGGGCTTCGTCCCCGCGCGCAAGCCCGGCAAGCTCCCTGCGGAGATCATCAGCGCGGAGTACGAGCTCGAATACGGCACCGACACGCTCGAGATGCACCGGGACGCGATCGAGCCGGGCCAGAGGGTGCTCATCGTCGACGATCTCCTCGCGACCGGCGGCACCGCCGCGGCCACGGCGACGCTGGTCCGACAGCTCGGGGGCGAGATCGTCGGGATCATGTTCCTGATCGATCTCACCTTCCTCAAGGGCCGGGAGAAACTGGCTGACTGCGATGTCGCGAGTCTGGTAGAATACGACTCGGAGTGAGCCCGCCGGATCCCGGCGCCGCCGCCATCCGCCCGACCGCGCCGCTGCGCGGCCGAGCGCGTTCGCGGACCGGTGGAAGGCGACGGTTCTCGTCTCTTCGGACACGTGCCCCCGTAGCTCAGGTGGATAGAGCATCG
>CAZAQL010000206.1:0-2429 GCA_964487295.1 uncultured bacterium | reverse complement strand
AACGTGAATGCCTGTTGCGTGAGAGCCCGGTACCTGCCGGAGTCATCACCGATCTCTCCATACAGGGCGGCTGCCTCGGAGGCGAGCTCGACCGACCGCTGCACCTGGGAAGCCCACGCCGCAGCCGACGAAGCCCGCTCCAGGAGCGGGGCCCGATCCGCCGGATCCGACGCGAGTTCGAGCGCCTGGTCGAGCAGCGACAGCGCGGCCTCGTGAGAGCGGAGCGTCTCCGCCCGCGACGCCGCATCGGACAGGGCGGCGCGGCCGCGCTCGAGCAGGTCTTCACCCGCGCCGGCCGGCGCGGCGGCGTGCGCCGACAAGTAGTGCGACGCAACGGCACCGACCAGCTCCGAGTCTTCGAGATCCTCGAAGTACCGGGCCACCTGCAGATGCTTGGCATAGCGGTCCGCCTTGCTCAACCGCCCGTAGGCCACCTCGCGGATGACGCTCTGGACGAACTGGTATTGGCCGCGCTCGGGTGACCTCGGGTCATCGTCGATCTCGAGCAGCTGCTGACGGACCAACCCGGCGAGGTCGCCGCGGATGGCTTCCGGCGTGACATCGCGGACGACGGCGAGCCCCTCGGCGGTGAACGACTGCCCGAGGACGGCGGCTTCCTGGATGAGCTCGCGATCAGCCGATGAGAGTCGATCGAGCCGCGCCCCCACCACAGCCTGGAGCGACTCGGGGAGGGCCAAATCCTTCAGCGAGCCCGTGATCCGGAGCACGCCGTCGACCTCGACCACCTCGCCGGCCGCGACGAGCACCCTCACGAACTCGACGGCGTACATGGGGATTCCCCCTGCCCGCTCGACCAGCTTGGCTGCTGCCTCGGCGCCGATGCCCGGGACCATCCCGGTGATGAGCTTCGTCATCGACTCGTCGGTGAGCGGAGCGAGATGGAGGGAGATCGAGTTGCGGCCCGATCCGAACCCGGGGCGAGCGTCGAGAAGCTCCGGCCGGGACAGGGTGACGACGAAGATCGGGTGACGGGGGGATCGCTCGACCAGTTCCGTGACGAAGTCGAGCAGGCCTGCGTCGGCCCAATGCATGTCCTCGAAGACGAGGACGGTCGTCCCGAGCGCCGAGATGTAGTGGAAGAACGTCCGGAAGGCCGCGTACAACTCCTCGCGATCGCCACTCGGCGCCGAGTCGAGACCGAGCAGAGCGGCGAGTCGGGGTTCGAGCCAGCGCCGGTCGTCCTGCGACGTCACGTATTCGGCGACGGCGGTCCGCAGCTTCATGCGGCCCTTCTCCGGGTCGTCGTTGTCCGAGATCCCGGCCCTGCTGCGCACCATCTCGCCGAGCGCCCACATCGCGGAGCCCTCGCCGTAGGACGGAGAGCGGCCTCGATGCCAGTAGACGTCCTCGGCGAGACCGTCGATGTACTTCTCGAGCTCCCACGACAGGCTGGTCTTGCCGGTGCCCGCCTGCCCGACCACGGACACGAGCCGGGCGCTGCTGTCGCGACCGGTGGCGTGGAACTGGTCCTTCAGCATCCGAAGCTCGACGTCGCGACCGGTGAACGGTGGCTCCATGCCCTCGGCGCGGCGGGCGCCGCCGCGTTCGGAGATCACTCGGAGGGCTCGGAACGCCGGAACCGGCGTTTCCTTGCCCTTCACGGTCTGCGCGCCCAGTGATTCGAAGGCGATGGAGGCTGCGGTGAGCGCTCGCGTCGGCTCGCCGGCGAGGACGGTCCTCGGTGCGGCGATCGACTGCAGTCGAGATGCGGTGTTGACGAGATCGCCGACGACGAGGCCCTTCTCGTTGCCACCCGGACCGACCGATGTCTCTCCCGACATGACCCCGGCGCGCAGCGCCAGGTCGGGGAGCCCGATCTCGGCGCCCAGGCCGTCGACCATGCTCACGAGCTCGAGCGCAGCCCGGACCGACCGTTCGGCGTCGTCCTCGCGCGCTTCGACAGCGCCCCACACCGCCATCACCGCGTCACCGATGAACTTGTCGACCAACCCGCCGAAGCGCTCGACGATCTCCCTGGACCGGTCGAAGTAGGTGGTGAGCAGGCCCCGCACCTCTTCGGGGTCGCGCGATTCGGAGAACGGCGTGAACCCGACGAGATCGGCGAACAGGACCGACACGAGGCGCATCTCCGCTCGGCCGGGAGCCGGTGCGGCCGAACCCGTCGAACGCAGCCCCGCACCGCACTCGCCGCAGAACTTGCTCGTCGGCGGATTCGCCGTCGAGCACGATGGGCAGGCCGAGACGAGTTCCACACCGCATTCGGAGCAGTACTTGTTCGATTCGGGATTCTCGTGGGAGCAACTCGCGCAGCGCATGCGGGGGCGCAACCTAGCGTCCCGGCACGCGGTGTGCCTGCGGACTCAAGAGCATGTGGCGGAGACCTGGGCTACGAACTCGCCGTGTCAACTCGATTCCCGGGACGCGACGGGGGTCCGATGTGAGGTGTG
>CAZAQL010000205.1:0-2499 GCA_964487295.1 uncultured bacterium | reverse complement strand
GCCCGAACTTGTCCCTGAGCATCGCGGTATCCGTGATGCCGTGCCTGACCGCTATGATCTCCGCGACCACGCTGACCGCGATCTCGTCCGGCGTCTCCGCGCCGATGTCGATCCCTATCGGCGCGTGGAGCGATCGCAACGACTCCTCGGTGACGCCCTCCTCCCGCAACGCGTCGAGAGTCAGCGTCACTTTCTTCTCGCTCCCGATCATGCCCAGGTATCGCGGCCGATGATCGGAGAGCGCCCTAACCCACTCGCGATCGAACCTGTGCCCTCGGGTCACGACGATCACGAAGGTCGAGTCGTCGAGCTCGATCTCGTCCTCCAGAAGCTCGACGCCGCCAACGAGTCTGCGCTCCGCGTCGGGGAAGCGCTCGTTCGTCACCATGTCGGCCCGGTCGTCGACCACGACGACCCGGAAGCCGGCCCTCGCGGCCGCCGCGGCGACGGCGCGGCCGACGTGTCCGCCTCCGACCACAAGTACCCGGGGGCCGGCCGCGACCGGCTCGAGGAAGACGTCCATCTTCCCCCCGCAAGCGGCTTCCGTATCGTCGTCGAGGTCGAACGACAGAAGCTCCGTCTGGCTCCCCCCGGCCATCGCTCTGGCTCGCTCGATGACGGAGCTCTCCACCGCTCCACCTCCGACCGAGCCCAGAGTCCTCCCGTCTTCGTAGACGATCATCTTCGCACCCGCGCCGCGAGGCGTCGACCCGCCTGCCGAGACGACCGTCGCGATCGTGCCCGGAACGCCGTCGCGGTGCATCCTCGCGATTTCGTCGAACAGGTCCCTCAACCTGAGAGCCATCGGCTTTCCCTGCCTCCCATCCCGCGCCGTCCGGAGACGGCGACGGACCCCGCTGTCCGAGGTCCGTCGCTTGGGTCGTCGACGCGGCGACCGCGGGCGTTCCCCGCTAGCGCGGCGCGATGCCGTCCTTGACCGCCTCGTAGTCCTCCGAGTCGTCGATGTCGACGAGGAACCCTTCATCCTCGAGTTCGACCTCTTTGACGAGCTCCGAGTTCTCCTCGAGGATATCTCTCGCCCCGGCGTCTCCATCGAGCGACTCGAGGTCCTCTCTGAACCGGCCGTCCAGAAGAACGGGATGACCGCGCCTGCCGCCACAGACGGGGACGACGATCGGCGAACCCGCCGCGTGCGCGTCGATCAGCCTGTCGACATCCTCGGTCCGGAAGAACGGGGCGTCCGCCAGCGCAACAACGAAGGCGTCCGTGCCCCACGAGCACCCCGACACTCCGTGCGCGAGCGACGTACCCATGCCCTCCCTGTAGCGCCGGTTTCCGACCAGCTCGATCCTCTCGTCCGTAACGCCGGCCAGGGCGGCGCCGACCTCGTCGGCCTCGTGACCCAGAACGACGATTATCTCGTCGATCTTCCTCGACTCGAGGAGCTTGTCGACCACGAGGCGCACCATCGGTTCGCCGCGCACGGGAAGGACCTCCTTCTTCCGACCCATGCGTTTGGACTCACCTGCAGCAAGAACCACCGCTGAAACCATATGCTCCTCTCGTGTACGGCGCCGACCGGCAGCACTCGCTCTAAAGCTTGTCGGCCATCTCCCTTATCCGGCCGAGCGCATCCTCGATGTTCTCAAGCGAGTTGGCGTAGCTGAATCTCAGATAGCCCTCACCGAACTTGCCGAAACACGTGCCGGAGAGACAGGCGACGCCCGCGTCGTTGAGTATGCGGTCGGCCAGCTCCTGAGATTTCAGCCCGGTCTTGGTGATGTTCGGGAACACGTAGAACGCGCCCTTCGGTCTGAGACACGAGAATCCCTTGACCGTGTTGAGCCCGTCCACGATCGCGTCTCGTCTGGCCTTGAAGATCTCGACCATCTTCTCGACCTCGTCCTGAGGCCCCTTGAGCGCCTCGATGCCCGCGATCTGCACGAACGAGGTCGCGTGAGAATAGACGTTCGTGTTGAGCTTGGTGAACCTCTCGGCGATCGCCTTCGGCATGGCCGCGTATCCCAGTCGCCACCCCGTCATCGCGTACGTCTTGGAGTGCGCGTCCATCAGGATCGTCCGCTCCTGCATCCCGGGCAACGCCGCCACGGTGTGATGCTCCCCCTCGTAGACGATCTTGCTGTAGACCTCGTCGGAGAGCACGATCACATCGTTCTCGATCGCGAGCTCGGCGATCCGCTGGAGGTCGGAGGGCTCCAGAACGCCGCCCGTAGGGTTCTGCGGCGAGTTGATGATCAGCATCTTCGTGTTGGGGTTGATCTTCGATTCCAGCTCTGCGATGTCGAACCGGAAATCGCGCTCCTCCTTGAGCTGCAGGGGGACCGCTTTGCCTCCGGCGAACTCGATCGCGGACTCGTAGATCGGATAGCCCGGGTTCGGATAGATGACCTCGTCGCCGTGATCGACAAGCGCCAGGATAGGCAGGAAGATGATCGGCTTCCCGCCGGGCGTCAGCACGATCTGGTCGGGCGTGTACTTCAGGCCCCGGTCCTTCTCGAAATACTCGCACACCGCCTC
>CAZAQL010000204.1:0-2533 GCA_964487295.1 uncultured bacterium | reverse complement strand
TCGTGTATCAAAGCGCTGTATAGGTAGCTGATAAGACACCATGGCCGCATGGCGCACGCTGCCTAACTAGCGCATGCAGCCGACAGGCTTGCCTGTCACGCCAGCTGCTTGCGCACCTGTCGCGCCAGGCTTAACGCGTGCGGCTGATGCGCGGTTCGTTGGGTGGCAGCACCAGACTTAGGGGAACTCCGGACGCAGATGTCCAGAGTCCCTTTGCCGAGGTTCCGGAAGACACGTGTGATCGTGGGAGGTACGCATTGAGAACGTTGCTGATTGTGTTGGTTTTGATCCCCTTGGTGATGGCCGGCTGCAGCAGTGATTCCACCGGCCCCGGCGGTACCGAAGATCAGGCATACCCTGACATCGACGGGCTTGTTGCCTTCTATGAGTTCGACGGGAATCTGGAGAACGAAGTATCGGGTCTCCACGACGGGCAGGCCGACAGGGCCCTCACGTACACAACTGACCGACATGGCTCCGTCGACTCGGCGGTACATGTGGAGAGATCGGATCAGATACTCGTGCCGGACGATCCGGAGTTGGACATCACGGGTGGGATAACCCTCGCGGCATGGGTGAGGCCTGAGGCCTCGGACCGAGCATACGCAGCAGTGATCGACAAGAAGTACACGGAGGCTTACTCCTTCGGGATCTACGGGGGGATCGTGGATCCTGATACCGTCTACATGATCTCGTACGTCAGCGGTGACAGTGACGGGAGCCCAAGCCTTGTTCCCATGGGTACGGGGACATGGTCACACATCGCCTTCACCTTCGAGGATGCCACGGGGAAGGGAAGGTACTACCTGAACGGAGCCGTGGTGGACAGCAGCACGAGGCCGGTCGTCCTGGCTACGAGCGACGAAGACCTGCGGATTGGCGGAGCGTTCCTGGGAGACGACTACAAGGGTGCCATCGACCAAGTAGCCGTATTCGATCGTGCACTAGCGTCCGGTGAGATAGCCACGCTCTTCTTGTTCGACTAGGGCAGGGCTACGTATGGACGGGCTGCCACCTAACTAGCGCATGCAGCCGACTGGCTTGTCTGTCACGCCAGTTGCTTGCGCACCTGTCGCGCCAGGCTCGCGCCATCGCCGGCTGCGGCTGATGCGCGATTCGTTGGGGGGCTGCTTCTCACCGCAGCAATAGTCGGAGGTCTGACACGCGATGAAGCACTTGGAGCACGTGCAGCGGTTGCGCCTTCTCCTGACTGTGTCGGGACTTCTGCTTCTGCTTCCGGCGGCGGGCTCCTCAAGTGGAGTCGTACTTGAGGAGTTCAAGATGCCGCCGTGTCTCGACCTAATGACGGTCCCCGTTTCTCTCAGGGGGGAGACCTACGAGTTCCTTCTGGACACCGGTGCCAGCGGCTGCCTGTTTGATGGGTCACTGGCTCCCCTTCTCGGAGAGCCCGTTGGTCGAGCCTACGCACAGACGCCTGCAGGCGTCGAAGCTGTACCCTTGTATCGGACACCGGAAGCGAGCGTCGGTGATCTGGCGCTGGACCCGGATGATCTCGTAGCGTGTTTCGATCTCTCCGAACTCGTTCAGCTGACGGGCATGCAGATCAAGGGCATCATCGGGATGTCCTTCATCGAGCGGTTCGGCTTGGAACTCGACTTCGATGCGGGCTTCGTCCGCTTCCTTGACTCTCCTGTCGTGCCGGACTCGATGATCGGAGCAGAAGTCGAACTCGACCTGCAGCCGGACTCCCCGCCAGGGTACACAGCGACGCTCCTGGACACCGTCAAATGGAGCTTCATCTTCGACACCGGTTGCACTTCGCCAGGGTCCATAGACCACGAGGCCTTCTCGCGGCTGGATGACATCGGTCTGCTCCACAGTGTGGGTTTCGCCAGGCGCCGAGCTCTGCACAAATCCTATACGGCGAACCTCTTCGTCCTTGATTCCCTGGCTATCGGGCAGTTCGATCACAGAGATCTCTTTCTCACTCAGTCGGAGTCGAGTGTTCTTGGGTTGCCGGTCTTGGCGCAGTACAACGCAACGTTCGACTTTCCTGAGAGGCGGCTTTGGCTCCGCGCCTCCGACCGTCACCGTGCTCTCGCGCCTTCCGACATCAGCG
Organism: uncultured bacterium; assembly: GCA_964487295.1. Taxonomy (GTDB): domain Bacteria; phylum Joyebacterota; class Joyebacteria; order Joyebacterales; family Joyebacteraceae; genus JAPEKQ01. The sequence goes on along the minus strand of CAZAQL010000204.1, from coordinate 453 downwards.
GGCTGGGAGTCATGAAGCTCGCCGGCGAGCCTGTTGTCGCGGCTCTCGATCCGCAGGGCCCGGCAGCCGCTCTGGGATTGGAGCAGGGGGATGTTCTAGTCTCTGTCGGTGGAGCACTGGTGACAGACTTGTCTGTAGCCTGCATCAGTGACGTGTTTGCTCAGGCCATGGGTGATACCATTGAGTTGGTTGTCTCGCGATTTGGTGATCAGTTCACCGAAATTCTGGATCTCAGATGGACCAAGACATCGCGCGACCGGGGAGAGACGAAGACAAGGACTAAGCAGTCACCTGACTAGCGCATGCAGCCGACATCCGGCTCAGTCACTCGCGCTGCACTCGGCCTGACGGCCGGCAGCGCTCGCGCCATCGCCGGCTGCGGCTGATACGCGATTCGCTATACCGCCAGGTCGAATCCTCTGTTGGTCGGTGATTTGGCTTCGGAGACGTGCA
>CAZAQL010000203.1:0-2534 GCA_964487295.1 uncultured bacterium | reverse complement strand
CGTCCGCCGCCCGCAGCACTTCTTGTACTTCTTCCCGCTCCCGCACGGGCACGGGTCGTTCCGGCCCACCTTCTCCGTCTTCCGGACGGGCCTCGGAGGGGTCGTCGAAGGGGCGGACCGCCGTTCGGGACGGGCGGCGCCGCCGGGCACGAACTCCGGCGGGAGTGTCGCCGACGTCGATCCGGAGGTTTCCGGGGCGGTCGACCGGGCCTCCGGAAGGTCCGGTCGGTATGCCTTCGTCGACTGCACATCCTGCTCGGGAGGCGGCGCGCTGATCTGGGCCCGGAACAGAAGCTCCGCGGCCTCCTCCTGGATGGACTCGATGGTCCCCATGAACATGTCGTAGGCCTCGGACTTGTACTCGAGGAGCGGGTTCTGCTGGCCGTACGCCCGGAGTCCGATGCCCTCCTTCAGACGGTCGAGCTCGTAGAGGTGGTCGCGCCACTTCCGGTCGATGGTCTGAAGAAGGACCAGCCGCTCGATCTTGCGCATGAGCTCCGGACCGAGCTGCTCCTCCCTGCGTTCGTACTGGAGACGCGCCGCCTTTTCCAGGTTCTTCATGAGGTCCGGTTTCGTCATTCCCGGGACATCGGCCTTCGAGAAGTCGATGTCGACGAGAAAGACGCGGCGCATGTCGTCGCGTAGTCCCTCGAGGTCCCACTCCTCGGCGAGGTCGCTCATCGATGTCCGCTCCGAGACGCGGCGATCGATGATGTCGTGGAAGATCTCCTCCATCTCGTTCGTGAGATCGCCGCCCTTGAGGATGTTCAGACGCTGGGCGTAGATGACCTCGCGCTGCTGGTTCATCACGTCGTCGTATTCGAGCAGGTGCTTCCGGATCTCGAAGTTGTGGCCCTCGACACGCTGCTGGGCCCTGCCGATGGCCCGCGTGACCATCGGGTGCTGGATGACCTCACCCTCCTGGACCCCCAGCGTCGTCATCACCTTGGCGATGCGCTCCGAGCCGAAGAGGCGCATGAGGTCGTCCTCGAGGGAGATGAAGAACTGGGACGCGCCGGGGTCGCCCTGCCGGCCGCTCCTCCCGCGGAGCTGTCGATCGATCCGCCGTGACTCGTGTCGCTCAGTCCCGATGATGCGGAGCCCGCATGGCATGTCGGCGATGCATTCCTCCGTCAGGTCGCCGTGGTCGTTCGGGCAGTTCGAGCAGTCCTTGTCCTCGCATTTCAGACAACAACGCTCGCAGCGCAGCACACCCTCGCCGAGCTTGATGTCGGTCCCGCGTCCCGCCATGTTCGTCGCGATGGTGACGGCGCCGGCCTGCCCGGCGCTCATGACGATCTCCGCCTCGCCCTGATGGTGCTTCGCGTTGAGGACGTTGTGCTTGATGCGTCGCCCCTTGAGGAGCCGCGAGATCACCTCCGACACCTCGACCGACACCGTGCCGACCAGGACCGGCTGCTTCCGCTCGTGGAGCCGGCCGATCTCATCGAGAACGGCCGCCATCTTCTCTCGTCTGGTCCGGTAGATCGCGTCGTCGTAGTCGAGGCGGCGGATCGGCTCGTTCGTCGGGATGACGTGGACCGTGAGGTCGTAGATCTCGGCGAACTCGTCCTCTTCCGTCTCGGCCGTGCCGGTCATGCCCGCCAGCTTTTCGTACATCCGGAAGTAGTTCTGCAGGGTGATGGTCGCGAGCGTCTGGGTCTCCCGCTCGATGGTGACGCCTTCCTTGGCCTCGACCGCCTGATGCAGACCGTCCGACCACCGCCTCCCGGGCATGAGGCGGCCGGTGAACTCGTCGACGATCATCACCTTGCCGTCCTGCACGACGTAGTCGACGTTCTTCTCGAACATCGAGTAGGCCTTGAGGAGCGCCTGGACGTTGTGGATCCGCTCGCTGGTCTTCGCGTACTCGAGATGGAGCGCGTTCTTCTTCTCGGCCTTCTCGGCCGGCGAGAGGTCGGGGTCGTTCTCGACGGCCTCGAGCTGCTCGGAGAGGTCCGGAAGCACGAGGAGATCGCGCTCCTGCGGCGAGAGAAGGTCGCGTCCCTTCTCCGTGAGAGCGGCGCTCCTGCCCCGCTCCTCCATGGCGTACAGGAGGTCCTCGTCGAGCTCCGTGAGGACCTTGTCGCGCATGAGCTCGCCCTCGACCCGCTGCACCTCGTTCTTGAGGGAGGGGTCCTCGTAGAGCTTCAGGAGACGCCGGTGCTTCGGCGCGCCCCTTGAGACCTGGACGAGCTTGACCAGACCCTCGTAGCGCGTGTCGTCGTTCTGAAGGAGCTCCTCCGCCTCATCCAGGACCTGAGAGAGCAGTGAGGTCTGCTTCCTGACGAGCCGTTCGACCGGCGCCTTGAGCTGGTCGAACATGTGGGTCGAGTGCTCGACCACGCCCGAGATGATGAGCGGGGTCCTGGCCTCGTCGATGAGGACACTGTCGACCTCGTCGATGATGGCGAAGTGATGCCCGCGCTGTACGCGGTCCTCGAGTCGGACCGCCATGTTGTCGCGGAGGTAGTCGAACCCGAACTCGTTGTTCGTTCCGTAGGTGATGTCGCGGGAGTACTGCTCGCGACGCT
>CAZAQL010000202.1:1464-2536 GCA_964487295.1 uncultured bacterium | reverse complement strand
GTCGCGATACGGCGCCGGGCGCTCACTCCCGCTCCGGTCATTTGGGCCGTCGCAATACGGCGCCGGGAGCTCATTCCCGCTCCGGCAGCTCGTCCATGCCGTGGCGACGCGCCTCGGCCGTCATCATCTCGACCAGTGACTTCTTCACGTCGTCAGGGAGACGGGAGGGATCGTACGCCTCGAGGTGTCTGCGGACCTCCTGCCTTGCCCTTTCGCCCACGGTCGTGCTTCCTTCCTCTCGCCAGCGCGACAGGTTCGCTCGTTCTATCACCGGGCCGGGGAAGTAGTGCTCGGATCTCAGGTGCTTACGGGTGTGGTCCGCGATGAGGAGGTGGCCTTCTTCCAGCATCTCCTCGAAGTGCGGACGCGCGGGGAAGTCGTCTTTCGGCTCGATCCCGCGCACCATCCGCTGGACGAGGCCGCAGATCTCGTTGTCGACCACCAGCTTCTCGGCGCTCACGCAGCTCTCGAAGTCGAGCATTCCGGGGCCGGAGACGCTGTTGATTCCGGAGAGCGCGGCCAGCGTGCAGCCCATCGAGCTTTCGAGTCCGGCCTGCGCGTCGAGCGCCTTGGCGTCCGAAAGCCCTATGTACGCCTGTGTCGGGATGCCCAGGTGCTTCCCGATCTCCGCGTAGGCGCAATCGATCATCTGCGTCTCCACCGCGCCCATCGGAGTGGTCTCGTAGCGTATGTCGAAAGAGGCGGGCGACCCGCCGTAGAGCACCGGGCAGCCCGGGTTGGCGAGCTGGGAGAGGACCACGCCCGAGAGCGTCTCGGCCGTGTGCTGCACAAGGTTCCCCACGAGCGTCACGGGGCCCATGAACCCGGCGAGCGGCATCGAGATGTACTCGACCGGCACCGAGTCCGCCGCGCAGTCGAGCAGGTTCTGCGCGGTCACGTCGCTCCACTTGAGGGGCGCAGTCGGGCAGACGGAGAAGATGGTGAGCGGCTTGGCTGCGAGCTCCTCGGCCGAACCTCGGACCGCGAGCTGCATGTCGCGCATGAGCGCGTAGGACTCGATGGTGAACGCGCCGGTCACGACCGGCTTCTCGCAGTACATGAGGCAGAGAAA
>CAZAQL010000202.1:0-1454 GCA_964487295.1 uncultured bacterium | reverse complement strand
TCCGGCACGTCCTGGCAGATGAAGGCGGTGCTCTGAGCCTCTATGTGTTCCATGCGGGACGTGAGCTTCGCGAAATCGACGAAATCAGCGGTGGTCGGAGTGCGCATCTCGCCGGTCTCCGAGTCGAGGACGGTGATCCCGGAGGAGCCGGGAGTGAAGTGCACGTTTTCGCCGGAGAGATCGTGCGTCTGCCCGCCCAGCACGTCGTGGAGCGCGAACCCGCTCGGGCACTTGTCTACCGCGTCCAGGACCATCTGATTCGGAAGCGCAACGCGCCCGGTCTTCGAGTCGACCTTCGCGCCGTTGTCCGTGAGCAGCGCCACGGCGTTGTCGTTCTGAACGTTCAGGCCGAGCGTCCCTAGCAGGTCGAGCGCCTCGCTCACGATGCGCTCGATCAGGTCCTTCTCGAGGAATTGCAGTCTGGGTCGCATTGCCGTCTCCTGTGGTGGCCCGCGCCGATCCGCAGACGGCCCAGGGACCCCGGACATCGCCTGGGCGTCAAGTGCAACTGGCTCAGTCCTTCTCCAAATGCGCCTTTCTGTACCGGACGAGGCGGCGATCGTCTACTCTTCCCGTCACTATGTGAAATCGTCCTCATGAGGCGGCCACCTCTCGCCTGTCCCGGAGAGAGACGGACCGCTAGAGCGTGAAGCCCACTCCCGCCATGAACACTAATCCGTGATTCCGGTTCTCCGGAATGTCGTACTCGTAGCCGTCCAGCTCGTCTTCTATGCACTCCTCGTCGTGGACATTCAGAAGGCCCATTGTGTATCTCACGTCCAGCGTGAGAAGCAGCGCATCCGCCATGATGTCGACGCCGAAGCCTGTAATGATGCAGATGTCCGAGTCGGAGACGCAATCCACGTCCGTCGTCTCACCTTCGTACGTCCAGCCGGAAGCGATGTTCAGGGCGATGGACCCTCCCAGAAAGAAAGTGGGCGCGAAGCTCTCGCCTAGAGGCACTCGTACCTTCGGAAGAAAGGTGACTTCAAGATAGTCAAGGTTGTAGTCAGCCGAGCCCAGATCTCCGTACTCATAGTCGTAAGCCTCAAATGAGGCGCCCTTTCTTGCGTAGAGAGCTTCGGCCTGGATGCCGAGGAAGTCCATGAAGTAGACGGTCACGAAGGCCCCGCCGGTGATTCCCGTCTTGTTCTCGTACTCATCGCCATAGTCACCGTAGATGCTCGTGAGTCCCAGGCCTCCCTTGAAACCTATGCAGAAGTCTGCGGCATAGGCGTTGACGGCTAGGAGGCAAGAGAGGATGACGGCGATGAGCAGAGTCTTCGGGACAAGACGCATTTCGCGCCTCCTTTCGCTTTGGCCAACCCCGCAAGCCCGGTTGTGGGGACCGGGACGGTCGGAATCTACCATCGGCGATTCAGCTCGTCAAGCGCATGCCATGGCGGTCCTTCGTCGTTAGCGCTTGACTGCCCATGTTCTTCAGTGGTATGGTT
>CAZAQL010000201.1:0-2661 GCA_964487295.1 uncultured bacterium | reverse complement strand
GGCGCGGCGTCTAACTAGCGCATGCAGCCGCCGGGCTTGCCTGTCACGGCGGACTGCTGACGCGGCTTCGCCGCAGCACCTGTCGCGCCAGGCTTAACGCCTGCGGCTGATGCGCGGTTCGTTAGAGCGCTCATAACCCCAACCAGAGCCATGGTTGAGTTGGACATAGACGCAGCCTCAGTATGCAGAGAGCAGACACCAACTTCCCTTCATGGAGGAGCATCATGCGTGGACTGACCATCGCTCTGCTCGTCGTACTCGTTCTCCCTTCTGCTGCACTTGCTGACGGTGCGTGGCAAGTCACATCGACCGCAGTGGACGACGGCTTCCCGTCCTGGTCGCCTGATGGATCGACGATCGTCTACCATTCCTACACGGGCGCCCACTACTCCCTTTGGACAGTGGATGCACTGGGCGGGATACCCGTGATGCTGTATGACAGTGCGGCACACGACTACATGCCCGAGTACTCACCTGACGGTAGCACCATCGTCTTCGTGTCGGGAGACATGAACACGGGCGACAACATATACACGATTCCTGCAGCCGGCGGCACCGCTACGGCGGCTGCCTCCAGCGGGGCCCGGCTGTGGTATCCGCACTGGTATCCGAACAGCTCGTCCATCATCTTCACGGTGGCCGGCGCCAACTCCGATCTGTACATGATCCCATCCGCTGGAGCCCCCGGAGTGCAGCTGACGACCGACCCGAGTGACGACCGCAACGGTAGGGTATCTCCGGATGGCTCTGACATCGCGTTCTATTCGGACCGCACTGGCAACTGGGATGTCTTCGTGATGCCGTCGGGTGGAGGCGCAGCGACGCAGATCACAACGAACCCAGACGCCGATGGGGATCCCTGCTGGTCTCCCGACGGGAGTATGATCGCCTACTGGTCGGTCGTTGACGGCAACCACGACATCTATGTGATACCTGCGACTGGCGGTACACCCACGAGGATAACGGACGACCCGGCCGTGGAGTGGGTACCGACCTGGTCGCCTGATGGGTCGCAGCTTGCGTTCATGTCTGATCGAAGCGGCAATTTCGACATCTGGGTCATTGACGTGTTCGTGTCGCCGGTGGAGCAGACGAGCTGGGGCACGATCAAGGCGATGTACCGCTAGCTCGCGGACGTGAGCGCTCTAACTAGCGTATGCAGCCGACGAGCTTGGCTGTCACGCCGGCTGCTTGCGCACCCGTCGCGCCAGGCTTAACGCCTGCGGCTGATGCGCGGTTCGTTAGGCAGCGGCCGGCCCGTACACCGATTGTGAGGTGCAGAGCTTGAGTCAGAGGTCCGGCGGCGGAGCGGATTTCCGCAGGGGCATCATCTACGCTCTCCTTGGCGGAGCAGCCAGCGCCGTCGGCGACGCACTGGTGACGCGGTTCGCGAGCGGTGAAGTCCGCGTCTCGAGCTCGATTCTACTCGGTGTTCTTGTGGCAATCGCGATCTGGGTTGTATGGGCTCTTCTTGCGAAGGCGGCCGCCGACCGCCGTCGTCGCACGCGTGGGATGGGAGTCTATGTGGCCCCCAGTCAGATGACAGAGGCCCGCCAGATCGGCGAGTACCCATTCGCTGGTGTCAAGTGGAGAGTCGTCGAGAGAGTCCACGTCCTCGATGATCCGTTCGAGCGTGGCATCCACCTCGACAGGCTTGAGGTGCAGACACCTCCGAGGTGTCCCACCTGCGGGACGGAGCTGAACAAGTCGCAGCGTTACTGGGGTTCCTGGGATTGGGAGTGCCCCGGAGGCGACTTCTCGGTCCGGCAGTCGCGCGACTACGAACTGGTAGCCCATGATGTTCTGAAACTCGTTCGCAGAGACATCGAGCGCAACCGCGAGGAGAAGTCGAAGCAGCACAGCTGACTGGGCCGCTGCCTAACTAGCGCATGCAGCCGACAGGCTTGCCTGTCACGCCAGCTGCTTGCGCACCTGTCGCGCCAGGCTTGACGCCTGCGGCTGATGCGCGGTTCGTTAGGCCGAGCCCGCCCTTTGGATTTGGTGCGTTTGCGGAGAGCCCCGTGACATTGACGACTCTGAGATCGCAGATCCGACCTTTGCTGTGCGTCGTGGTTCTGGCTGTTCTCTCCACCGCGGCCCATGCATGGTCCGGTGATCCAGAACACTGGCCCGAAGAGGAACCTGTCGTACCAGCAGACAACACTGATTGGGGTGAGACCTACGTCTTCAATGCTTCGATTGCTCCAGGTTCGGGAGGTGGCGATCAGCCGGGCAGTGTCGTGATGCTCATGGGTGTGCGGGGAATGGGGCTGCCGCCATTAGGCGGCGAACTCGCTCTCGTGGGACTCTGCCAAGTCGGCGGTAGGGGAAGAGGGCGTTGGTCGGTCTTCCCTTTCTACCTGCACTTCTACCCATGGACTGATTGGCGCGAGACTCAGCCTCGCGAAACTCGTCGCCACCCGCGCTTCGTGTCGGATGTCTTTGTGGGCGGATCAGCCTGGGCACAGATCGTGAGCGACGAGGACAGGCGAGCCGTCTTCTTCAAGGATGGCTATCTGCACACGGGCGCCCGAGTCGAGTACGTTTACCCTCAGGGCGGGGTCTCAGTCGGAGCCGAGTTCGGAGCTGTACTGGCCCGTTCCTTCGAAGACGACGGCGAGGCGCAGTTCGCAAGCTACCTGAGCTTGACGTTCTCGCTCG
>CAZAQL010000200.1:0-2679 GCA_964487295.1 uncultured bacterium | reverse complement strand
CTCCCCTGAGGGATGCGCGTGGGACCGCGCGCAGACCATCGAGTCGATCCGCCCTCACCTCGTCGAGGAGTTCCACGAGGTGCTCGAGGCTCTGGACGAGCGCGACGACGCGAAGCTTCGCGACGAGCTCGGCGACCTGCTTTTCATCGTCGTCTTCATCGCGGTCATTGGCGAGGAGACTGGCCGCTTCGCGCTCGACGACGTCGTTGCGGGTATCGACGACAAGCTCAGGCGGCGCCATCCCCACGTGTTCGGCGACGTCGTCGCGGACACGCCGGACGCCGTGCGTGGCACGTGGGAGACGCAGAAGCTCACAGAGAAGACGCACGCCGACCGCGAGTCGATGCTCGACGGACTGCCGCGCGACCTCTCGGCGCTGCTCGCCGCCCGCCGTATGCAGGAGAAGGCCGCCTCGGTCGGATTCGACTGGCCGAGTCCGGACGAGGTCATCGAGAAGATCGTCGAGGAAGCGCGCGAGCTCGAGGCAGAACTCCCCTCCGGCGACCGCGACAGGCAGGAGGACGAGATCGGGGACCTCCTCTTCGCGGTGGTGAACATCGCGCGCACACAGGGGATCGACCCCGAGGCGGCTCTCAGGCGGACGAACCTCAAGTTCAGAACGAGGTTCGCGGCCATCGAACGCCACTTCGAGGGCGCCGACCTCCGCGAGGTCGGGCTCGAGGCGATGGACGAGGTCTGGAACCGGGTGAAGAAGGAGGGCCGCTAGGCGCGGGTCCCTGCGTAGTCCTCGAGGATCCGACGGTGATCGAAGGCGATCTCGGCGGGGAGATCGTCGAGCCGGTGCACGGCGGCCGCCGCCGCATCGTCGCCCGCGTGGAGCTCCCCGCGCCCCCGGGCCGTGAAGACGACCGTCAACGTGTGCATCCTCGGATCACGGTCCGGTTCGGAGTAGACGCGGAACTGCTCCATTCCCTCAAGCGTGAGTCCCGTCTCCTCGAGAGCCTCACGAGCCGCCGCGTGCTCGGCCGACTCCCCGTAGTCGATGAAACCGCCGGGCAGGGCCCACCCGCTCGGCGGGTTGGCTCGCTCGACGAGTACGACGCCGCCATCGAACTCGATGATGATGTCGACCGTCGGGACCGGGTTTCGCAGGGCCTCTCTCCCGTTCAGTCGTCCGGGCATCCGTCTTCGTCCTCGAAGCCGTCCAGGTCCTCCGGCTCGTCGGGGCACATGTCGCGCTCGTCGATGATCCCGTCGCGATCGTTGTCCAGATCCGGCACCCCATCCCCGTCCTCGAACCCGTCGAAGTCCTCGGGGACCAGCGGAGCGAGGTCGACGCCGTCGGGGATCCCGTCACCGTCGTTGTCCGGGTCGGGGCAGCCGTCGTCGTCCTCGAACCCGTCACGATCCTCCGGGTGTCCGGGGCACTCATCCCTGTAGTCGGGGATCCCGTCGCCGTCGGTGTCCTCCGAGGCGACGGGCCAGGCGTGAGCGATGGACACGGTCGCCACCCAGTCGGGCCACGCCTCGTGCGGATCGAACTCCGGCGTCGCGGCGTCGTCCCCGGAGATGCTCACGGAGACCGCGGCGGTCACGCTCCATCCGTCTCCGAACCGGAGCCGAAGCCCCGGAGTGACCATCAGCGGGTTCTCCTTGAGCGCGATCGCGTCCCGGTCGGCGAAGAGGTCGGCCCGAAACTCGGTGAACAGGTCGACGTCACGTCCGGGGAACTCGACGGCTCCCCTCAGAACCGCGAAGTCGTTGTCGACGGAGCCGGCGCCGGAGGGCAAGGGTGGATAGCTGTCGGGGAAGAAGCGTCGCCCCTGGTCCTCGGATCCGTTGAAGCGCCAGCCCGCGTTGGCGTGAAGCCTGAGCGGGAACGCCGGCGTGAAGTCCACCGTGAGCAGGAGCGCGGCCGTTGCATCGACCCCCTCGCCGCCGGCCAGCAGGATGTCCGTGGAGGACGTATCCCGCACGACCACCTCGGTCGCGGCCGGGATGGAGGCCTCGAACCACAGCGCCGCCGCGAGCGGAGAGTCGCCCGGAGGGGGACCCATCTTGATGCCCACGACCGGGTTCGAGAGCCCGCGCGCGTCCACGCCGCCTGCATCGGAGTCCCAGGCCGCACCACGCAGGGCGGCGTCGAACGCGACCTCCAGCCAGGGAAGAGCCCCGTACGTCGCCGACGCATGAAGCGCCCCGTAGCGGCCGGTTCCCGCGCCGAGTGAACCCGAAAGGTCGTCGGATTCGAAGTAGCGCCCCGCCAGTCCGACGGAGAGCACCCCTCTGGTCTGGAGACGCGCGGAGCGGACCTCGATGAGACCGACACCACCCGAGCATGCGTACCCCTCGTCGGCGTCCGCTGCCGCCGCGGCCAGCGCGATGAGCGCGGCAGCCAGGGCCGCCGTTACCGTCCGTCCCCGCCTCACTCAGAGCCGCCAGACGCTCGGTCGACACGCTCGTCGTTCGCCGTCTCGTCGCTCTTCGCGCTGTCCCCTGCGCTTGCGGGCCCGGCCTTCCCCGCGCCCTCACCGTCGGCATCCGCCTTCCCGTCGCCCTCTTCCCCACCTTCCCCGCCCGCCCCTTCGCGCGACGTCTCGAGGTAGTTCATCCTGAGCTGGTAGAGAACGTGCTCGAGGAGCCTCTCCTCGTCCTTGTTGAGGTTCCCGTCGCTCTTGCGCTTGAGCAAGAGCACTTCGTCCTTATGATTGACCGCCC
>CAZAQL010000199.1:0-2710 GCA_964487295.1 uncultured bacterium | reverse complement strand
CACCCGGCTCAACAGCCCACTGATCCGGTACGAGGCTCTCGAACACAAGGTCTGGCTCGGTCGCCGGGCTTCCGACCTCGATCGTGGACGCGGTCAGTCCATCGTTGTTCCCCTCGTTGCTCTCGACGACCTGGCCGCGGGCGTCGAGCTCTGCGCCGATGTAGTAGTTGCCATCGGGCAGGTCGGTGGGGATGTTCACGAACAGCTCATAGACATACGTCTCGCCGGGATCCAGGCCACCGACCATCCATTCATCAGCAGGGATGGTCGCGCCTCCTGCGGGCTCCTCGTCCAGGTGGAAGTGGATCCAGTGACCGCCTGTGGCAGTCGCTCCGTCATTGCGGGCGGTCAGATACATCAGCACCTCATCACCCGGCTCAACAGCCCACTGATCCGGTACGAGGCTCTCGAACACAAGGTCTGGTGTGCTGGGTGTCGCCAAATCGAAGCTCCAGCCGCTGTGAATCCCCCATGGTTGGTTCTCCTGCATCTCCGCGAAGGTCTCCCACCTGATCACATCCGCGGGGTCCCACGTATCGAGGCAGGCGTACTCGAGCCCGTTGTCGTCCCGATAGCCGACCACGGTCACGAAGTGATCAGTCTCACCGTCGGCATTCGAGTCGACAAGGAACACCATCGGGCGCCCGGCATCGATCTCCTGGGTCAGCAGAGACCAGTTGAGAGAGTTGTTTGACATCCAGTGCATCTGACTTGATCCCAACTGTTCCCCGGTGGCGAACTCCACGTAGTCCTCGAAGGCGCCGCCCATGAAGCTGGCCAGACTCCAGCCGTAGGCAAGCTCCTCGACACTCCACGAGGTGTGCATGAAGTCGGCGATGCTGTCGCTCTCATGCTCGTCGCCGGGGGGCGGCTCCGACAGATCCGGCTCGATGTCTGGGTCGGGCCCGCTCTCCATCGGCAGGGAGTAGTCCTCGAAATGCCGCGGAGGTCCCGACCCACCCCGCGACGCGATGATCTGGTTGACATCCTCTGTCTGGGTCGAGGCATCTCCTGGGATGAGTGTGCCCAGACCCTGTCCGTCGTAGTAGCCGACGACCATACCGAGCGCGGTCGGTCCGCATCCATGGCGCCACTCGTAGCCGGGAACCGCCAGCGTGACCTGGCTTCTCGTTGGCGCATCGGTGATGCCGCGGATCTTCGCTGTGACACCCGGCGGCGGCACCGGTCCCGTTGTTGACATCGGCCGGTCCGTGTCGGCACCAGCTGTGAGTGCGGACACTCCTGCATCCCCCTGAGCCGAGCCTGGAGCAGCCGCAAGCGCGAGAAACGCGATCATTGCGAAGACAGCCAGAATCACTTGAGCAGTACGCATTCTCCGTTCTCTCCCTCTATTGCCCCTACCTGTGGCAGACTTCCCCGTTCGTGTGTCACTCGGCCCCCATTCCAGTGAGCATCACCGGAAGTTGCGGCCCTCACTGCCGCAAAGATGCCGGTGAGGCCGGCGGACTTCCGGACGACTGCGGATGCCCCCATCCTGCCGCACCACATGAGGGCGTCGTCGTCATCAGTGTCCGTAGCCACGATCACGGGGAGACTCCCCCGTCGCCCACCCACGATGGCTCCGAGCAGCGCCAGACCTTCAGACGGGGACTCACTGGCGAGAACCGGGGGCATGTCAAGATCGAGGATGACTGCATCCAGCGACTGCGCGTTCATCACACGCAGTGCCTCCTCCGCACCCGCCGCCGCGACGATCTCCACGTCCTCCGGCTCCACTACCGCCAAGTCCTCAGCGAACTCCCTGTCGTCATCCACAACAAGCAATCTCATTGCGCCCTCCTGCACGACCTTCGCCTTCGCGGTACCCTGTAGAGCAAGCGAAGAACCAGCTCGGTACGAGACCGCCAGGCCCCGGTGCGGACACTGCAACTGCATGTCAATACGTTTGTTACGCGAACAACGGGGAGTTCTGAGCTGCGGATGTGGGTGGCATATGCCTCTGGTGTGTAGCGCTAGCGTGACGGCCATCCCCGACGAGGCCAGGGTTTCCGAACCGACGACTTCGACACGAATCGCGGGCGCGTCACATCAGTGACGCGCCCGCGACGAGGCTGGACAGCTTCTCTCTCCTGCGTTCCTGTCTGGAAGAAAAAAACCCAATACGGTTCTAAGAACGACCGACTCACCTTCGTGCACCTTGACACAACCTGCATGTGTGGGATTGCTGCGCGGTGAGGATGCGCGGATGGCCGGGGAGCCTACGGAATTCGTGGGGGCAACGCGTAGAAGAACGCGCGACCGGGGTGCAACCAGACGGCGAGCTCGTCGGCGCCGTCGCCGTCGGTGTCGACGGCGAAGCACTCCATCTTCATGCAGGAGGGCATGTCGCTGGGGTAGGGTGTCCCGGCCCGGCCGTCGGCGCTGCCGCGGGGCATGCGCAGCACCTCGCGGAGTCCTCCGTCGAGCCCGACGAGATCGCCCCGTCCAAGCCGGATGATACCGACCGGGGCGGGCTCGCGTGCCCAGCACGTATGCAGTGCGAGGATCTCATCGCGGCCGTCGCCGGTCACGTCGGCGACAGCCAGCGGGATCATGCGCGTCTGCCACGGCACGCCGCAGTCGGCGAGCAGCGGCGGCGGGCCTTCGCCTCCGGAGTCCGGATCGGCAAGCATCCCGCTCTCGCGACAGCGTGCCGACCTCGTGATGGACAGCGAAGGGTCCAGCACGATGACGGTCCCGTCGGGACCTC
>CAZAQL010000198.1:0-2710 GCA_964487295.1 uncultured bacterium | reverse complement strand
GGTGAGACGCCGAGGTCCCCGTTCGACGGGCGCGACCAACAGCAGTGACGCAGCGGTCGTACGAAGGGCCCTCGCGCCTATCGATCGGCCGCCGGCACCGGAGGCGGTGATGCTGAAGCCATCAGCAGCGGCACTCTGTCTCTAGATGTGGCACCAACACCGGGGGCAGGCCATCCCGATGTCAACAGCATCTTGTTCCGCCAAGGCAGGGAGTCAGCAGCCCCGACCTCGTAGTCGACGAGCTTCTGAACCTCTCTCCCAAGCTCCCCCACGTCACTCGCGCACAGTCGCCCGATCATAAGGTCGGGATAGATGTCCGGTCCATCAACACACGCATACCAATGATCGGTCGTGAGGGTATCAGCGTACTCGTGCGCGGGCAGCAGACTGTTGAGTCCTCCGTGCGCCTCGTCGCGTGCATCGCCCACGAGCAGGACGTAGCCGAGCCTCCCGTCGAGCATGTGCTCGGCGCTCCCGGGACCGGTGGGGTCATAGAGCGCCTGGACGAAGTCGTAGATCCCCCGGTCGCTCATCACACCGCCGTGCCCGTTGCTCGCGGCAACCACCGAGTCCCGTACGATCGCGACGTTCCACCCGTTGAACGTCGCACGGTGGTGCGCCAGTGTGCCGATCCACGGAGAGTCCTTGAGCGAGCTCTCGACGATCATCAGGTAGTCCGTCAGGCTGTCTGCACAGGCGCTGAGCGACTCGCACACGCCCCAGCGCCCTGTGTCGGCCGCAGCACGAGAGCCGCCTTGGTCGACACCCGCGTACCCCAGAAGCAGCGCCTGCGCGATGCTCGTGAACGGACCGATCTCCTCGGACAGCCCTCCGCTGCCGCCGGCTATCTCGACGGTCACCAGCATCTCCGGGTAGGCGGTCACTTCGGAGAGCGTGGGATCGAACGTCACCGGGTAGCAGGCGATCTCGACGACCCCCTGGCCGCGGAAGCTCCCCGGCGTCGCTACTGAGACGACGGGACTCGGATACGAGCCGGAGCGGCCGTACGCCTGCTGGTCCAAGCAGAACTCCGTGTCGATGTACGGCCACCCATCATCGGTGTAGCGAGTGACCTCGGCCTCAACGGGATACACTGTGCAGCCTGAGAGGGAAACCGTGCGCTGAACGACGGCGGAGATGCTCACCTGACACCCCTTCGGCACCGCGAGCATCTGGCGCACGGCAGGAAGAGCCGGTGCGCCCTCCTCAAGCGTGTGGAAGTAGGTCGGCAGACTCAGCTTCTTGTACTCCGTCGTGTCATGCTCGACCGTCTCGCAGACCATGCCGGGAACGCTGACGGCCAGCAGGATCTCACTCGCGCTGGAGGAGATGATATGCACCTCGGGAGCGGTCGGTGTGGTGGTGACGCCGTCGAGGCACACCCAGCCGTCGGGAAGCGGGTCTTCGGCAAGTGCGATCAGGGGCGAAGAGAGAGCGAAGATGGCGAGAAGGGCGGTTCGAAAGAGAGAAGGGACAGTGCGTTGTCTCATCGGTACATCGCCTTGATCACTCCCCAGCTCGTCGGCTCAACGGGTGTGGCGCCTTCGTTTAGGAAGAGGAGGTTCTCTCCGAACCCCTTGGCGAAGATCAAGTCCGGATCACCATCCGCGTCGATGTCCAGTAGGTCCACACCTCCTGCCCCCTCGACCCGGTTGAGGGACACTCCCTGGAGCATGTCCGGGTTCTCCTCGTACACGAAGTCCTGAGGCGTCCCCACGTTCTCGAAGCACTCGGGAGCCGTGTCGTACGAAACCCGTACGATGTCCAGGTCGCCATCCGAGTCGAGGTCGCCAAGCCCAATGGTGGGACCGGGACCATTCACCACTGGGATGTCGTAGATCAACCCTGTGTCCTCGTAATGCGGGAGCAGCGAGTTCCCCACATTCCGCACGTACTGGACTCTGCCATTCGTGATACAGATCATGGCGTCCAGATCACCGTCGCCGTCCATGTCGGCAAGTCTGGGACAGTAGTGCCCCCCGTACACCACGACCCCGTCGAACACAGACAGGTCTTCTTCCCAAGCAGGACTGCTGGATGTCCCCACGTTCCAGTAGCAGCGGACGAAGTCGTCGTACCAGCACGTCAGCACCAGATCGAGATCGCCGTCGGCATCAAGATCGCCCAATCCCCCGTTTCGACCTGTGCACGCAGGCACATCTGAGTATGGAGTTGGTCCGAACTGCCACGCCGGTTCGGTCGGCGTCCCGACGTTCCAGAACTGCGCGATGGGAACAGCGTCGAACAACGAGATGTCGATGTCACCATCCCCGTCGAGGTCGCCAGCCGCCATCCTGCATGCGTAGCCCTGCGGCGCCAGCTCGTGTGCGGGAGTCCAGTGGATCGTTGCCGTAGCCGGCACAGTCGGGCACAGCAACACAGCAACTGCCAACACGCTCAACATCTGCAGTGGTCTCACGAGCACCTCCTCGGTGCGGGGCTCATCATGAGCCAGCTTCGCGCCACGTCTCATCGGTACATCGCCTTGATCGCTCCCCAGCTCGTCGGTTCGACCGGCGTCGCACCTTCGTTCATGAAGAGCAGATTCTCATATCCGATGCCAACGGCGAACATCAGGTCCGGGTCACCATCAGTGTCGATGTCGAGAAGATCAACACTCCACGCTCCGACGATGCGGTCCAAGGACACTCCCTCGAGCATGTCCGGGTTCTCCTCGTACACGAAGTCCTGCGGCGTTCCTACATTCTCG
>CAZAQL010000197.1:0-2728 GCA_964487295.1 uncultured bacterium | reverse complement strand
CGGGTCCATGAGAAGCGCGCGCCACGAAGCTGCGCCCTCGGGCATCTCGCCGAGCTTCTCATCGACCTTCTTCATCCAGTCGCCGTCCTCGAACAGACGGTAGTCGCCCTTGTCGAGGTCGTATATACCTACGGGCCTCCCCTTCTCGTACTTGAGAATGCCGTCCTTCTGCTTCCCGCTCGAGTATTGGCCGCCCATGACGCCCGCGTCGGCCATGCGGTCGAGAAGGTCGTCCTGGAGCGTCTCGCCCTCGATGTGCTCCGTCATGACCTGCATGATGAACCGGCACACGTCGACGCCGACGTAGTCAATGAGCTGGAAGATGCCCATCGGCCGGATGAGGTAGTCCTGACTAACGCGGTTCATGGCGTAGATGGCGCCGGTCTCGCCCAGGTCGCCCTTGAGCCTCTCGACCTCGCCGGTCGCGTGCAGGATGTCGCGCATGAAGTGGCCGTTCCCGATGAAGCCCGCGATGTCGTTCGCCGGGAAGACCTTCTTGCGGAGCCTGCCGGCGAGCTCCTTGCCCAGCTCCACCAGCTCCGGCCTCGTCCTCTCGGAGCTTATGAGCTCCAGGAGCTTCTGGACCGCGGGCGGATTGTAGAAGTGGTAGCCCACGATCCTCCCGCCGAGCCCCGCGCCCTCGTCCAGCACCTTGATGGGGATGGAGGAAGTGTTCGTCAGGTAGTAGGCGTCCGGGCAGATCGCGTCGAGCTTCTTGAAGACCTCGATCTTCACTCCCTTGTTCTCGACGATCGCCTCGAATATGAGCCTGGAATCCGCCGCGCTCTCCATCTTGGAGCTTGGCCGGACGACCGACATCGCCTCATCCACAAACGCCGTGATGATGTCGAAGTTCTCCACCAGGTCGTCGCGGTGCGCGAACGCCTCGCGCAGGGCCACGATGCTTTTCTCGGCGACCTTCGTGAGCTGCGGTCTCAGGTACGAAAGCAGCCCGGAGAGCGCCTCGTCAGACACGTCGATCGCGTGGAGCACGTAGCAGCGGTCCCCGCAGTCCTTCCTGATCTTCTGCCTGGCCATCTCGGCCGCCAGGAGCAGCGTGATGCCGCTTCCCATCTTCCCGGCCGCGCCGAGCACGGCCACCCTCTCAAGTCGCTTGTCAAGGTCCACTTCGTTCCCCCTTCGATTCGGCCTTGATCGGTTGCTTCCTCTCGTCGACCTCGGTCTCTTTGTCTCCCTCGGAGACGTCTCTGTCGCCGCGGGCGTCGTCTTCGACTCCGCGCCCCGAAGCGTCTCTCTTCCTTGCCCGGCGGCGCATCGCCCGGCCGCCCGGCTCCGCGTGGTCCTCGCTTGCCTCCCGCGGGTTCCAGCAGTGACGGCAGCGCGCCTCGTAGGCCTCGCCCGCGCCGACAACCACGCGCTCGCGCGACGGTATGATGCGCTGCGTCCTGTTGGCGGGCCTGCCGCACTTCATGCATACGGCGAGCGTCTTCGTGATGTACTCGGCTATCGCCAGGAGCGCGGGCATCGGCTCGAACGGCCGTCCCAGGTAGTCCTGGTCGAGCCCCGCGACGATGACGCGCACGCCCCGGTTCGCCAGCTTCTCGCACACCTCCGGGAGCTTCGGCCCGAGGAACTGGCCCTCGTCTATGCCCACGACCTGCGTCTCGTCGTCGACGTAGTCGAGGATCTCCTCCGCCGTATCGATGCGGTGCGACTCCACACGACGGTCGTCGTGCGAGACGATGTCGTCGTCATCGTACCGGTCGTCGATCCGGGGCTTGAACGCGACGATCTTCTGCCTCGCGATCTTCGCGCGCCTGAGCCTGCGGATCAGCTCCTCGCTCTTGCCGGAGAACATGCTCCCGGCTATCACCTCTATCCAGCCGTAGCCGTCCGGTCTCTCGTTCATATCGCGCCTCTTAAGCGTCGCTCTTGGCCGCCGCCGGATGCCGCGTCCCTTTGAGCGACCACCCCGCGTGTGCCGCTCGGTTTGGGGTGGCCGGCCGCCCCGGCGCCCTTCCGCCTGCCGGTAGCCGCGCGTCCCCACAGGCTTCCGGTAGCCGTCCGTCCGCGGGGCTTCCGGCGCCCGCTATCGCGCGGCGCTACCCAGCCGGACCACGTCGCCGTGCCAGATCTCCGTGCGGCCGCCGTTCTCGTCCTCGATCACGAGCGCACCCTCCGGCGAGATGGCGACCACCGTGCCTGCCGCGACGCGCCCGGCGCCCCCTCCATCATCGCCGATGTTCTCACCCGCGCCCGCGATCTCTATCCTGAGCCCGAGCGTCGCGGAGAGACCGCGCCATCGCTCCGCGAAGCCCGCAAACCCGTCGCGTTCGAATCGTATCCAGTCAGCCTCGAAGCTCTCCAGGATCGACCGCAGGACGTCGAGTCGGTCCACCTCGCGCTCGAGTAGCATCCGCATCGAGACCGCCCTCCGGGCCACGTCCGGCGGGAAGTCGGACTCCTCCTGGTTGACGTTGAGCCCGATCCCCACGATGAGCTGTCCCGCGGACCCTCCCGGCTCGCGCGCGTACTCGAGGAGTATGCCGCCGAGCTTCCGGCCCGCCGGCGCGTACCAGCGTGGCGTGGGGCGCTCTACCGTCGTTCCGCCCGCGAGGAGGTCGTTCGGCCACTTGACCTTCGCCGCGACGCCGAAATCCCGCCTGAGCACGCCCGCCACCGACAGCGCCGTGACCATCGAGAGCGGCGCCAGCTCCCGCGCGGGCCTGTCCGGCTTCAGTATCGCCGAGAGCCAGAGACCCACGCC
>CAZAQL010000196.1:0-2771 GCA_964487295.1 uncultured bacterium | reverse complement strand
TCATCCCGTTGCTGATACCGGCGCCGCCGGCCCTCGCACAGCCTGGCGTACAGCCTGACGCGTCCCCGGACGACCTCGCACGACCTGACGCGTCCTCGGTCCGCACGGACATCGATCGAGCGATCGAAACATACGAGGCAGCCGGCTGCTACCGGCTGCGCTTCACGCAGACCAACTACTGGTCTCTCGCCGACTCGACCTTCGTCGTGGACGCGACGCTGACCGTCGAACCGCCTGACCTACTGTCGCTTCGCTACGACGATGGGGGACGGGTGGTCGCGTCCGGAGGCACGCTGCGCGTCTTCATCCCGCAGACACAGCAGTTCTTCATCTCACCGATCGATTCGACCGATCTCGTGCTCGACCCGGCTGCCATTCTCAGAAGCTACCACCTCCACCCGTCGCGACCGGTCGTGGAGGAGAGCGATGCGCACGTCGTAGCTCAGCTGGTTCCGGGCAATCGATTCGCCAACCCGTCCAGCATGCTGGTCACGATCAGTCGGGAACTCCATCTCGTCACGCGTCTTGTGGCAACGGCCGGTTCCGGTGACAGGTCGACCTACGAGGTCCATTCGACGGATCTCGCCCCCTCCGTCGCTCCCGCGGAGTTCCAACTCACACCGCCGCCCGGCGTGGCCGTTCAGCGAGGGACTCCGTACGACCACGGTGACCTCGGTTCGTGACGGCGACACACGACACCTCAATGCGGATCGCGCTCATCACGCTGGGATGTCCGAAGAACCTCGTCGATGCCGAGGTCATGCTCGGCCTTCTCGACGCGGCGGGGCATGCGCTCGTAGGGACTCCTGAGGACGCCGATCTCGCCATCGTCAACACGTGTTCCTTCATCGAGGCGGCCATCGAGGAGTCCGCGTCCGTCATCGAGGGATGTCTCGAGCTCAAGCGCTCCGGCCGGCTCAAGCACGTCCTGGTCGCAGGGTGCCTCCCGCAGCGATTCGGGGAACAGACGCTCGACATGTTCCCGGCTGTCGACGCCGTTGTCGGCTGCTCCGACGTCCCGCGCATCGTGGAGCTCGTCGCGGAGCTCGGATCCGGCCGGCGTGTCATCGCCGTCCACGACCCTGAGTTCCTCTACGACCACACGACCCCTCGAGCCCTCGGCACACCCGCCCATCTGGCCTACGTCAAGATCGCGGAGGGCTGCGACAATCGCTGCGCCTACTGCATGATCCCCTCGATCAGGGGTCGTCTGAGAAGCCGTGACGTCGGCTCCGTCGTCGAGGAAGCGCACGCCCTCGCCGCGGCCGGCGTGCGCGAGCTCAACCTCATCGCTCAGGACACGACGGCGTACGGCACGGACGTTGCTTCCGTTACCCGACTGCCGGAGCTCCTCGCGGAGCTCGAGAGCGTCGAAGTCGACTGGATCCGCCTGCTCTACACGCACCCGGCACACCTCGATGACGCGGTGCTCGATGCCGTCGCGGCATCGGACCGCGTGGTGCCGTACATGGACATCCCGATCCAGCACGTCTCCGACCCGATCCTCCGCGCCATGGGACGGCGAACGGACGGCGCGCACGTTCGCCGGCTGCTTGAACGCGTCCGGGAACGTGTGGCCGGCGTCACCATCAGAAGCTCCGTGATCGTCGGCTTTCCGGGCGAGGGCAGGGAGGAGTTCGAGGAGCTCCGCTCCTTCGTCGCCTCAGGAGCCATCGACAGGCTCGGGATCTTCGAGTACTCGCCCGAAAGCGGAACGCGGGCCGCGACCCTGGACGGTCGCGTGCCTCGCGAGACGGTCTCCGCCAGAGCCGACGAGCTGGCGGCCGTGGCGGAGCGGCTCGCGGCCTCCGCCGGGCGCGCGGCGAGCGGCAGGCGCATGCGCGTGCTGGTCGACCGTTCGGACCGGGACGGGATCGAATCGAGGCACGCGGGCCAGGCGTGGGAGCTGGACGGGGTCGTCCTGCTGCCGCCGGATGAGGGCGTGGCGGCGGGCGACATGATCCCGGCGCTGATCACGGGCGCCCGGGGCTTCGACCTGACCGCGGTTCCTCTCACCGGAGACGGAGAAACCGCTTGATGAGCGAACTTCCGTCGTGCTAGCGTATCCGGGACTCGGGGTGGGAAGTGGAGGTGTTGAGACAGCTGTGCGGCGGCGTTCCGCCGGTGCAACCGACGGACGCGGAGCTCCTGACGCACCTGGCCTCGGGAGCCACCGGATCGGTACCTGCGGAGGTCGTCTCGGACAGACTGCTCGCGGAGTTCGGCTCGCTCTCCGCCATTCTGCGGGAGCCGCCGTCCAGCCTCGCCCGCGTCCGCGGGGTCGGGCGCTCCCTCGCGCGGAGATTGAGGGCGGTGCGCGAGATCGGCCAGCGGCTGTCTCTTCTGGAGCGCGCGACGCCGAGGCTTCACGTGAGCGGCCCGGAGGACATCGCCGAGCTTCTCCTGGAGGACATGAGAGGCCTGGACAGGGAGCACTTCCGGGCGGTTCTCCTCAACACGAAGAACCGGATCCTCGGCATCAGAACGATCTCGATAGGTTCTCTGAACGCCTCGGTCGTACACGCGCGTGAGGTCTTCAAAGCGGCCGTCACGGAGAGCGCGCAGGCGATCGTCCTCGTGCACAATCACCCCTCGGGGCAGCCCGAACCGAGTCCCGAGGACGTTGCGGTCACCGAACGACTGGCCAGCGCGGGCCGGATCCTGGGCATCGAGATACTCGATCACGTCATCCTCGGCGACCGGGACTACGTGAGCTTGAAGGAACTCGGACACATCTAGCGGGCGGGACACGAGAGCTCGCCCCGGTCGGA
>CAZAQL010000195.1:0-2790 GCA_964487295.1 uncultured bacterium | reverse complement strand
GCGGCTCCCAGCGAACCGCCGTCGTTGAAAATGATGTTGCCGCTCGAGCCGGGCGGCGTGACGCCGGGGGCCGGCTGCCAGGTGCCCTGGCCGTACTCGTCGGATGTCAGGACATAGCCGTCGGCTGCTCCGCTCGGGAGATCGAATTGCGTCGTCACATAGACAGCGTCCGCACTCAACGTCGACAGATTAGCGTTGAGGCCCTCGATTTGCTGGACGTTGAAGATGCCGGCGAGTCGCCCATCACCCTGCACATCGAGGTCGAACGCCGGGCTCGACGTCCCGATTCCCACGTTGCCGGTCGTCCGGTAGACGTTGCCGCCGGACTCCGTCCAGTCGGTGTCTCCCGGCACGCCGCCCTCGATCGAGTCCGCGACGGCCGCGCGGCGCGCGTAGGGCGCCGCGGTCAGCTCGACGCGCGGGGTGAGCTCCGGCTCCCCCTCAACGGCGATGCCGAGCCAGTACTGTGCGTCGAACGGCAGGTGGAGCGGTGTGTCGCTTCCGAGTATCACGTCGAAGATCCCGTCGGTCACGGCGACGTGCTTGGAGCTGGACCACAGCGTGTTCCCTGCCGTCTCGCTGTCGTAGATCGTGAACTCGATCGAATACGTCCCGTCGTGGACGACATTGCCGACGTCATCTCTCAGGACGCCCTGGTAGCTCATCGTTGCGGGCGGCGCGGCGGGGGCGACCGCCGCTGCCGCGAGGACTGTGAGCGCGCAGATCATGACCAGTCTCATCCTTGAGCCTCCATCTTCTGTGGGTCGGAAGTCGCGCATTCAGAGCGGCGCTGGAACCTGCCGCCGTCGAGTCCCGGCCCGGGGCGCTACTTCAGACGCACCAATTTCCTAGTCTCTACAAACTCACCGGCGACCATGCGGCAGAAGTAGACGCCGCTCGCCAGCCCCGCGCCGTTGAGCGTCACAGCGTGAACCCCCGGGTCCTTGACGCCGTCGACGAGCGTGCGGACGACACGTCCGTCGACCGAGTAGAGAAGAAGGCGAACGTCCGATTCCGCCGGGACCGAGTAGGAGATCGTGGTCACCGGATTGAACGGGTTGGGGGTGTTCTGGTCCAGCCGAAAGATAAGGGGACCGCCCTCCGGCACGTCGGTCAGAATCCACCCCGGCGTGTACCAGAAACCGATCTCCTGCAGGTAGCTGCCCCCGGAGATGACTCCCGTCGCGCTCTGTCCGGCTGTGCCGATTACGGAGTAACCGGTTCCCGACGAGTGTCCCCCTCCGGACCCGACAACGCCACGGTCAATGGTGTAGCCCGCCGCGCATGTGAACGAGCCGAACAGGAGGATGGACGCGATGAGGCAGATGACTCTCTGCGCCATGGAGGCCTCCTTCCTCACATTCACTGATGGCACAAGCGACCCCTCACTCATTTCAGGAGTCGCGCGCCGATTCCAGAAAACCAACTTTTTGACACTCAAGATACAGCTTAACACAATTTTAGTCGCCTTGTCAATGAGTGGCCCGTGTTAGTAGTGTACCGGTTCTTGTGTAGAAAGGGCTTGAGCGGTCTCAGGGCCTGACATAGAAAACGGGCATATCCGTGTGACAGCAATCACAGTCCCTTCGGAAAGGGGGATATGCCCGTGAGAGACCAAGGCCTTTCTAGGTTCAGAGTAGCTAAGCTCTGGTCGGAAGTAAAGGACTACGCAGAGGACGAGATCAGCGCCGGCGCCAGGAGGAAGCTCAAAGAGCTGCTGGAGAAGGGTATCCTGGACGAGTTCGAGCAGCTCATCCGGTGCGAACGATACGAGCGGTCGGAGGACCGCCGGGACCAGCGGAACGGGTTCTATGCACGTGGGCTTCTGACCGCCATGGGGCATGTGGGCGGGCTCAGGATACCCCGAGCCAGGCACCTCAAGTTCAGGAGCAGCTTCTTCGGCTGGTATCAACGCAGGCAGGAGGCCTTCGATCTTGCGGTCCTGAGGTGCTTCGTCTCCGGGGTGTCTACCAGAAGGGTGAAGGACATAACCCGGGCGTTCACGGATGCCGGCATCTCCGCGAGCGCGGTGAGCAGGATACTCAGAGGGGTCGACCAGGAACTCCGTGCCTTCAGGAAGAGCCCTATCAAGGGCCGGTACCGCTTCCTGTTCATCGACGGGCTCTGGATGTCCGTTCGCAAGAGGTACGACAGGAAGAGCCCCGTGCTCTTCGCGCTGGGGATCGACCAGAGTGGCAGAAAGACGCTCCTCGGCTTCAAGCTGGCGCTCTCGGAGGGAAGGCCCGACTGGGCGGCCTTCCTCGAGGATCTCAGGAAGCGGGGCCTCGACGATGACGCTCTCGAACTCATCGTCCATGACGGCGCAGGAGGCATAGCGGCCGCCGTAGCGGAGGTGTTCCCGTACACCCCCACGCAGCTCTGCACCGAGCACAAGATCAGAGCCGCGGCCGCGCACCTGAGGGACAAGACTCGCAGAAGGGCCTTCATGGCTCAGGCAAGGACCATCTACGATGCGGCCGATGTCCCGGATGCCAGGAAACGCCTCGATGCCTTCTCCGAACGATGGAAGGAAGAGGAGCCCAGAGCCGTGAACTCCCTGAGGAGGAACTTCCGCAAGACGCTCGTTCACATGCAGTTCGACAGGCATCTCTGGAAGACCCTCAGGACCACTAATCCCGTCGAACGCTACCAGGAAGAGATCAGGATGCGGACCAGGAAGATGCGGAGCTTCGCCGACGACAGAAGCTGTGAACGGATCATCTATGCCATAGTTGCCGGTGACACAGAGGATATGCGCCGCTGAATCTACACAAGACTATGGACATTACC
>CAZAQL010000194.1:0-2793 GCA_964487295.1 uncultured bacterium | reverse complement strand
ACCGGGCGCCCGAGTGTTCCGTCGCGTACTTGTGCCAGAGCGTCGGGATCATCGTGTCGTGGGGCGTGCGCACCCAGCCGCCCCAGCCGCACCCCGTGTTCCAGAGCTGCATATCGGAGAACATGAAGAGCTTGTTGTATCCATACTCCGCATGCTCGTGCAGGTAACGGAGCGCAAGGTGCCCGTTCGACGCCCCGCCGCTGATGTACTGACTGAGCTCGTGCATCGCGGCCAGTATCTGCCGAGTCTGCGGGACCTGGACAACCCTGAGATCGCTCTCAAACAGCATCAGGGTCACTGCCTTGCAGCGCGACTTCAGGAGCAGCGCCAGCAAACCCGCCAACTCCCACCTCGACGTACTGGCGTTCACCGGGGCACACATCGAGCCCGAAGCATCAACCGCGATAGCGACTGTGTCCTCGTCCCGAATGAACTGGACGTTCTCCGCCGCAACGAACATCGCCTCGTTCAGCGCGTTGAGCAGCACCTGCACACGCGGATGGCCATGCTCCATGAGCACTTTGTAGGCAGACCAGAACCGGAACGGTAGCTGGCGAGATTTCCGGACCCGATCGGGATCCATAAGCGTCTGCGCTACATGGTCGATCGTCTCGGGGCTGACACCGACCTTGAGGATGTTCCTCAGGTTCCGGAGCAACGCCATGTAGCCAAGGCTGCCCTTCCCCTCTCGGGTCACAAGCTCGGTCCACTTCGCAGCGAACGCGGCCTTGCGCTTGGCGTCGGTCTCAAACTTCTGCTGGCCGAGCTCCGACAGCTCCGTCTCCCAAGTCGGCGGCGTCGGGACCTCATCGTCCGCAACCTGCTTGAACAGTGCGCTCTGCTCCTCGCAACCCGGGGCCGGATGGGCAAGCCGGATCGCATCCTGCATCGAGATCGCCTTCCCGGCGCCCCTGTACTTGCCGAACTGGTAGGCGTCGAACTTGTGGAACGCATCTGCGAGCCCGAGCTTGAGCCCCCTGTAGACGCCGCGCAGCTCACGGAGGCTCATACCGCGTACCTGAGCATAATAGGCAAGGAACTCGAGAATCTCGTCCGGACGCTGCACGACGCCACGCACCATCCGACGCACAAGGTCGGCGTCAGCACGGCGCGTGTCGATAAGCTCAACGGCGAGCACGACAGGAAACGAACGGAGATGCATCTCGCTCCGCACGTAGATAGCGAGCTTCGCAATCCACTCGGGCGACAGGCCAGGATCGCGCACCAGCCGGCGGACGCGCTCGAGCGTCTCGCCCGCGGACTCGTAGAACGAGTCGCGGAGCATCGACGTGCAGGCGATGGAATAGAGCTCCATCGCCCCAGTCTGCTCAAACGAGAGTCCGCCCTCGTGGTTAGGAACCATCGTCTGGTTCGTCGCCGTTGTACTCTGCTCGTTGAACCGTGCCATCGGAACCCCCTTCAGGGGCGGGAAACTGGCGGCAGGAGAACTGTAAGCGCTCTACCACTGAGCTATGCTCCCGAAGGAACAGCGGGAATCAAACCCGCGACCTCTCGCTTAGCAGGCGAAGTAACTCCCGCCTACGCCTCGCCCCATATATTTGCCCCGGGGAACCGGTGTGACAGGCATAGTTTCGATTTCAAGTCGAAGTAGCCCACCACTACGCCTCGGGGCTTCTGTTGTCATGCCGGAGGTAACCTGCGAGGCGAGCTTGACTCGTCCGATACGAAGTAGCTCGTCTCTACGCCTTCCGGCGATCGCTCATGCTCTCACCCCCTATACACCAACTCCAGCCGGTTCGTCGGGCAGAATCTCGTCAGCTCCCTACGCCCTCCACCACACAGAGCTTGCCCTGCCGGTCGATGTTGACCTCGATCCTGTCGGGGTAGTCGAACGCGGAGAGGTGAACATACCCTATCCGCATATCGTCTGTCACGCCTTCTGTGCCGTCGACCATCTGCTTCAGCATGCCCCAGGTAACGTACCGCGGCTTCGGCGGGCCGGTTCGGCGTCTTGCGCGTGCCCGGAGCCTCTCGAGGGTCGACCTTACGCGATCGAGCGGGTTAGGAGACACAGAGGTCACCAAACGCATCGACATGCACCGCAACGTCGTCCCTATCAAGGCCCCAGCCCGGGCTCCAGTCGATGTAGTCTATCGGCGTGTCGTCGGAGACGCCTTCGGTCTCGTCGACCAGTTCCTTGAACCTGCCCCATGTCATGCGACGGCGCGGTTTCTCGGGAAGCATCTCGACCTCGAATGGGATCTTGATCTCTTCCTTCGGCTTGATGAGTATCTTCTTATCCCGTGGCATCTGGCTCCTCGCTCTCCAGCGTGAACTCTCCCACACACCACTCCCTACAAGGCAAACCGAGATCCTTGCGGAACCTGGTCGCCTTCACTCCGCGGATGGCACAGACCGGATTGCCACGCAAGTCGGTAATCTCGAGCCGAGCGCAGATCCAGAACTTCTCTGCGAAAACATGAGGCCCTTTCGGCGTGTACTTCATGCGGACGGCGATCGTCATGCCCCGCTCCTCTCCCCTCGTCTCCTGAGCTCGTGCTGGACCGCATCCTCTCCGACATCCGGACCGAGCTCCTTGCGGACCTCTTCCTCTTCCTGCCGGCGCAGCTTGCTCTCTACCTGCCACGCCGCGTACTCTGCCATGAGCTCACGCGCCTCGCGGCGGTGGTCGAACGACTCGAGCACCCGCGCAAGGCCCTCCAAAAGGAAAAGCGCCAGAACGTACCCTATGCCCAAGGTCAACAGTGCCCCAAACCACACCCCGGGATGCGCCCAGCCGTTGCTCGGCCAAGCCTCCACCCAGCACCGGAA
>CAZAQL010000193.1:0-2804 GCA_964487295.1 uncultured bacterium | reverse complement strand
GCTGACCGCGACGAACGCCTACGGCTCGGACACGGAGACCAAGACCGACTACATCACGATCTCGGAGCAGGGCACGAACACCGTGCACGTCTCGAACATGTCCATGTCGAGGAAGGTAGCGGGCCCATGGAACGCGGGTCAGGCCTACGTCACGGTCGTGAACCAGGACGGCACGCCGGTCGCGAACGCGACGGTCTACGGGTATTTCAACGCGCCTGACACGAGCATCAAGAGCGGTCTGACGGACGCCTCCGGCGTCGCTTTCATCGAGGGCGACAAGACCCGGTCCTCCGTGTCGGACTTCTGCTTCACGGTGACCGACATCACCTACAGCGGCTACACGTACGATTCCGCCGCGAACGCCGTCACGACGGCGTGCGAGAGCGGGTGGCAGGCGGCGTTCAGCGCGGCAGACGCGATCATCGGCGAGACGGGGCTCAGGTTCAACAGACCGAACCCGTTCCGGGGCGACACGGAGATCGTCTTCGCTCTCGAGAACGACAGCCACGTCACGCTCGAGGTCTTCAACGTCGCCGGCCGTCGGATCGATGTGCTCGTCGACCGGACGATGCCGGCCGGGATGCACGCGATCGACTGGAACGCGGGCGACCGCCCCTCGGGCGTCTACTTCTGCCGCCTCACCACCGGGGAGACGGTCGAGACGAAGGCCATGGTCCTCATCCGCTAGCAGGGAGAGAGACCGAGGACAAGCGCACCGGGCCCCCGGCATCCTGGCCGGGGGCCCGGTCGTCTGCAGAGCGTCTGTTCGTCGAACGAGAACTACCTCACGAGGAGGACCTTCGCGGTCCTCACCGTCTCCCTCCCCGATGACTCAGAAAGCACGCTCGCGCGGAGGAAATAGACGCCGCTGGGAAGCGCCGCCTGAGAGGGGAACTCGAGCCAGAGCTCGCCGCGGTCGCACGGGCCGTCGACCAGTGTCTCGACGCGCCGTCCCGCGACGTTGTAGGCCGCAATACGGATGGTCGCCGCCTCGGGAAGACTCAGGTGGATGGTCGAGCGACCGGAGACGGGCGATGAGGCCGCCATCGCCACCATGCCCTCCGGTGTCTCGTTCTCGCCGCGCACGGGCGGACCCGTGAGGAACACGGGGACGATGGTGTCGATCGGCGCGCTCTCCAGGAGGAACCTGCTTCTCTTGAAGGCGCGGTTGAGGTTCTTGACCGCGTGCCAGATGTTCCTGTAGCGCACTCCGTACGCCTCGCCGCCGAGCGACGAGTTGGCGAAGGCAAGGACGCCGTCGATCGTTGACTCGAGCCCCATGCTGTCGGCCACGGCGGCCAGGACCGAGCCCGGGATCCTGATGGTCATCGTGTCGCAGTCGGCGCAGAGCGTGTCGTCGTCGGTCCCCCAGAGGCCGTCTTCGCCCGGAAGCGCCTGAACGGTCTCCATGATGGGCTCGACCTGCACCGCCCCGAGGCCCTCGTCCAGCCGTACGTTCAGCGACAGGGCCACCGTCTCCCCGAGGAGCGAGTTCCTGAACTTACCCCGTCTGTTCGCGGGGAAGTCGTCGGGAAGCACGCAGCTCGAGTCGACCACCGCGTCCCCTATCTCGGGAAGCGCCGCGGGTCTCCCGCCGGCCGGAAGACCGGCCAGTATGCACGACTCGGAACCGTCCTGGAACGAGACCGAGCGACCGGGGATGCCGAGAACGAGAGGTTCCGAGGCGATGAGCGAATCGAGCAATGTCGGTATGGGAACGCCCGCGAACGAGGCTCTTTCGTTGCCCCACGTTGCGTCCGCAAGCGTGGAGTAGGCCTCCTGCGACAGAAGGACCTGAGGAACGAGCAGCAGCAGAACGAGCGGGATCAGACTCCAGCGCATGACATTCTCCCCTCCCGGCCCAACACCGCGCCGGCTTGCCCCCTGATACACGACCATCAGAGGGGCAAGGTCCATGCCATACGCGGAAATGTGACAGCTATGAAGCCCGGTCGGGAAGGTCCCCGCCACTTCGGGAAGCGCGCGGTGGAGCTTCAGCTCCCGGCGCCGCGCCATTTGAGTGGGCTCAGGCTCACGCCCAGGTCGAAGTGATCGACGCCGATGGCCCGCTTGAGCCGGCCGACCACGAGGTAGGTGGCGGGCGTCGCAGCGATCTCGATGCCGCACTTGACGAGCCACTGCGCCAGTACGATGCCGCCGAGCGCGCCGCCGGGGACGACGCCGGCGAACGCGACGGTGATGAAGATGGCTGAGTCGGCGAGCTGACCTATGATCGTCGACCCGATGGTCCTGACCCAGAGATGCCGGCCGGCCGTGAGCACCTTGAGCCTGGAGAGCGCGGCCGCGTTCAGGAACTCCCCCACCAGATAGGCCGTGAGGGATGCCAGCACGATGCGCGGGGCGAAGCCCAGGACCGCGCCGTAGGCCGCCTGCGCGTCGGCCGCCGTGCCGAACCCGGTCAGGGTCCAGAACGGCGAGGGCGGGACGACGATGGTCGCCCACGCCGCCGCGACGACCACGATGTTGCAGGCGAACCCGATCCAGATGGCCTTTCGGGCGACGGCGTACCCGTAGACCTCCGTGAGGACGTCGCCCAGAATGTAGCTCAGGGGAAAGAGAAGCACCGCGGCGGGAACGGTCAGACCTGCGATCGTGATGAGCTTCGCCGCGACGAAGTTCGACGCAACGAGCGTGGCGACGAAGAGCCCGATGAGCGCCCTGAGGGCGTCCTCGCCGGGCGACGCCGGGCCGATGGCGGACCGGCCGGTCTGCGCGCTCGCTCCGGCGGGCGCGGTCAAGAGAGGTCCTCCGACGCGCCTTCCTCGGGGCTCTCACCAGGGAAC
>CAZAQL010000192.1:2351-2812 GCA_964487295.1 uncultured bacterium | reverse complement strand
GGAGCGCGGACCTCTGGTCGGACATCGAGTCGGGACGGATCAAGTCGGCGCTCATCGTCGGTGAGGACCCGGTGGGAGCAGCCGAGCACCCGGAGCGCGTCAGGGAGGCTCTGGGCCGGCTCGAGCGGCTGGTCGTGATGGACGCCGTCGAGACCGGGACCACGGCCCTGGCCGGCGTTGTCCTGCCGATGGCGCCTCCGACCGCCACCGAGGGGAGCTACACGAACAGCGAGCAGAGAGTGCAGCCGGTCGCGGCGGCGGGATCCGCCGCGCGTTCGAACCTGTCGGTGCTGTCCGATCTGGCCCGGCGGGCCGGTGCGACGGTGCCGGCGACCGCGACCGAGGCATACGGCGGGCTTCGCGAACGGTCGAGCGCCACCGGGATGCCTGCGGGCGCCGACGGGTCGCTCCGGGAGGTTCCCGGCCGCGCGGAGGGGAGACCCGCCGGGTGGGCCGCCGCG
>CAZAQL010000192.1:0-2341 GCA_964487295.1 uncultured bacterium | reverse complement strand
CGGTGTGGCGAGCTGCTGTGCGATCCTCGCTGGACGGACGCCATCGAGGCGCGTTTCTCCCGCCTGGCGGCCTCTGAGGGGCTCGCGGAGCGCGTCGTGCGGCCGGTGGGAGTTTCAGCTTGACGTAGCCCGACCTCACTCCTATGATGAAAGGGCTCCGTGTGCGGCAGGGGTTCCGCGAGGAATCCCTGTCGCCGCTATCGGTTCACCCGAATCGCACAACCAGAGGATACGGAGGAAGCATGGCAGTCCCCAAGAGACGAAGCTCGAAGACGCGAGGCAGGAAGCGCAGGACGCACAAGAAGGCGACCGCGCCCGCCGTGTCGATGTGTCCGTCGTGCGGCGAGGCGAAGCTCCCGCACAGGATGTGCCCTCATTGCGGATCGTACAACGGCCGCGAGATTCTCCCCGAGGTCAAGGAGAGCGAGTAGGGTGTCTTGGAGTCCCGGAACCATCTCCACGTCGGGCGGATCCGGCGCCGGTCGACCGGTGCGGATCGCCATAGACGCGATGGGAGGGGAGAACGCTCCGGGCGCTGAGGTGGAGGGTGCGCTCGAGGCGGTCCGGGAGTCCGACGGCTCTCTGGAGATCATCCTCGTCGGTCGCGAGGACGTGCTCGGCACCGAGCTTGCCCGGCATGGGGCCGGGGAGCTTCCCGTGACGATCGCGCCGGCCGATGAGGTCATCACGATGCACGAGTCCCCCGCGGACGCCGTGAGGCGCAAACGGGGGGCTTCTATTGTGGTCGCAGCCGGCCTCCTGAGGTCGGGCGCCGTGGACGGGCTCGTGAGTGCGGGTAACACGGGCGCCGTTGTCGCGTCCACGCTGCTCGGCCTGGGGATGCTCCCCGGCGTGCGACGTCCTGCCATCGCGAGCTTCTTCCCGTCGCTCGGTGACCCTGTCATCGTCCTCGACGTCGGGGCAAGCGTCGACTGTCGCGCCTCCGACCTCTACGAGTTCGCGGTGATGGGGAGCGCCTACGTGCGCGACGTGCTCGGGCGTCCCGATCCCGGTGTCGCGCTGCTCAACGTCGGCGAGGAGCCGTCCAAGGGCAACGAGCTGACCCAGGCCGCGCACCAGCTCCTGCGGAAGGGGCCCTTCCGTTTCGTCGGCAACATCGAAGGGCGCGACATCGTCAAGGCGGAGGCCGACGTCGTCGTGTGTGACGGGTTCGTCGGCAACATCATCCTCAAGCTCATGGAGAGCGTGGTGCACGTTCTGCCGGGCTTCCTCAAGGACAGCGCCGGATCGGTCGATCTGGACGGGATACGCAAGCAGTTCGACTACGAGGAGTACGGTGGAGCGCCCCTGCTCGGCATCAACGGAGTCGCCATCATCGCCCACGGCGGTTCCTCGGCGAAGGCGATCAAGAACGCCGCACTCGTGGCGGCCCGCTTCGTGGACACGAACTTCGGCGGCACTGTCGTCGAGCGACTGAGAGAGGTGGAGGTCAGCGATGGCCGCTCATGAACGTAACGCGCGCATTGCGGGTCTGGGTATGTACGCGCCGCCGAAGATCCTGACGAACGAGGACTTCGAGAGGATCGTGGACACGTCCGACGAGTGGATCGTCCAGATGACGGGGATGAAGGAGCGGCACTTCGTCGAGGGCGACACCGCCACCTCGGACCTCTCCGCGGAGGCCGCGAAGCGGGCACTCGATCAGGCCGGCGTCTCCCCCGAAGATGTCGGGATGATCGTCGTTGCAACGGCCACCCCTGACATGCTCTTCCCGTCGACCGCGTGTCTGACGCAGTACAAGATCGGCGCGAACAACGCCTTCGCCTTCGACATCGGGGCCGGCTGCAGCGGGTTCGTCTACGGCACCGTCGTCGCGGCGCAGTTCATCAGGGCGGGGGCCGTGGACACGGCGCTCGTCATCGGCGCCGAGACGCTGACGCGCTTCGTGGACATGACCGACCGTGCGACGTGTGTGCTCTTCGGGGACGGCGCGGGCGCCGCTGTCCTGAGGCCGTGCGGTCCCGAGATCGGGCTCGTTGATCACTACATTCAGAGCGACGGCAAGCTCGCCGAACTCCTCACGTGTCCCGCGGGCGGCTCCCGGCTACCGGCCTCTCACGAGACGGTCGATGCTCAGGATCACGCGATCCACATGATCGGAAACAAGGTCTACGTGAACGCCGTGCGGGCCATGAGCGGTTCCGTGATGAAGGTGCTCGAGCAGCAGGGATTGTCCGGTGAGGATCTGGACATCCTGTTCCCGCATCAGGCCAACATCCGGATCATCACGTCGGTCGCGGAGCGGGCCGGCCTGCCGATGGACAAGGTGTACGTGAACATCCATAAGTATGGGAACACCTCCGCCGCCTCGATCCCGATG
>CAZAQL010000191.1:0-2843 GCA_964487295.1 uncultured bacterium | reverse complement strand
GACGGCTCTGACTCGCGAGCAGGCGAAGATCATAGAGCGCCACGCGGACAAGGTCTTCGTCGCGTACGACGGAGACGACGCCGGACTCTCGGCCGCGACGCGAGCCGCGGAGACACTGGTCGAGCTCGGCCTCAAGGTCCGCGTCGCCGCGCTTCCAGGGGGGAGCGACCCCGACTCGTTCCTTCGCGAGCACGGTCCGGATGCGCTCAGGGGGCAGCTCGAGTCGTCGCTTGATTTCATCGACTTCTTCGTGAGGACGCGCGCCGCCGACACGGCGGACGGGCGCGAGCAGGCGGCGCGCGCTCTCATCGAGACGGTCTCGCGAGTCGACGACCCGATCAAGGCGGATCTGATGCTCGAGAAGGTCGCCGAGGCGCTCTCTCTGAGACCGGGCGCCGTCGTCAGGCTGTACGAGGCGAGGCGGGCTGAACGGACATCGCGTCGCCCTCGCGGGACCGGAGCCGGAGGCCGGACGCGCGAGCGCGGCCCGGGAGCCGTCGGGTCGGAAGCGAACGCGGATTCGCCGGCCGGTGAGGCCGCCCCGCGCCGCGACCGAGAGCCGACGGGCGCCGTCCGCTCGGCCGAGGAGGGGCTCCTCTCGCTGCTGCTGGCGGGAGGCCGGTACGCTGAGCGCGTCAGAGCGACGGTGAGTCCGGAGGAGTTCATCAGCGAGCCCGTGCGGACGGTCGTGGGGCGTCTCTGGGAGGCCGAAGGGCGCACCGTGGACGTCTCGGCGCTGATCGAGCCCGAGGACGGGCCGGAGGCCGCCAGACTGTTGACGGAACTCGCGATGCGCGAGCTGCCCGAGGATGGCGGTCGGCTCTGTGATGACTATATTGGAACGATGAGACGCGCCCGGATCGAGTGGGAGATTCGAGCCGTGGAGGAGGAGATCCGCGCGGCCGAGCTCACCGACGACAGCACGCTCATGGAGCGCGTCCAGCGCAGGCTCGAGCTCGCTCGAGAGCTCGAGTCGCTGAGAGGCGGCAGGTGATTCTCTGACCGGGGGGCGAACGAGACAGATGGCGAAACGTTCAGCAGAGAAGATCGCAGCCGCGATCGTGAAGGACGCCGGCGACTCGAAGACCCTGACGTACGAGGAGTTCAGCTCGTACTTCGGAAGCGATATCAACATCGACGTCGTCGACGACGTCTATTGCCGGCTCGGTGACGCCGGGGTCGAGGTCGTGGACCAGAAGGTGCGCGAAGCGAAGCGGAAGCGCGACGCGACGCGAAAGGCGAAGGCTCAGCCGAGGCTCCGGTTCGATGACCCGGTGCGGATGTACCTCAGGGAGATGGGGCAGGTCAAGCTGCTTGACCGCGAGGGCGAGGTTGAGATCTGCAAGCGGATCGAGGCGGCCGAGAACATGGCCTACAACGCGATATTCGAGTCGCTGACGACGATGAAGCGCATGTCGACGCTCGCCGAGCGTCTTAAGTCCGAGAAGGTCCGAATGGACCGGGTCGTGCGCATCGACAGGAAGCGGAAGAACGCCACCGGCAACGAGGAGCGCCGTCGCGTCGTGCTCCGGATGAACCGCATCATCAAGCTCGACGAGGAGCGCCGGGAGCTTGAGGAGAAGCTCAGCAAGGCCAAGCCTCAGCACGCCCGGCAGACCGAGAAGGCCATCGAGCGCCGAAAGAAGTCGCTGAGAACCGAGGCCGACAAGCTCAGCCTGAGCCCCCCGCAGGTGGCGAAAATGAGCGCTCGGATCGCCGAACTCGTCGACAAGGTGCAACGCCTTGAGGAGGAGCTCGAGGAGTTCTCGCAGGCCCACGAGAAGGCGGTGCGGCGGGTCGAGCGCGCGGAGGCGAAGAGGAAGCGTGAACGCGCGGCCGCCCGCGAGGCGAAGAAGAAGGGCGCGGCCGCGACGAAGAAGACGAAGCCGAAGAGCTCCCGGGCGAAATCGGTCGCGACTCTCAAGAAAGAGGCCGAGGAGCTCGCAAACGAGATCCGTAACCGCAAACGGGCCCTGAGGCGCATCGAGCGCGAGTGCGGAGTCGACTGCTGCAACCTCAAGGACATCCTGCACAGGATCAAGACGGGCGAGTATGAGGCGAACCGGGCCAAGACGGAGATGGTCGAGGCGAACGTACGGCTCGTCATCTCGATCGCGAAGCGCTACACGCACCGCGGGCTGGACTTCCTCGACCTCATCCAGGAAGGCAATACGGGCCTCATGCGTGCCGTCGAGAAGTTCGACTACACGCGCGGCTACAAGTTCTCGACCTACGCGACCTGGTGGATCCGGCAGGCGATAACGAGGGCGATCGCCGACCAGGCGAGGACCATTCGCGTTCCGGTTCACATGATCGAGGCGATCAACAAGGTCGTCCGGACGACGCGTCAACTCGTCCAGGAGGAGGGGCGCGACCCCTCCGTCGACGAGATCGCGGACAAACTCGAGCTCTCCGAGGACAAGGTGAAGGGTATCCTCAAGGCGGCGCAGCAGCCGATATCGCTGGACCGTCCGATCGGGGAGGACGAGGACTCGAGCCTCGGCGATTTCGTCGAGGACACCAAGGTCATATCCCCCTCCGACTACGCGTCATTCAAGCTCCTTCGTGAGGAGATCAATGAGGTGCTCGGTGAGCTCGATCCGCGCGAGGAACGCATCATCAGGCTCCGGTTCGGACTCGACAAGGACCAGGCGCCGATGACGCTCGAGGAGGTCGGAGCGATCTTCGGCGTGACGCGGGAGCGTGTCCGGCAGATCGAGAAGAAGGCCATAGGGAAGCTCCGTCACTACAAGAGACGCAGCCGTCTTCGCGGGTACATCGACCTGCCGTGACGCACCGGCTGTGTTGACAATCTGCACGTGCGGTGATAGGCTCCTTGGTTC
>CAZAQL010000190.1:0-2891 GCA_964487295.1 uncultured bacterium | reverse complement strand
TGACAGAGCGTCACCGACGAACCATATGGTCGCGAAGGCGCGGGAGGAGGGAGGGCCACGAGAAGGAAGGCTGTTCACCTGGCAGTGTGTCTGCCGCGCGGAGCACTTGACCGAGAGACTGTGATTCAAGGTCCCATTCTACGCAGTAGCCCCCTTCTCGCATCTCCCGGGCCATGTCGACCTGATGATCGTCACTGACTTCGCCGAACTCGGCCCGACGCGGAGCGACGATCAACCGTTTACCGGACTCTAATGCTCGGATGACGGATCCAGTGCCACCGTGCGTCACGACGATAGACGCGCGGGTCATCCAGCCCGCGTACTCCTCCGGGTTGAGGAAATCCCGTAGGCTCGCCCCAAGCTCGATCCCTGGGACCGGGGTATGGCCACACTGAATAAGCAGCTGGGAACGAGCCACATCTCCAGCCTCCAATCCCTCTCGGACTCGCCGTGCGAGGCGTTGAAACGGTAGCCGATGTGTGCCGAACGTGACGAAGATCATGTACCCTCAAGTCTCGGCGTCGCGAGAGCTTCGGTTCGTCAGGAGTGTCCTGAATGGGCCTGAAATCAGTATATCTTGCCCCAGTATGCCGCCTGCGGGTAGTACCGCAACAGCGACTCCCACTGCACCAGGAACAGGTCTGCAAACGGGTATACGATTCGGCCGCTGAGGCTGGGCGACGTAATCCGAGCGAAACTCTCGATGAAGATTACGTGGCGGCCCAACAGCTTGCCAAGGACGCAGCTCGGGACGCCCGTGTGCGCGCCAGTGGAGATCACGGCCTCCGGGCGAAACCGAAGGAGTCTCCACAAACTGACCGAACAGTTCCAGAGAAACCCGAATACGAAGAAGATATTCCTACCGCCGGAGGCGTGCGGAAGATGAAGCACACGGTGAGCGGCATCCAAACCCTCGGCTGAGGCCTTCCGCTCCGTGATGAACGTCACTTCGAACCCCTCGAGGGCCGTCAGCAGCCTGTAGGCCTGCTCGAAGTGGCCGCCGGCCGAACAGACGAGGAATACGCGTCGAGATTTCATCAAACCGATCCCTCGGTGCGCGATAGCGCATGGTACAAGCCACGATACTGTTCGGCCCGGGCGCTCCAAGTGTGCCGGGCCAGCACCCTCTCCCGTCCGGCTGTCGCGATCTCCGTGCACAGTTCGTGGCGAGCACCGTCATCCAGGAAATACAATCGCAGCTTCGACTCCAGGTCGGCCCGATCTCCCGCCCGGAAGAGCCAGCCGTTTTCGCCGTGCCGGATGAGCTCGCGATGGCCGCCTACATCAGATGCCAATACCGGACGCCCGAAGACCATTGCCTCCAGGGGCTTGAGCGGAGTTACCGTGTGCGCGATTCGAAGGGGTAGGCGGGGCAGAACCACCAGATCAATCGTTCGGTACAGGTCTCCACGCTTCGCGTACTGGAAAGGCCCGTGAACGGTGATGTTGGGGTGGGGAGCGCACTTGTCTCTCAGCTTCTGGAGATCCCGCCCGCCGCCATGCAGCGACAGAGTCGCGTCCGGAACTCCCCTGCTCGCGGCGACGAATGCATCGACCAGCATGTCGAGTCCTTCGATTGGACTCATGCTCCCCAAGTACGCGATGTGGCGTCCTCCGCTCGACGGCGGCAGCGTAAGAACCTCCGGGTCCGCGACTACGGCATTCCCCACAACGTGTGCACGGCGTCCGGTTCTGCACTCGAGGTCGTCAGCCAGAGCAGCGTTGATGGCGACTACCTCGTCCGCTTCCACCACACTCTGTTCTTCCAGTCGGCGAGCCATGCTCCAGAGAGTGTAGCCGAGAGGCGCTATCGCACTCGTCCTCAGTCTCTCTTCCCACAACGAGCGCACCTCGTAGACGACCGGGATACAGGAGTGTCTTCCCACGTCCAATGCCACTCTGGCCATCAAGAAGTTGTTGTGCGCGTGAATGACGTCCACAGGCTCTGATGCTACGAGATCACCTACCCAGCGACGGAACGCACGCAAGGACCATAGCTTGCGGAGCCGTCCTAAGTGTCCTGAACCCGACTCGCTGATTCCTAGATCGCTGCCGCTGGGATAGGTTCGACGGTAGACGACACCATCCCACTCCTCCCTCTCGCTTCCGGCTCGGTCGGGCTGCTGGAATGGACTGCTGACAGCCACTGTCTCAAGCCCCAAGGAGTTCTGAGCTCTCAAGATCTCATGGCTTCGAACGCTCCCACCGGCGCGATCGGGGAAGCTGGAGTAGAGCAAGTGGAGGACTCTCATGCGCGCACAAAAGCTCGGGTGAATTCACTCATGGCCGGAATAGAGTCTTGACCGCCATCTTCGCCGTACTCGCTACGTGGTTCACGCTACTCGGGGTTCTCGCTCTGAGCACGAGGCGGGTGGGGCTGAGCCTGTTTGTGGGATCGCTGATGCTCATCCCGAGTTCGATCGCCTTCGACGATTGGACCTACCGTGGCGGCCTGCATGTCCACGACTTCTTCTTCCTGGCCCTCCTCGCCGGCCTGCCCATCCGCCTGATACGCAAGCACGCACCCAGAGTCCTCATCCGCGACCTCGCCCTACTCGGGCTCATCCTCGGCTTGGGCGTCGTGACGCTACTCCTTGACGGAAGATCGGTTGACAGATACGTGCTGCGAGATCTTCGCCCATTCCTGCTCGTCATGGAAGGGATGGTCTTTTGGCTCTTGGTCCGCGACCGGAAGCTGGAGGTGGGGCTGCAGCGTTGGTGTATGTACGGCATCCTGGCCGCGGTTTCGACCTTCATGGGATTCGGGTTGATGGCATCTGGCATCACACCGATCGACGACGCATACTATCAGGCGAACGTCTTCCGCTACTTCTCCATAGGTTCCTATGCGGCCGCAGTTTGGCTTGTCGTGGCCGCCAGCGTGTGGCCCA
>CAZAQL010000189.1:0-2894 GCA_964487295.1 uncultured bacterium | reverse complement strand
CCGCCTGCGCGTCGAGACGGACGAGGCCTACTCGGCTCAGGACCAGTACAACAACGCGCCGCTGAACTCGGTGCAGGACGGCGCCTGGCAGCTGGACAACTTCAACCTCAAGGTCAACGACGTCTCCGTGTGGACCGACGACGCGGAGTCGCCCGGCGACAACGGCTGGGTGCACGAGGACCAGGCCGCCCAGGGTCAGGTTGGTCTGACCTTCCGGCGCGGCCTCTTCGGGGTCGATTTCTTCACGGGCCAGGGCTTCACGTGTGAGAACCGCACCGGCTGGATGATGGGCGCGACGGATCCGTCGACGTTCGTCACGGTCGACGGGATGTACACGTGGCTCATCTCGCCGCCGATCGATGTCAGCGGCGCCGAGAAGCTCGTGGGTTTCTGGGACATGTGGGTCGATCTGCCGTACGACTCGAACAACAGGTTCGACCTGTGGCTGGCGTCGGACGACAACCAGGCGTGCGTCACGTCGCTGGACGGTTTCATCGACGAGAACCCGGGCGGATGGTACGGCGGTCCGTTCTGGGGCGTCTGGGCCGACGACTGGGATGCCTTCGCTGGCAATGACTGGCTGGCCATCGCCTGGCAGCTTGAGAACAGCGATCCCTCGGCTCCGGGCCTGCACCGGGCCGGAATCCTCCTCGCGCGGCAGTGGGTCGGCATCCCGTCGGGTGACCCCGGCACGGCGTTCACGTACGGCAACTGGGACCGGTTCAACGACTGGTACCACGAGCAGCTGAACGACGCGCTCCTCGACACGGCCTACATCGACGTCAAGGACGATGACGACGTTGCGTCGGTGACGGTGATGGCGTCGGACGACGGCGGCGACACGTGGGAGGCCTACCCGTGCCGTCGTGAGGACCCGCAGGGCAACTCGTGGGTCTGCCCGCCGCCGGCGAATCAGATGTACCGCGGCGCGGAGATCTTCTACTACTTTGAGGCGATCGACGGCGTCGGCAACGTGGCGACCTATCCCGGCGCCGCGCCGAACAGCTATTTCGAGATCTCGATCCTGCCGCTCGAGGCCACGACGACCGACCCCGGCCTGCTCCTGGTCGACAAGCACGGCCGTCTGACGCCGAGCGAGCAGCGTGACTACTTCCACAGCTCGGAGTACTACTTCCGCGAGGCCCTGGGCATCCTGGGCTACGAGTGGGAGACCTACGACGTGGAGGTTCCGTCGGGCACGGCTCAGTCCGAGGGTCCGGACACGATGGGTTACAAGTACTACGACACCATCATCTGGTTCACGGACGAGTTCAACTCGTTCTGCTTCTGGCGTGAGGATCAGCAGAACGTGATCAGCTGGCTCAACGAGGCCGGCGCCGGCAAGGAGAGGAACTTCCTTGTCACCGGTAACGACTGGGCCTACGAGATGGTCGAGGCCGGCAAGGACTCGGAGAACTTCACCGACCTGTGGCTGGCCGTGAACTACATCCAGGACGAGGTCGGCGACGTCACGGTCGACAGTCTGCCGATCCTGAAGGACGCCGGTGGCGCCTTCACGTTCATGGATTACGACGACGGGGAGGCCATCCTCCGCGGCGGCTGTCCGAACCTGAACTACTTCGACGTGATCGAGCCGCTGGCGGGTACGTCCCCGGCGACGCAGATCGTCGCGCTGTACGAGAAGACGGACGCGAGCGAGCTGCCCGCGGGCGTCGCGTACACGCACCCGACGCTGGGCTACCAGACGGTGGCGCTCGGCTTCGGTATGGAGTTCATGATGGACAGCCTCGATCCGTCGACGGGTTACTACAACACCGGCGTTGCCGACCGGGTCAACCTGATGGACAACATCATGACCTACTTCGGCCAGACGCCGACGACCAACCCGACCGGCGTGGTCGACGACGGGTTCAAGAACGCGCTGTCGCACGCCGTTCCGAACCCGTTCAACCCGGTGACGAAGATCGCCTACAGCGTCCGCGAGGCGGGCCCTGCGACGATCGAGGTCTACAACGTCGCCGGCAAGGTCGTTCGCACGCTGCTCGATGAGGAGCTCGGAGCGGGCGCCAGTGGCTTCGTCGTGTGGGACGGCACGGACGATGCGGGAGCGAAGTGCGCCAGCGGCGTCTACTTCTACCGCATGACCGCGCCGAACTTCGTCGAGAGCCACAAGATGGTGATGCTGAAGTAGGACTGCTGCCTTCGGCGGCAGCCTGGCGGTTGGCCGCCGCGAGCGGCGGCCTGGCGAACCGCAGGCACCGAAGGCGACAATGTTGGAAGCAGCAGAGCGGGGGGTCCGCAGCGCGGGCCCCCCGCTTCTCTTCAGGTGGACCGATCGGGAAGAGGTGTGCTGGCCCGGTACTCTGGCCAATCGGTTGGAGTGGTGCAAAGCACCGTAAGATGGGGAGTTGGGGCTGAGCGTAACTCATTTGTGTGGGCAGGGTTACAGGGTGACTATCTCTTGACAAAGCGGTACAACAGTTGTATACTCAAGACGGTTCGAAGGATGCGGTCTCTGCGGAGGCCTCGTCTGAAGGCTGTGGGCCAAGCGGGTGTGCTTGGGCCGTGGCGTAGTGGGACAACCCTGGGGGAGGGGTGATTTTCTTGTGACAGGCAGTGCGGCAGCAGCGGGGCGACGGACAAACGGTCGCCGCTCCGTATGCCGCTGGGCTGGCGACGCGTGATCCCACTGCACGGCGGAGCCACCCGTAGAAGGTTGGGAGAGTTGGCGTTGTACCTCTCGAGGGAGGAAAGCATGAAGAAGCTGGTCATTGCGTTGGCAGTTCTGGCGCTCTGTGCCGGTGTCGCCTCGGCGAAGCTTCAGACCGAGTACGCCACCGAGTTCACGGGCCCGAACCGCGTCAACACGCTGTTCGCGTACTGGGACATGAGTGACGCGACCGGGTTCACCACGATCGATCAGACGGCGGGCG
>CAZAQL010000188.1:0-2905 GCA_964487295.1 uncultured bacterium | reverse complement strand
AGAGGACATTTATGCTCTGCAGTTAAGAGGACACTTTCGCTTTGCTACAACACCCCGAACGGTGGGGCGCCTCGTGCGCCGAAGCCACCTATAGCGGTGCATCCCGGGCCCCCTGGGCTGGCTCGAGAGCTGAACGTCCAGCGCATGTGGTATACTCAGTATCGATCAACGGCGCATTCAGAGTGAGACATCGCGCGGCATGGTCTTGCGCTCGAAGCGATTCCTGCCGTGGAGGCCGTACAGTGACGCAGAACCGCTACAGAACCGGCACGCTGCTGCAGGTACTGCTTTGCTCCTGGTTGCTCCCTCTGGCACCTACGCCGCTCTGCACTCTCGTGGCAACCGCCACTTGCCCTGCACCAGCCTGCGCAGCACTGACTTGGGAGATGATCGGACCGGCTCGCGAGGTCAATGCAGTCGCAGTTGCCCCGGCCACCGGAGACTCGATCCTCGCCGTCGCGTTCGACGACTATGAACGGAACGTGTATCGGACTGAAGACGCCGGGGCCACGTGGGACCTGGTGGCAGGCATGTCCGGCGTGCGGGACGTGCTCTTCGACCCAGAGAGACCCCGCTTTGCGCTGGCCGTCGGAGACAGCATCTACAGATCCTCTGATGGTGGAGTCACGTGGGTCAGCGTGACAAACGGCATCGGAGCGCAGGTTCTGAGTGCCGATCCGACGTGCAGCCGTCGGCTGTTCGTCGGGACGACTCTCGGCCGCGTCCTCAGGAGCTGCGACCGCGGGTTGAGCTGGGTGGACATCGGTGTAGAACCGCCGCCGGGATCCATGGTCGAGATCTCCGACATCGTCGTGGATCCGAGCGACTCCAACAGAATCTATGTTTCAACGTTCCACTACGAGACTGGCGGCGCCGGGATCTACAAGACATCGGACGGCGGTGCGAACTGGTCGCGAACCGATGACCCTGGACAAGAAGGTGTGCCGCCTGGAGCGCTCGCCTGCGTGTCCCGCCTCCACATGTCGGCAGAGAATCCAGAGAGGCTGATCGCGGGAGCCGGCTCGTACAACTTTGGCGTCGTCGGCGCCGTCTACGAGACGTCCACTGGCGGCGATGAATGGGACGCGCTCGTTCTCTCCGGGATCCCTTACCACGAGGATCTCAGGACGCTCGTTCTCGAACCCCATCCGCACCGCGTGGACACGGTGGTCCTCGGCTATGACCACCACGGAGGCCCTCAGTACCTGTACTACAGCGTCGACTCAGGTCGAGGGTGGACGACGCTGACTGACCCGGTCACGAACGAGAGCGAGCACGGGCGTGACGCGGCCTTCGATAATCTGTCCCGCGTGTACTACACGACCGCCGACGGCGTTGTCAGGAGTTCGGTCCCGGACTCCCCTGTCGTCAGCTACCAATCGCACGTCATTGATGACACATCAGGAGGAAACGGTGACGGACACCTCGACCCCGGCGAGTCCGCTCTGGTCCAGGTGGAGCTCCGATGCCGGTTCGGCACGGCGAGGAGCGTCGCCGCGTCGCTGGCAACGACCGACGCTCTGGTCGATGTGACGCAGCCATACGCATCGTTTCCCGACATGGTGTGGGGAGAGCGCGCGAGCGGGCTGGCAACGTTCGGGATCGAGGTCCATGCCGCGCGTCAGCCCGGCCCGGTGGAGTTCGTGCTGGAGATCGTCGCAGACGGAGCTGAGACGACGGCAGTGTTCTATGCTGACCCGGAGGTTCTCCTCATTGATGACGACGACTTCGGAGCCTATGAGAGCCGGTACCAGAGGGCTCTCGAGGGAAGCCACCTCGCGTATCGGATGTGGCAGGTGGTGCCTGACGGCCCGGTCGAGGCTGACCTCATCAACAGCTACGACGCAGTGGTCTGGTTCACGTCCGACATGCAGCCTGGAATCAAGGGAACGACGCTCAGCTCAGACGAGGAGCTGTTGCTTGCCGGCTACCTGGATGGCGGCGGTAGCCTCTTCCTCTCCTCACAAGACTACCTGAACGAGGAGGAAGCCGGACTCTCCGACTTCGCAGCGGGGTACCTCCATCTGGGCGGTCGCTTCCTCAACACGGCGGCAACGGGAGTCACAGGCGTGTCTGCCGACCCGATCGGTGACGGCATGGTGTTCGATCCTCTGCTGTATGACTACCCGAACACGTCGGACTCGGTCTTCCCGGACCCCTCAGCAGCCAGGGTCTTCACTGTCACCGGGGGAGGCGCGGGAGCGGCGACTCGATACCCCGCTTCTGCCGAGAGCACCGCGTTCCGGACCGTGTTCTTCGCCTTCCCCTTCGAGGCGATCCCGACTGGCGGCGTGCATCCGGGTACGCGATCCGAGGTGATGAGGCGGGTCCTGAACTGGCTCGTTCCCGACGGACAGCTGACTCCGACCGGCG
The DNA here is from genome assembly GCA_964487295.1 of uncultured bacterium. Lineage (GTDB taxonomy): Bacteria > Joyebacterota > Joyebacteria > Joyebacterales > Joyebacteraceae > JAPEKQ01. The sequence goes on along the minus strand of CAZAQL010000188.1, from coordinate 532 downwards.
TCGCATCATCGCACCCGGCTATCGAGGACCTGGCGTCCCGCGGCGTGTCCTGCCATCCGGTGCCGAGCCGAAGCTCGGTCCGCATTCAGACGAAGGCACCGCGCAACACGCTGGATGCAGCCGTCACCGTGTACTCCACATCTGGCAGGATCATCTGGAGGGGCTGCGCGAACAGAGATGGTGACTCGCTGTCGGCCGTCTGGGACGGGCGTGACACGCGTGGGCGCGATGTCTCCTCCGGCGTCTACCTCGTCCGAGTCGTCTGTGACGGACGTGCTCGGCTCTGCAAGGCTGTCATCATCAGATAGCCTCGAGCGGAAGTCTCCAGCAGCAGTCGTATCGCAAGAGAACGGGCCCGTCCTCCAGGACAGGCCCGTTCGTTGATTCCCTCAAGCTTCGGCTCCAGAGCGCCGATCGGACAGCAGCGCCCCCGGCCGCGCTAGGCCACTCCCCTAGTCCAGCTCGATCACTTTCACATCGCCGAAGTGCGACATCGGCTGGTCGAAGAGCTCCTCGTTGCCGACGACCAGGA
>CAZAQL010000187.1:0-2925 GCA_964487295.1 uncultured bacterium | reverse complement strand
GCGGCGTTCTTCGCGCGGGCGGCGCCCACCGCCCGGCCCGGCACTCGCGCGGCGTTCTTCGCGCGGGCGACGCCCACCGCCCGGCATGCTGATCGCCTACAGGTCGAACTTGATCCCCTGCGCGAGGGGGAGCTCGGTCGAGTAGTTGATCGTGTTCGTCTGGCGGCGCATGTACGCCTTCCACGCGTCGGAACCCGACTCGCGGCCGCCGCCCGTCTCCTTCTCGCCGCCGAACGCGCCGCCGATCTCCGCCCCGGACGTGCCGAGGTTGATGTTGGCGATGCCGCAGTCCGAGCCGGCCGGGGAGAGGAACGTCTCCGCTGCGAGGAGGTCGCGCGTGAACATCGCGCTCGAGAGGCCCTGCGGGACGTCGTTGTGAACGGCGATGGCCTCGTCGATGTCCTTGACCTTCATCAGATAGACGATCGGTGCGAAGGTCTCCTCCTGGACGATGTCCCACGAGTTGTCGGCCTCGGCGATGGTCGGCTGGACGTAGAACCCGCCTTCGAGCCCGTCGAGCTCGAGCCTCTCGCCCCCGTAGACGATGGTGCCGCCGTGCCCCTTGATCCGCTCGACCGCCTTCATCATGTTCTCGACCGCGAACTCGTCGACGACCGGGCCCATGAGAATGCCGTCGTCGAGCGGGTTGCCGATCGGCACCTGCTTGTAAGCGGCGACCAGTCGCTCCTTGATCCGGTCGTAGACCGGCTCTGTCATGATGACGCGCCTGGTCGACGTGCAGCGCTGCCCCGATGTGCCGACCGCGCCGAAGAGGACCGCGCGGAGCGCGAGCTCGAGGTCGGCCGACTCGTCGATGATGATGGCGTTGTTGCCGCCGAGCTCGAGGATGGTGCTCCCGAGCCTCCCGCCGACGACCTCGCCGACACGCTTGCCCATGTCGGTCGAGCCCGTGAACGAGACCATCGGCACGCGCTGGTCCCGGATGAGGCGCTCACCAACGTCGCGGCCGCGTCCGACGGCCAGGTTGAACACGCCATCGAGGTCCATGTCCTTCGTGACGCGGTTGACGATCATCTGCACGGCGATAGCCGTGAGCGGCGTCTTGGAGGACGGTTTCCAGACCATCGTGTCGCCGCAGACGGCGGCGAGGCACGCGTTCCACGCCCAGACCGCGACCGGGAAATTGAACGCTGAGATGATGCCGATGGTGCCGAGCGGATGCCACTGCTCCATCATCCGATGGCCGTCCCGCTCCGACTTGATCGTCAGGCCGTACAGCTGCCGGGACAGGCCGACGGCGAAGTCGGCGATGTCGATCATCTCCTGCACCTCACCCTCGCCCTCGCCGCGGATCTTGCCCATCTCGAGTGTGACGAGCGCGCCGAGCTCCTTCTTGTGCTTGCGAAGCTCGTTGCCCAGAAGCCGCACGACCTCGCCGCGCTTCGGCGCGGGCATGGATCTCCACGTCCGGAACCGGTCCTGCGCGCGGTCCATGATGCGATCGAAGTCGTCCGCCGAGGCGCATCTGACGGTCGCGAGCTCACTGCCGTCGATCGGCGTCGTCGCCTTGATCTCCGGACCCGTCGGGTTGGCGATGAACGATCCCTCCGCGGCCCCGCTCATGGTCCCCTCGATGCCCAGGTCTGTCAGGATCCTCTGGAACTGGTCTCTCATGTGATGACCTCCGGAGTGCGTGCCGGCGGAACCCTCAGCGCGAGGAGGCGCGCTCCTCGGGGGTTCCGCGTGCGCGTGCCTTTCGGGTGAATGAAGCGATTCTAGCAGGTGGGGAGAGGGGAGTAAAGCCGGGGCCCGACTCAGCGGTAGAGCGCCTTGAGGACGCCCCAGGACAGCTCGCGCACGGGGGAGTAGCACTCGTCGCACCCCTGTCCGAGCGCGCCGACACGCTCGCCCCACGCGCTGTTGGGCGACCCGGGAAGGCACGGCGAGTCGGCGCAGAGCGAGAGGTCGCCGCCCGGGAAGTCACACAGCAGCGGGTCAGCGAAGAGGTTGTCCTCGTGGTCTCCGGCCAGCGAATCGCCGTGTGCGTTCTGGTAGATGACGCACTGCGTGGTGAGAGGACGCCCGAGACCAGGGGGAGTGTCAATGAGCTCGTACGAGGACGAGCCTCCGGCGTTGAAGGCGAGGATGCAGCGCTCCATGGTGGTGCCGGTGCCGAACGACAGGAGCGACCTCGGAGGCTCGTTGGCGACGAACGTGCAGTTGCGCACGGAGGCATCGGACGGCTGGGAGGCGTTGTTGATCGTGAGGATGGCGGAGTCATGGTGATCGCCGGTCGTGTTGCCTCGAAAGACGCAGTCGGTGATGTCGGAGTGCATGTCGCCGTAGAGCGCCATGTCGTTGATGAGGACGGCGCCCCCGGTGCTTCGGGATGAGCATCCGTCGAACGTGCAGCCCGTGATCGTGACCGCCTGCTCGTCCACGAAGACGGCCCCGCCCCAGGCGCCGTCCGCCTCGCAGTCAAGGAACACGCAGTCCTCGATCGTTGAGCAGGCCGCCTGCCTCCCGTTGAAGCAGATGGCGCCGCCGTCGCCGCTCCCTCCATAGTAGTCTCGCGTCGCGACGCAGTTCTCGAACACGCAGTCGCGCACGGTGACCACCGAGTTGCTGCTGTGGATGGCCCCTCCGTTGTGCCGCACCGCGGTGAGGTCCCGGAACGTGAACCCCTCGATGATGGCGTGGTTGGGCGTTCCCGTCGAGATGTAGAAGCCGGCGCCGTGGTCCGTGATGCTCGCGCCCGAGATCACCGTCACATCGGGGCCGCCGTACGACGTGACCGTGATGCTCCTCGCGAAAAGCGTGATGTGCTCGTTGCCCTCGCCCTCATAGACGCCCGGAAGGACGAGAACGATGTCCCCGTCTGCGGCCGCGTCGACCCCCTCCTGGATCGTGTCGTACATCCCGCCGCCTCCGTTGTGGACGATGTGCGTCTCCGCCGCCGCGCGC
>CAZAQL010000186.1:359-3066 GCA_964487295.1 uncultured bacterium | reverse complement strand
GGCGGCGAGGACCGCGCCGGTGCCCGTCAGAAGGGGGTGCGTCTTGACCCAGACGAGGACAGCCCCCCACCACATGGGACCGGAGAGTATGCCATCGTCGCTCCGTGACCGGATGAGCGCCTCCCGCTCATCCCAACTCTCGTTGTCCTCCGCGCGCGAGATGGCAGCATGGTAAGTCACGCGAAGCGTCTCCGTGTAGGCGCCCTGTAGAGCCGCGCGGTCCACTCTCCTGAGCTCGCGGTACGCATCCAGCTTCGCGCCGTAGTCCCGCACACGCGATGCGATGCTCGCCGCGCGCTTCAGCTCCTCGATCTCCCTGATGCGCCCGGCAACGAAATCGCGCTGCTCGAGGAGTCTGCTGTCGTAGGGAGGCTCGATCAGGAGTTCGGCGGTGATGGAAGACGCGCGGTGCCACTCGCGCGAGTCGAGTGACGCGCGCAGTCTTTCGCTGAGGACACGGCGGCGCTCGGTCTTGGCCTCGTCGATGCGCTGCCTCAGCGGCGGCGTTCTGGAATCGAAGCCCGCGACCGAGTCCACTTCGCGGAGCCTGGCCAGGCACTCGTTGAAACGCCCGAGGGTGGCCTCGTCCGCTGCCAGAACTGTCCGGGTCTCGGAGTAGCGTGTGGTCTTGAACCTCTCGAGCCGCGTCCTGGCGTCGTCGAGCTCTTCGGAAGCGATGTCGGCGATGACGGCTCGTCCACCGAGGGTGAGATGCTCGATGCAGGCCTCCAGGGCGGCGATCCGCGCCAGCATGTGCTCGTCGTCCAGGGGCAGGCGTTGCGCTTCCCGGTATCCCATCTCGCCCAGAAGCCCGTACGCCCTTTCGGTCTCGGTCGCCTTGCCGGCTACCTGAAGCGCGTGTCCGATCCGCGCCTTCGCCATGTCCACGTGGCGCCCCTCAAGCCTCCCTCGCACGACGCAGTCGGCGTAGTTGAGCAGGAGGCCCGGATCGTCAGGCCGTTCCCGAATGCACTCATCGAACATCGCGGCGGCCTCGCCGAAGCGTCCGGCCGTCATCGCGTCCACTGCTTCGTAGAAACGGCACTCCGCGGCGACACGGACGGGAAGCACGGTGGCAAGCGCCACGAGAAGGGCAAGAGGCCAGGAGCTTCTCGGTGACGGGCTCATCCATCAACGTCCTGATCGGGCCTTGCGACTACTCCGTCGCGTTCGTCGGACACGACAGCTCGTCAACCGAACCGGAGGCACTCACGGCAAGACTGTCCGCGTCATCGCCGAAGAGAAGCGGCTCCACGAGTTCGCCGTCCTGCGAGCATCCGGCCAGCAGAAGCAACCATGCCACGATGGCGACGAGCGCAGTTCTTCGTCTTCTCATCTCATCTCCCGGTCGCAGTTCCCTGGAACCCGACGGAGAACTCCCACCATCCGGTATGCACCTCGTCGAAGCTGCTCCGGAGCCGCAGGGTCAGGGCGCCATGCACGTAGCCGACCGTCCAGTACATGAACTGGTTCGATACGGTGATCGCGTCTTGAAGTGAGTCGAATCTCTGGGAGGTTCCGTCCTCTGACACCCAGTCCGTGCCGGGGCGCACGAGCAGGATCTCCGCCGCTCGTCCGACGCCCGCATAAGGGTAGATGGCCGCGCCGCTGCTTGTCCTGGACGTCGCCATCATCAGTGCGAGCTCAGCGCTGCACGACGCCCGGTGGATCCAGTCGACAGGGACGACGTTCCCACCACCATCGACGAACCATGCGGCATCGTCTCCACCCTTCCCGTCGTAGGACGTGACGCCGTATCCACCATCGAGGTGGACGCGGAGGTAGCCGATGCACGCACCGACGCCGAGGGTTCCCGAGTGACAGCCCCCCGACAGCATTCTCAGATGGTCGTTCGTGGGAGCCGCGTACGAGTAGCTCAGTCCCCAGTGCACGTCCTTGTACACAGGGCCCAGTCCCGAGCGGCGCACCTGACGTCGACCGGCCTGGCGGTTCACGGTGACGTTCTGGAAGCTCAAACCCGCTTCCCACCATCCGGTCGCCGCATCGTCGAGGCCGCCGCGGATCCTCGTGTTGATGCCGCCCCAGGACAGCCCTGCGGTCCAGTACCGGTGGTTGTTCTCCACGGCGATGGGATCGATCAGAGTCTCGTAGTCGTGAACCTCACCATCGACACCGACCCACGGTTCGAGAGGCCGCGTGATGATCGACTCGAAGCGGTAGCCGATCCCGATGTACGGGTAGATGCCGTACCCATCCCCCGTTCGCCCCACGGGGAACATGAGCGATGCATCGCCGCCGATGCCGGCTCGCCGGATCCAGTTGATCCCGATCTCCCGACCCTCTCCGTCGACGAACGTTGCCGCCGACTCCTCGCCCCTGACGCCGTAGCCGGTCCAACCGTACACGCCCTCCAGCTGAAGGCGGAGGTAGTGCATGGAGACGCCGAGGTCGAGTGAGAGCGTGTGGCAGTCCGAGATGACGCTCTCGAAGGCGTCGTCCGTCGGCACGCCGTACCAGTATCCGAGTCCGTAGTGGAAGTCAGCGTAGACGTCTCTCGGAACCGTCTTTCGCGGGGTCCCTTCCGTCACTGGCACTCTCGGGGGCGGCTTCCTGGGTTCTCCCGTCGGCAGAGACTCGGGATCGGGAAGGCCGTGAGGGTGCTTGAGGGTTCTCCGACCATCCTCGCTGACAACGGGGACAGGCGAGAGCTCCAGTCGCACCGTGGTCTGCGGGCTCTCGTGCGTCA
>CAZAQL010000186.1:0-349 GCA_964487295.1 uncultured bacterium | reverse complement strand
CGTACCCTTCGAGTGTGGCGGAGAGCGCGTACGTGCCGTACGGGCAGGATTGCAGTGTGACGGGAGTCAGGCCGAACCGCTGCTCGCCTGACGAGATCTCAGCGCCTGTTGGCGTCGAGCTCACAATGATGTCGCCTGCAAGTCGAGGCGTCTCCGAGGTCACCAGGGCCCGCGTCTCTCCGAGCGTTCGATCACTTCCGCGGATGCGCTTCACGACCTCGTCGGTGTCGACATCGACGATCTCGAGATCCGGATTGAGCTTGTTGCCCCGCACAACGATCACGCCGCGAAGAGCGAACCGCACGCGCGTATCCTGATCCGGGAAGAGCGCCACGGTCATGACATCGGA
>CAZAQL010000185.1:0-3069 GCA_964487295.1 uncultured bacterium | reverse complement strand
ACGAGGTCTTCGAGGGCAAGAAACAGACGCTCCTGGAGGAGCGACAGCGCCGGGCCCACACCATCGCCGAAGCGGCCGGGCGAATCATCGCGGGGATCGAGCGCCGCGCCGGAAACATGAAGTCGATCGACGACCTGAACGCCTACTTTGCGTCCGACGCGATGGTGATGAAGGTCCGCGACATGGCGACCAAACTGCGAGAGCAGGACGAGGACGTCAAAGCCGACGACATCGAGACGCGGCTAAAGTCCGCCCGCGATCAGGCGATTCGGCAGCTCCGGGACAAGCTGGATCTCTTCGAGGACTCCGCGAACGTCATCAAGTTCGGCCGGCACCGCTTCAGCGTGAACACACAGGACGCCGAGCTCACGATGGTGCCGCGGGACGACCGAATGGCGCTCCACGTCACCGGGACCGAGTTCTTCGAACCGATCGTCGATGAGGACTTCGAAGCGACACGGGAGTTCTGGGATCAGCACCTGCCGTCCGAGACGCCGGACGTCTATCGGGCCGAATACCTCGCCGCGTGCATTCTGCTGGATGCGGAGGAAGGGGAGGGGGAGGTCGAGCTCGATGAGCTGCACGGCATGATCGAGGACCAGGACGCTGTGCTGAAGCTCGTCCGGAGAGCGATCGAAGACCGCTACGACGAGGGCTACGAGCGGGGAGTGCACGACATCGACGCGGCGACGATCCTGGAACGTGTCACGTCGCTCTATCTGGGCGCGGGTCTGTTGCGTTTCTCGGGCGACGCCCGCGCACTCGCCACGATGTTCTGGGCGTTCGCCGACGACGAGGAGCGCGGTTCGCTGTGGCGGCGCGGGATGAGCCTGGGCCGGCTGCGCGCGACGTATCATCACGAGCGCCCGCTCCGGGCGCTCGGCGACGACCTCGCCGGGGCGATCGACGCCTTTGCGGCAGAGCGAGGTCTGGAAGAGCTGCTCTACACCTATGACGGCATCGTCACCGACGCCGGGCAGTACCTGGCGGAGGAGCTCGTCGACGAGAACCCGCGGTTCGTAGCCAATGGCGAGGCGGAGGCGCTGTTGCAGCGGTTCCTGGAGCACGTCGACCACTCCGGTTCCCGTGCCGAGTTCGAAGAGGACGTCGCCGAGATCCGCGAGTCGATGACCGAGGTCATCACACTGATTCGCGACTGGATCTCGGGATATCTGCGGCATGAACGACAAGACGGGGCAGAGACGCTGCTGCACGAGGCCGTCGCCCTCTACCTGACCCGCGATGTGCTGGACCGTGAGACCTCTTCGGCGCGCACGCGTGCTGAGGCGATGGACCTGCTCGGGCAGCACCCGAACATCGAGGAGGGCGTACTGACCATCCAGCTCGACGAGTTCCTCGCGCGGCTTCGGCACTTTCGGAACGTACGCGTCCCCGCCTACCGGCAATACCGGCACACTGCGCACGAACTCCTGGAGGGTGAGCGAGACCGTCTGCGGCTCGGAGAACTCGAGCCGAAGGTGCTCAGTACATTCGTTCGAAACCGCCTGATCGACGAGGTGTACCTCGATCTGATCGGCGACAACCTCGCCAAACAGATCGGCGCGGCCGGGGAGGAAGGACGCAGCGATCGTAGCGGACTTCTGCTCCTCATCTCACCGCCGGGTTACGGGAAGACGACGCTGATGGAGTACGTCGCGAGCCGGCTGGGGCTCATGTTCATGAAGATCAACGGGCCGTCTCTCGGTCACGACGTCGTGTCGCTCGACCCGGACCAGGCACCGAACGCCACTGCACGCAAGGAAGTCGAGAAGATCAACTTCGCCCTGGAGATGGGGAACAACGTGATGCTGTACGTGGACGACGTCCAGCACACGGATTCGGAGTTTCTGCAGAAGTTCATCTCACTATGCGATGCGACGCGACGGATCGAGGGCGTCTGGAAGGGACGGACGAAGACCTACGACCTGCGCGGAAAACGTTTCGCGGTCGTCATGGCCGGAAACCCGTACACCGAGTCGGGCGACCGGTTCCAGATCCCGGACATGCTCGCGAACCGCGCTGACACCTACAACCTGGGTGACATCCTCTCCGGGAAAGAAGAGGCGTTCGAGATGAGCTACATCGAGAACGCGCTCACCTCCCACAACGCGACGGCGGACCTCTCGACCCAGTCGCGGCAGGACATCGATCGATTCGTGCGGATGGCCGCAGGTGAGAATATCCCATTGTCTGATTTTGACCACGCCTACTCGCCGGTGGACGCGCAGGAGATCGTGAACCTGTTCCAGAAGTTCATGCAGATCCGGGACGTGGTGCTGACCGTCAATCGCGAATACATCCGATCCGCAGGGATGAAGGACGAGTACCGTACGGAGCCGCCTTTCCAGCTGCAGGGCTCCTACCGCAACATGAACAAGATGGTGGAGAAGGTGGCCTCGGCGATGAACGATTCGGAGGTCCAGCGTCTGATCGACAACCACTACCAGCAGGAGGCGCAGACCCTCACCACGGGCGCTGAACAGAACCTGCTCAAGCTCGCCGAGCTTCGTGGGACATTGGGGGAGGAGCAGGGGAACCGGTGGGAGGAGATCAAGCGAGAATTCGCGCGCAGGAACATGTTCGGCGGCGAGGACGACCCGGTGACGAAGGTGGCCGGTCCGCTCGCCAGCCTGGTCCAGAAGATGGGGGACGTCGAGAGTGCGCTCGCGCGTAGCCCGTTGTCCGAGGAGCTCGGTGCGATTCGGACCGCTCTCGAGAAGCGTCCCCAACCGGAGGCGGCGGAGAAGCCAAACGGCGAGTCGGGCGGAAACGACTCGCTCGACGAGGCGATTACCGCCCTGAAAGAAGCGCGGCTGGAGGTGCAACTGGTCGGCGATCTGCCGGGGAGGCTCGCGGAGACGCTCGACCATCAGCTCGCGATCATCGAGTCGACGCTCGTGCCCCTCGCCAAGGCGGTCCACTCACACAGTGAGCAGCGAGCGGACGTGCAGGACGCCCTGCGCGACATCCTGAGTCGTCTCGACGGTGGCACGTCCGGCCGCCCGACACCACGGCGCAAGACGCCCACCTCGAAGGCGCCACAACGGAAGCGGAAGAAGACCGAGCCGC
>CAZAQL010000184.1:0-3106 GCA_964487295.1 uncultured bacterium | reverse complement strand
GCTCGTGGTCAACAAGCTCCGCGGCACGATCAACGGCGCGGCCGTCAAGGCTCCCGGCTTCGGCGATCGCCGCAAGGCGATGCTCGAGGACATGGCGGTGCTCACGGGCGGCGTCGTGATCTCCGAGGAGAAGGGCCTCAAGCTCGAGAACGCCCAGCTCTCCGACCTGGGCCGCGCGAAGCGCATCGTCATCGACAAGGACAACACGACGATCGTCCAGGGCGCGGGTAAGAAGGCCGACATCCAGGGCCGCATCGAGCAGATTCGAGGCGAGATCGAGCGCACGACGTCGGACTACGACCGCGAGAAGCTGCAGGAGCGACTCGCGCGGCTCGCCGGCGGCGTCGCGGTGATCAACGTCGGCGCCCCGACCGAGACCTCGATGAAGGAGAAGAAGATGCGCGTCGAGGACGCGCTTCACGCCACGCGCGCTGCCGTCGAAGAAGGTATCGTGGTCGGCGGCGGTGTCGCGCTCCTGAGGACGACCGAGGCTCTCCGCAAGCTCAAGGAGAAGAACCGCGACGTGCAGACGGGCATCGAGATCGTCATCAAGGCCCTCGAGGCGCCCATCCGCCAGATCGCGGTGAACGCCGGCGTCGAGGGTTCGATCGTCGTCGAGCGCGTCCGCGAGGGGAAGAAGGGAACCTTCGGATACAACGCGGCGACACAGGAGTACGAGGACCTGGTCAAGGCCGGCATCATCGACCCGACCAAGGTCGTCCGCTCGGCCCTCCAGAACGCCGCGAGCGTGGCGAGTCTCCTTCTGACCACCGAGGCCATCCTCACGGACAAGCCCGAGGACGACAAGAAGGGTCCGGCCATGCCGGGTGAGGGAATGTACTAGAGCCACAGCGGCGCCCGGCGGACACGGTGGACTCCCCCCTGGCGGGGGATGTGCCGCGAGCTGGACACGCCGCAGGGCATGGAGCATGAACGATAGCAACAAGCGAGGGGCCGTCTCGAACGAGGCGGCCCCTCAGCATTCGGGGGCGCAGCTTGAGAGCGGGACCACCGCGCCCCCTGCGAGGCTCGTCGAGCCCCGCGTGCCCGTGTCCGAAGAGCGACCACCGGCCGGGAACCTCAGAGGTGCCAGCGGCGGATACGCTTTACCAGAGACGAGTCGGATGCATCTGGTGTCACTCCACGACACCAGCATGATATCGCTATATCGGTTTGACCGTCAATCACTTTCTTCGTGCCACCCGGGCGTGCCTCCGAACATCAGAAGTTGTACAATGGAGAAAGAAACGAGTGAGGCGCGTCTGGTGTGCGCCCGCCTGAGCCATCGTTGAGCGCGCCGGTCACGTGGAGCCGGCGCAGCGGTCACATCCTCCGGGAGGCCTCATGACCGAGACGAGACAGCGCCGTTCGTTGATGCGAACGATCTTCCTTTCGGCCGTCGCGCTGCTTTGGGCGACCGCGACGGTCTGGGCGGCTCCCATCCATACGACCTACCTCTGGCACATGCACCAGCCGATCTACTGGCCCGACGAGTCGACGTGGACGCCGGGCCGCTACGAGAAGGCCTATGAGACGATCGTGCTCGGTCACTCGGAGAACGACGAGGCGGAGATCTTCGGCAAGGCCGATCGGATCGGTGACTATCAGTGGTATCCGCGTGACGCGATCGCATCCGTGCTCGACATCCCCGATGCCGGCGCTCAGGTCAGCTTCGCGGGGAGTCTCATCGAGAACATCGGAAGCCTCGGCGACAACGGATGGAACGGCGGGGTCTACGCTCCGGACTGGTACGCGTCGTATCGCGAGGCTCGCGGCTGGACGACCTCCGGCGGGAGAACGCGCTGCGACATGGTCCTCGTGGGACACCACCACGGGATCAACCCGCTCATGGACGAGAATGCGTTCCGCAAGGAGATCCAGATCCAGAAGGCCGCCTTCCCGGGGGCTTGGGGGGACACGAACTACTCGGTCGGGTTCTTCCCGGCGGAGACCTGTTTCTCGCAGCGTCTCATCCCGGTGCTCGAGGAGGAGGGCGTCGAGTGGTCGGTCGTGGCCGACATCCACATCGCGCGGGCGTGCGCCGACTACCCCTACAACGCCAACCAGGACAACTGTGACCCGCCGAACCGCGCCGACCAGCTCAATCCGGCGCAGGGTTACTACTACGACATCTACATCCCGCGCGGCGTGACCGTGAAGGTCCCGCCGCCCTACGGCTTCCGTCCGCACTACGCCCGCTACGTCGACCCCGAGACGGGGGACGAGTCGCGGATCGTCGTCGTGCCGGCGGCCAACGCCATGTCGTGGAACGAGGGATACGGTCTCTACGGGACCGGTGAGATCGACGCGATCGCGTCGTACAACGACCCGGCGCATCCGATGCTCTTCCTCTTCGCGCACGACGGCGACAACGCCTGGTCGGGGGGATACTCGTACTGGTACGAGAACGTGTCCCAGTTCAGCCACGCGGCGGTCGCCCAGGGCTACGAGCCCACGACCGTGGCCGAGTACCTGGCCGACCACCCGGTCGACTGGAATGACGTCGTCCACGTCGAGGACGGCGGTTGGGTCAACGCCGACGGCGACTTCGGGAGTCCCCAGTTCATCAACTGGAACTGGCCGCTGTATGATGCGTCGGGTCAGTTCGACATCGAGAACGGATGGGCCGTCGACGAACGGAACTGGGCGGTGCTCACGGCTGCGCAGAACCGCGTCGAGACGGCCGAGGCCATCGGCGGGGCGGCGGATCCCGCCCGCATTCAGGACCCTTCGCTCGGCGCCAACAGCGTGGAGAAGGCGTGGCACTTCCTGCTCGCCGGCTACGAGAGCGGATACATGTACTACGGCAGCGCGCTCGACTTCGAGGTGAAGCCCTCGATCGCGTGCAACAACGCCTGCTCGTACGCCGACCCGGTCATCGCGGGCGGCTCCGACACCGTCCCGCCGACGGTGTGGATCCCTCAGCGACTGCCGTGGAACCCGGGCGGATACGGCGGCGGTTCGCTCTGGGGCTATCCGGGCGGTCCGGGCGCGGTGATGACCCAGGACTTCCACATCTGGACGTTCGCGTACGACGTCTCGGGGCTCGCGAGCGTCGACCTCAAGTACCGCGTCGACGCCGACGGGACGAACCCGATGACGGATG
>CAZAQL010000183.1:0-3120 GCA_964487295.1 uncultured bacterium | reverse complement strand
AGAGCCGCAGTCGACTCAGATACCGGCGCAGGCCCTTCAGCCCGCCGTAGCGCGCGACGAGAGGGAAGGCCGCGATCGCCGGCGCATAGACAGCAAGATAGAAGAGCGGATGCTGACCTGTCATCTGCCCGAACGTCCTGGCCATCTGCTCCGGCAGGAGGATGTAGGAACCAAGTACCGCCCACACCAGGCCGAAGGTCACGAGCAGGAACGGTACCAGCGAGCTCGTCGGGACCTGTCTCCTGCTGTCAGATGGTGCGCCTCTCATCGGGTCCGTCTCTCTCTCGGCATGAAGGGCCGCCAGTCCCATCCGCCATGCACATCCTGATGCTGCATGACCCTTGCGGAGGGCCACCGCATTCATCTGCGACAAGGGAGTCAAGAGAACCAGATGAGAACACGGTCGCTCCGGCACCCGAACCGGCGCGCTGCCGGGCGTCCCATCGAGCGTAACGCCCTTCACGAGCAGCCGGACCGCGACCTTCAGAATCTGATGTCCGACAGCCTGCTGCGGAGTCTCTCGATCTCGCGCTCCATCTGGTCGAGGACCTCGCCGATCTTGCTGAAGTCAAGCATCGAGATGTCCTGCATTCGGGCGCGGAAGAGAACGTGCGGCTCCGAGGACGCGAGCTTCCGCTCGAGCGCCACTGTCTGCATGATGTCGAGCGCGCCGAAGACCGCGTCCGGAACGCGGGGTATTCGGTTCTCCCCGGCGTGCCTCTCACCGCTGACCGCGACGGCGAGCGTAATGTCGCACCGTGCGCTGACGTGATCATAGGGAACCTGGTTCACGAGGTCTCCGTCAACGAGAACCCTTCCGCCTGTGGAGACCGGCGTGAACACGCCGGGGATGGCCATGCTCGCTCGCACGGCGGTCGCTACGTCTCCTTCCTCCATTACCACCTCTTCGGCCGTCCAGAAGTCGGTCGCGACGACAACGAGCGGCACCTCCAGACTCTCGAACGTAACGCCCTCGATCGGTTCGAGTGCGGAAGCGAGGAAACGGTCTATGCTGATGAGCCCGCCACGCCTGCGCTCAGGGATGAAGACCCTCAGCCACTTGAGGAGTGACGGGAGCTTCTTCATCACGTCCTTCAGCGCGTCGCCACGCTGGACGGAGTACTCCTCCGCCAGCTCCCGTATCCCACGTCCGGAGATCCCCGAGGCGTAGAGAGCGCCGATGACCGCACCCATACTGCTTCCTGCTATGACGCTCGGTCGTAGCTCCAGTTCATCAAGCAGCTCGAGCACGCGGATGTGCCCAAAACCCAACACTCCCCCGCCCCCCAGAGCCACTCCTAGACGCTTCTTCACGATGTTCCTCCGTTCCGTGCAGCAGCGGCCGCGGTCTGTCGGGCGTTTACCGTGGCCCGTTCCGGCGTCGCTCAGAAGTGTCGCCGGTCTGTTCCGCCTTGACAAGCTGGTTTCAACACCGTATCATACGAACGTATGATACAAGTCAAACGTTCGATTCTTCCACAGCCGGATGACAGCATGAACCAATCGCGCACCCGGTCAGCAATTCTCGACGCCGCCCGGGAACTCTTCGCCCGCCACGGGTACAAGGGCGCATCCGTTCGGTCTATCACGGGGCTTGCGGGCGCCAACCTCGGGGCGGTCGCATACCACTTCGGCTCGAAGCAGGGCCTCTTCGAGGCCGTGACGGCCACTGTCGCCCGCGCGGCGAGGGAGAGGGTCGTCGCCGCAGCCGAGGCCTCGGGAACTCCTCTTCGCAGAATCGAGGCGGTCGTTCGCGCCTTCTTCGAGCACCTCTACGATAACCCGGGCGTGCCGCAGCTCGTGATCCATACGATGGTCTCCGGCGGACCAGTCCCCGAAACCGCCCACGGCATGATGGGCGACAATCTGCGGACCTTGTCTCAGCTCATCGCCGAGGGCCAGGCGGACGGCTCGATCCGCGCCGGGGACCCGGAGCTCATGGCATTGAGCGTCGCCTCCCAGCCCCTCTGGCTGGTGCTGGCTCATGACCTTCTGCGGGAGGGAGTCGCGGTGGACCAGGAGGATGCGGCGACGCGTGCGGAACTCGTGGAGAACGTCGTCGCCTTTGTCAGGGCCGGACTGGCCTCTGAACGCGGAACGGACAGTGACGGTCGCCACGGCGGAACCGGCCCGGAACCGGGAAACGGACGGTGACGCTCGGCACTGGTGGAGGCACGCAACTCGGAGATCACCGCCAACGTCGAGCTGGCGCGCACGACTGGAGAGCTGACGCCCGCGTGGCTGGAAGAGACCTGGAGAGTCTACGATGAAGAAGAGACGACGAATCATTGTCGGAGCAGCCGCCATTGCCGTGATCGCGCTGGTCCTGTGGCTCACCGTGTTCCGGGACGACGCGAACCGCTACGAGCTGGCCGCCTCGGGCACGGTCGAGGCCACCGAGGCCCGTCTGGGATTCCAGGCCACCGGTCGCGTCGACTCGGTAGCGGTCCGCGAGGGCGACCGAGTCGGTGTCGGCGACGAGCTGGCCTTCCTGGACCGAACGCAGGCCCTGGCCCACCTCGACCAGGCGCGGGCTCAGGTCGAGGCCGCGCGCTCGGCGCTCGATGAGCTGGAGCGAGGGCCCAGACCGGAGGAGGTGGCGCAGGCGCGCGCCGCGCGCGACGTGGCGGAGCAGCAGCTCACCGACGCGCGACGAAACTTCGAGCGCACGACGAACCTCTTCGAGGGAGGCGCCGTGAGCGAGGAGAAGTACGAGAAGGCCCAGGTCGCGTTCGACATCTCGCGGAGCAGGCACGAGCAGGCACAGGCGCAGCTCAAACTCGTCGAGGACGGGCCGCGCAGGGAACGCATCGAAGCGCAGCGCGCGCAACTGCGGCAGGCCGAGGCCGGCCTCCGCGTCGCTGAAGCCACGATCGCCAACATGCGGATCGTCGCGCCCATCGACGGCATCGTCACCGTCCGCCATCGCGAGCCCGGCGAGACCGTTCCGGCCGGGTCACCTGTCCTGACGGTCATGAACCCGCGCGACCGCTGGGTCCGGATCTTCGTGCGGGAGGACCGCATCGGCGCGGTGAAGATCGGGGCGAGCGCGAGCATCAGGACCGACACGTATCCCGAAAGAGAATACGAGGGCGAAGTGACCTTCATCGCCTCGGAGGC
>CAZAQL010000182.1:1426-3198 GCA_964487295.1 uncultured bacterium | reverse complement strand
CCGCCGATGTCTCGGCGGTAGTGCATTCCGTCCCAATCGATACCCGCGACCGCCTGGTAGGCGCGCCGCCGGGCAGTGTCGAGGTCGTCGGCGCGGCCGGTGACGCCCAGCACACGCCCGCCTGCGGTCGACCATCTGCCTCGCTCGCCGGCGGTTCCGGCGTGGAAGACGTAGACGTCGTCGGATCCCGTTTCGTCCAGCCCCTGAATGCGGTCTCCCTTCTGTGACGACAGCGGGTATCCTCTCGAAGCCAGCACCACGCAGCATGCTGCGAGGCTGCTCTCCAGCGTCGTTTCCGAGGAGAGGTTGCCTCGTGCGGCGTCGGAGAGCACGGGGCCGAGAGGCTCGGTCATGGAGAAGAGCAACGCCTGGGTCTCCGGGTCCCCGAGTCGCACATTGAATTCGAGAACGCGGGGCCCCGCGGCCGTGAGCATCAGTCCGGCGTAGAGGAAACCTCGGTAGACGATGCCGCGGTGCTTCAGCTCGTCGAGCGTCGGGGTGATCACCTCGTCGAGAATCGTCTGGCGAAGTTCAGGGGTAGCGTGCGGCGAGGGCGTGATCGCTCCCATCCCGCCCGTGTTCGGACCAGTATCGTCTTCGCCGACGCGCTTGTGGTCCTGGCTGGTCGACAGCGGCACGATGCGCTCGCCGTCGGTCACGACCATGAAGGAGATCTCCGGTCCCTGCAGGAACTCTTCGATCACGACGGAAGTGGAACTCTCGCCGAACTTCTCGTCCCGGACGAAGGACTTCAGCGTTTCGCGGCTCGTCGCCACGTCTTCGGAGATGACGACTCCCTTTCCGCCGGCGAGTCCGTCGGCCTTGATCACGAGTGGGTGGGTCGCCTCCTCGACGTGGGCGAGCGCTCCGTCCAGGGTGTCGAAGAAGGCGTAGCCCGCGGTCGGTACTCCGGCAGCGTTCATCACCTCTTTGGCGAACGATTTCGAACCTTCGAGCCGCGCAGCGTCCGCGGTCGGGCCGAAGAGCGGAAGCTCCTCGGTCGCGAAGCGATCGGCGATCCCGGCGCACAGCGGCGCCTCCGGGCCGACGATGGTCACGTCGACGCCGTGCTCGCGAGCGAGCGCGACGACGGCGTCGTGGTCGTCGAGATCGACATCCGCCGTCCGGCAGTTCGGTGTGGCGGCGATCCCATCGTTTCCCGGGGCGATGATGACCTCGGCGTCGGCTTCGCATGCCAGTTTCCAGGCGATTGCGTGTTCGCGTCCGCCCGAACCCAGTACGAGATAGCGGGGCATGAGAAGTCCTCTCTGTCAGTGGCGAAAGTGTCGTTTTCCGGTGAACACCATGGCGAGCCCGTGCTCGTTGCACGCATCGATGACTTCCTGGTCGCGCCGCGAGCCGCCGGGTTGGATGATCGCGGTGACCCCTGCCTCGGCGGCGGCATCCGGACCGTCTCGGAATGGGAAGAATGCGTCGCTCGCGAGGACGGTGTCGGTCGTGTCGGTGCGTGCCTTGCGGACCGCGATCTCGACGGCATCTACCCGGCTCATCTGGCCGGCCCCGATACCGATGGTCGCGCCGTCGCGGGCCAGGACGATGGCGTTCGACTTCACGTGCTTGCAGACGCGCCACGCGAACACGAGGTCACGCCATTCCTCGTCGGAGGGGGCGCGCTCCGTCGGGATCTCCACCGCCTCGCGGTCGAGCGCGATGAACGGGTCGGTCTCCTGGACGAGCCAGCCGAGCACCGTGGGCCGGAAGGTCCACCGGCTCTTCATCGGGTCGCCTGGCGCAGTCAGAAGCCGCAGATT
>CAZAQL010000182.1:0-1416 GCA_964487295.1 uncultured bacterium | reverse complement strand
GATTCTTCTTTCGCGTGAGCACTTCGAGGGCATCGGTGTGGAAGGAAGGTGCTGCCACGATCTCGAAGAAGCTCTCGACGATGGTCTCGGCGAGCTCGGCCGTGACCTCGTCGTTGACGACGATGATGCCGCCAAAGGCACTCATCGCGTCGCAGGCGAGGGCGTGCTCGAACGCCTGCGCGACGGAGTCCCCGATGGCGCATCCGGCCGGATTGGTGTGCTTGATGACCGCGGCGGCGGGCTCTTCGAACTCGCGGACGAGATTGTACGCGCCGTCGAGGTCGACGAGGTTGTTGTAGCTCAGCTTCTTGCCGTGCAGCTGCACGAAGCCGCCGAGCGGAATCTGGTCGATCCCGCAATACAGGCCGCCCGCCTGGTGCGGGTTCTCGCCGTAGCGGAGGTCGGAGACCTTCTCGAGCGTCAGGTCGAATCGGCTCGGAGCGACTCCCTTGCTCGGCTCCTCTCCCAGATAGTTGGTGATCATCGAGTCGTAGCGTGCGGTATGCGCGAACGCCTTGCGCGCGAGCTCTCGTCGGAGCTCGAGATCGGGACCACCTTCCGCGAGCGCCTCGATCACGACATCGTAATCGGCGGGCTCGACCACGACGGTCACCGACGGGAAATTCTTGGCGGCGGCGCGCACCATGCACGGCCCCCCGATGTCGATGTTCTCGAGGGCCTCCTCGAGCGAGGTCTCCGTGCGCGCGACCACGCGACTGAAGGGGTAGAGGTTGGCGATGACGAAGTCGATGTGGGGGATGTCGTGGTCCTCGAGCGTCTGCTGATGCTCGGGGATGTCGCGACGGGCGAGGATTCCGCCGTGGATCTTCGGGTGCAGGGTCTTGACCCGGCCATCCATGATCTCGGGGAAGCCGGTCAGGTCGCTGACGTCGGTGACCGGGAGGCCGTGTTCGCGCAGCTCTGCTGCTGTGCCGCCGGTCGACAGAAGTCGGTAGCCGTTGTTGACGAGCGCGTGACCGATGCGCTCGATGTCGTTTTTGTCGGAAACACTGACGAGCGCGAATTTTTCAGGCATTGCGTACTCCGGGGAGAGTCGCAGCCCTGATAACGATGCCCGTTCATTTGATCAAGCGGCCATTCCTCACGCGGTCCGCGATCGGGTCAGTCGTCGTAGCCGGCGCGCAGTTTTTCGAGGCCGGCAGCTTCGACCTGGCGGATGCGTTCGCGGGTGAGGTTGAGCAGCTCGCCGACTTCTTCGAGCGTGATTCCGCCACGGTCGGCGACGTCGAGCGAGCAGGTCTCGGTGAGTTCCCACACGGCGAGGTCGGGGAAGTTGAGCTTGATCGAGCCGGTGTGTGGGTTCACGTCCAGGTAGAGATGGTACTTACAGGATACGAAGGGGCATGGGCGGTCGCCCATGCGGCAATCTTCGCGGCTGCTAGGCCGGAGGTGCTC
>CAZAQL010000181.1:0-3202 GCA_964487295.1 uncultured bacterium | reverse complement strand
GAACTTCACAAAGTCCTCCTTGGACAGGTTGTGCCACGGCGGCAACTTGGCGCTTTCGCGGCGCTTGAAGTAGGACTCCGCGCGCTCGGCGATCTCGCCATGCTCGCCCTCGACCCGCGAGCCGTCCGGGCTCGTCTTCTTGGTCTTGCGGGGGAGCTTCTTCGACGGCGGGCGATTGGAGGCGTACGCTTCGCGCAGTCCGTCGATGAAGACCTTGCGTGCGGCAGGCTCGAACTCCTTGGCCTGCTTCACGTACTTCGCAACGGTGTCGTCGACGTTGGCGTAATGTGCCGGGTCGATGAACTCGCGGATCTCCGCTTCAAGGTCCTCGTCGCTGTGGACGCTTTCAAGCGCGTGGCGCTCGTAGGCCTCCTGCGCGAGAGACTTCGCGGCTTTCGCGGCTTCGCGAGAAGACTGGTTGAGGATCTTCTTGGCGTCCTTGCTCGGCTTGCCCTTCTTGCCCTTCTTCCCCTTCTTGTCGTTCGGCACGTCGTCTTCCTCGTCTTCTTCCTCGGAGTCTTCGTCGTCAAGGTCCTCGTCGTCCTCCTCGTCGTCCATGGATTCATCGTCCAGTTCTTCCTCGGACTCATCTTCCATGTCGTCGTCTTCGGACTCCTCGTCGCCGGCATCCTCCTCGTCGAGATCTTCGGACGCTTCTTCCTCGTCCTCCTCAACATCGTCGGCGACTTCTTCCTCGACTCCCTCCTCGGTACCTTCAGTGTCGCCACCGGCTACATCGCCAGGCTGGCGGTCAAACTGTTCTTCGTTGGCTTCCTCGTCCTTCTGCTGCATCGACTCCTTGAGGCCTTTGACCTCGGAGCTCAGGATGCCGACCGCCTCAACTGCAGGCGCCAGCTTTTCCTCGATACGCGCGTCGAGGGCGTCCATGTCCTCGGGGTTGATCTCGTAAGAGACCTTGTTGCCGTCCTCGTCGTACAGGGCGGGCTTGTCGAACTTGACCAGTTTGCCGTTCTTCTTGATGAAGTACTGCGGCATCATCGTCTCCCCGAGCGCATAGAGCGCGTGTTCTCGTTTTCTTCCGCGGCTCCACTGGAAACTGACGTCACTATCTACGTCGGCATCCAGCACCACAGCTTCTGCATCGGAGACCTCAAGGCCTATGTCGCGGAACGGGAAGTAAGGCTGCTCCTTGCCGAGTAGAGCAATCCCCTCGATCGCGTTGAGGTCTTCCGGGTCGAGCTCCACCGATCGCTGCACATATCCGCGCTTCCAGATCTCACGAAAGACTGCGGGGCGCAGGTTCAGGAAGTCAGCCGTGATGACTCCAACGTGCCGTTCCAAGTTGCGCAAATCTCCGACCGTCAGTGTCTTGCTGCCTTCGGCCATGAAGCCGTTGTGGGCCACGAACACTTTGGCGTTTGCTGCGCGCCGACGCTTGCGACTGTTTTCAACGATGAGGTCCAGGCGATCTGTGTCGAACCGTTCACCCTTCCTCGTGTGGATCTGGAAGATCGGAACATTGAAGATGTTGTACGTGCCGTCTTGGTTCCGGCTCCAGCGCAACATCAATGGACCATGCTCCACACCCATGCCGCAAGAGTAGGTGACAGCGCTTTCGAAGATCAACGACCTTCCTACACGTCAAGGGAATCCTTGCGAACAGTGACGCCCCCCGAGTAAGCTATGGGAAGTGACAGGGAGACCCAATGGACCTACTCAAGCGCGTCAGAGAGATCGATGCCGAGCTGGCTCGGTCGCACAAGAACTCCACGCTCTCGACCAGCGAGGTGTCTAAGATTCTCGGTGTCCACCCGAAAACAACCCAGTCCTATGTGCGCGACAAGCGCATCAAGGCGAGCCGCGTCGGCAAACGGTACCGATACCTGCGCGAAGAAGTGGCGCGGTTCCTAGCTTACTCGGAAAACTCGAACTAGTAGATCTGCCCGCGCGGTGACGTGCGGAAACCTTCGTCCGGAAGGACGTTCGGTGAAGGGTCCGATCGCAGGGTGCCATCCTCCTGCAGTCGGCCCATGTCGCGAGCACCAAAGCGAGTGACCTCGATGACGGTGCAGCGACAGTTGTATCCATTCGGCGGCATCCACACGTACCAGACCGGCGCTTTCCGGGCGGCAATGTGCCCGTGCATCGCGGCATGGTTCGGCCGTGGCTTGTTCGCTTGAGAGACCTGCGCCACGTAGCGCCAGCCGATCAGGAATCCAGACAGATCAGGGTCGTCCGCCATGCGCTCGCGGCCGGCATGCTGAGCGGTCGAGAGGTTGGTACGAAACACGGTGGTCAAGTAGCCCTTGCTGAACTGTTCCTTGCCCTTGTCCCGCATGAACTTGATGAAGTCGGTCTGGGTGCCCCCCTCCGCCAGCACCTGCGTCATCTTCCGTTGGACCTGGCGCACCACTTGGATGTTCGTCGCTCTGGCCACCGAAAACTCTCGGCGCCGATAGGCGTCATGAACCTCCTGACCGGAGTCAGCCAACACAGGCTCACGCGAGGTGAAGTCCTCGATCGCATCCATGAACGGAAGCTTGAGGAAGCCGGGGAGCTCATGGTTGATCTTCTCGTACGGAACCCCCGCATCGCGCATGAATAGGTCAGCTCTAATCCCCTCAAATCCTTGAGCTTTGGCCTCTCTGATCGTCCGCAAGCGCCCCAAGAGGTCAGAGAACCCCATAGCGCGGATCGTGACGTCAGAGAGCTCACGAAGGTGTGCGGAGAATCGTAGTGACGCGGCCCCAGGATGTCTGCCGGCAACGAACTCGGCGGCCTGCAGGAACAACCGCTGGGTGATGTCGAGAGCCTGACGCTTCGCAGCGCGCGACACCGTAAGCAGGTCGTCCTCCAGCGTGTCTACGACCTTGGTCTGGTCGAGTGCCATGGGAACCCCTACAGGCTGAACGCGCCACCAGCCATTGCGAAGTCGGGAGCCGCACCTTCACCACCGCCTCCAAGCTTCGTGGTGAGCCCGGAGTTCTTCTGTTCCTCGCTCGGCACCGTCAGACCGATGATCTTGAAGATGTCCTCGGTGACCACTTCCAGACCGAGCTCCTTCGCCATTTCCAGCTGCTCGGCCGGGGTGAACATGGGCGTCAGGATGCGCACGCGCCCCTGCGTGTGTGGTGGTACGCGCCGGAAATACGCATAGTTGTAGTGGACAATCCACTCAACCATCGTCGTCAGCACGTTCGCAAGCCCGCGGGTGAGGCGGGAACGGCGACCGGCCTGAGTG
>CAZAQL010000180.1:0-3239 GCA_964487295.1 uncultured bacterium | reverse complement strand
GTGGGACTGGGAAGATGAGCTCCGTCGAGCTCGTGAGGAGGTGTCCGGGTTGTAGCGTCGAAAGCCCGTCAGGGCTCCGTCTGAGAATGGCCGCCAGGCGCTGATGAGACAGGCCAAGAGAGAAGGAAGAGACGATGAAGACCAAATCCAAAACCGAAACCGCAATCAAAAAGCTCTCTACGCCCGAGGGGCTGCGAGAAATGCTCGCGGGCGCGGTCGTGTGCCTAGACGACCACCATGAGACCGAAAGAGACCTCGAGTGGGCGAAGGTGATGAACGGCGTCGTTCGGACCGGCACCCATATCCTGAAGCTGGAGAAGGGTGCGTAGCGGTGCTCGGTTCCGTGTCACTGGCACAAATGGCCCGGAGTGCCAAGGATCGGGGTGATCGTCTGTTCGAAGGACCACCCTGCCGCAGGTGCGGGACCACCACCAGAAGATCCTACGACAGCGGTCAGTGCGACCGCTGTCGTAGAATGAAGGAAAAATCCAGATCAAAAATCAACAGATCATGGCCTCCGAAAGCATGCGTTCAGAACGAAGCCGCACGGCGCGGATGTCACGCTTTCGTGTCAGAGTGCAAAGAGCACGGTTACGCCCTCCATTCCACGAAGCATGGTCGATGTGTTCTATGCGTGAGCGGTGACGATTGGGTGCCACATGAGCTCTCAGACACCGCCAAGGGCAAGCGGGCTCGCAGCAAG
The DNA here is from genome assembly GCA_964487295.1 of uncultured bacterium. Lineage (GTDB taxonomy): Bacteria > Joyebacterota > Joyebacteria > Joyebacterales > Joyebacteraceae > JAPEKQ01. The sequence continues at coordinate 2,536 of CAZAQL010000180.1, read as the reverse complement.
GGGCACACCATGTTTCGGGGAAGCGAGTGCTCATGTGGGTGCAAGATCAGATTCGCATCTACCAGAGAGTGCGTCGTATGCGTTTCAGAGAAGAAGAGGAACGACCCATCCATGCCTGACAGGAGGAAGCGCAGATACGCCAGGGCACTCGCGAAGAAGCACCGCGACGACATAGCACCAGCTGTGCTGGCCCTGCATGCCGTTAGAAGTGAGATCAGGAAGATGCATCGCTCAGGCGTAGATTGGGACAATGTGCCTCTGCTCGGTCTTGTGCCAGATGCGGACATTGCGAGGTGCTTCAATGTGACCCGCGCAACTGTAAGACAAGTGAGAAAGAGAAGGGGATTATGAAGATGTTCAAGTTTTGTGAAAGTGCCAAGTTTATCCTGAAGCCCCTGGAGGTTATCGCCGTGTGGCCATGCCCCGACAGGGAAGACGTCATGGTCGTGCTGTTTTTTGGCGGTCAAACCGCATTTGTTCACGTTGAACCGGACAGTAGAGGGGATGCGATACGCGAGATAGCATCCCTGCTGTGCCAGGATGATAGCGAAGAGGTGTCCGGTGGGTGAGACGATCCAGCTTCGAAAGTATCAAAGGGACGCAGTCGACGACCTTGAGCACTTCCTCGCCGAGGGCGAGCCAGTGGTCGAGCTGGTGAGCCCCCCGGGCTCAGGCAAGACGACGATCGTACGGTGCCTTGCCTCGGTCCTGACGCTCTACAGCGGAGAGTGGAGAGGATTGTGCGTTGGGGTTCCGCAGCGACAGATCCGCAGCGGGTTCTCGGACGGACCTGACATTGAATACGACTACGACGGCGAGATTCACGTCTTCGGTGATGAGGCATGGGAGCCAGGAGCGAACTCGAAGTCCATCCGGAGGTTGCTGCATGGCGAGAGCGGCGACCGATTCGCCTCTGTAGCCTGCTATCCAACGATCATCAACGCCGCCGAGGATGTCGACAGCTTCACGGGGCTCGTGCTTGTCATCGACGAGGCCCACCACATAGAGGAGACGAACCGGCTCGGAGAGTTGTGCGAACGATGGGTAGAGGGCGGCGGTCAGATTGTCGTGATCTCAGCGAGCCCATTCCGGAACACAGGGGTCTCGGTCTTCGACCGCGACCTTCCGGGCTTCTCCCGGACGATCGTCGACCACGCGACAGACCGCGACGAGAAGGGTCGGCCGTTCATGCCGCAGAACCTGAAGCTCGATATCGTCGAGTTCGACGGGTACGGCGAAGACGGACCGGACAATGACCTGATCGCCGCAGAGGTGGTCAAGCGTTGGCACAAGGACAAGCGACCCAAGGCGGTGGTCATCATTCCGCCCGGGGACGCGGACTCTCAAGCAGAGACCATCGGGAACGCCCTCGAGCTCACCGGATGCTGCCGAGTCTTGAACGCTGTCGGCATCGGGAAGCATCGCCAGGACGAAGTAATGTCGGTTCTGGCGACAGAGCGCCTTGCGAGGCGACTGGACGACTCCAAGGTCGACGTCATCATCGCGTGCAAGCGCTTCGATGAGGCCACCGATTGGCCGATGTGCTCGCACGTGTACGTCGTCGGGTTCCCCACGAACCTGCTGACAACGGTCCAGCGATGGGGCCGGACGTTCCGGGATAAGTCGAAGATCAATGGCCACCAGCACCGGAACGACGCCCATATTGTGTTCATGGACCCGACGCCGTCCGGGCACTACGACGAGGATTCGGAGAAGAGACGCCATGGAGAGCACGCTCTGCTAGCGGCGTGCGCCCTGCACGAGTTCGATGTCGTCAAGAACATCCGGATCCGCCCTGGTCTCAACACCTTCCTCTCGAAGTCCTACGGTGAGTCGAGCGTCCGCCGGGAGATGTCGCGCCTCGATATCTCGGACCAGGATACCGCGAAGGCCAGGATGGAACTGGCAAAGCTCAGACTACAAACCGGGCCAGTCTCGGGGCGAGAGCTGCTGAAGAAGTGGGAGGAGGCGAGCGAAGACCTGTCACCCCAGGTTGTCCGGGCGGGCCGAGCCATCATAGCCTCAGACGCAATCAAGGGGGTCAAGGCCGGCCGGGTCGCTGAGATCTTGGACAAGTCGGCCAAGGCATCCAAGCGCCGCAAGAGCCCAATCGTCGAGGCTGAGCGCGAGGCTATCAACGCGATCCTCGATGAGTTCGGGGCTGTGAAGACCCGTGTACACGATGGACTTATCAGAACCGCGTCGAGGTTCTGCGGACAGTCCATTGCCGAGCTCTCAGAGAGAGTATCCCGCGCGTCCGTCAGCTGGGACAAGGTGGACCTCGGTAAACGAAGCGACGGGGAAATCGCGCGTGAGCTCGGCGTGAGTCCGAGTGCCGTTCGACTTCAGCGAGTAAAACGCGGCATACCGGCATTTGGTGCCATCGATTGGGACAAGGTGGACCTCGGAAAACGAAAAGACCGCGAGATAGCGCGCGAGCTCGGCGTGAGTCCGAGTGCCGTTCTAGTTCAGCGTAGGAAGCGCGGCATACCGGCATTTGGTGCCATCGATTGGGACAAGGTGGACCTCGGAAAAC
>CAZAQL010000179.1:0-3320 GCA_964487295.1 uncultured bacterium | reverse complement strand
GCCGCCTGCGACCACAGGGCGAACTGCGACTGCAGCCACGACAGAGGGTAGGTCGCAGGGCGGATCCTGCCACGAGCGACGACATGCCTGGGCCCCGGTGGGGCGGTGCGCGAAGCGTCACCGGCCTCCCGGGGCCTGCTGCTTGCCGGGGGACGCTGTCTCCCTCCTACGCGTTACCGGCCGCCACAACACGGGTGCCGGGCATGCCGAGGCGCGTGATGTCCGTGTTGACTCAGACGACGTTCAGCGTCACGATGAAGCATCGAAACGTCGTGGATGATGGTGGAACGTCGGAACTGCGAGAACGAGGTCACTCAATGACGCACAAGGTGGTGTTGGCTGCGATCACGCTTCTGGTTGCGCTGTGCTCCGTCGGATGCGACGCGGAAGGCGACGGCTCAAGAGCCTCGCGGCCGGCGACGGTGGTGCAGGTGGCGCCCGTGCGGTCTCACGACCTCACGCGTAGAACTGTATATCCGGGATCCGTCGAGCCCGTGAGGACGGCGCGACTCGCATCGCCGGCGGAAGGTCCGGTGGCTGAACGGACAGTGCGTGAGGGTGACCGCGTGGCGGCAGGTGATCTTCTCGTGCGCCTCGGCCGAGGCGAGAGCGCCATCGCGGGTCTGGAGGCGGCGCGGGAGGAATGGCGTCGTCAGGACACTGAGTACAGACGCGTCCTGGAGATGGTGGAGGGCGGACTCCTGCCCGAGGAGCAGCTTGAGACGGCGAGGGCCGCTCTTCGCAGGGCGGAAGCTCAGCTCGCGGCCGCCGAGACCGGCGCTCAGGATCACGAGGTTCGCGCGCCGTGGGACGCCGTGGTCTCGAGAGTGTGGGTCGCCGACGGTGACTACGTTGCCCCCCGCTCGCCACTCGTCGACATCTACGACCCCGCCAGTCTCAGGGCGCGCATCGCCGTGCCGGAGCTGGATGCCAGGTTTCTCACTGCAGGGACCGAGGTACGGGTGACCGCCGACGCGTGGCCGGGCAGCGACCTCGTCGGGCGGGTCGAGCGCGTCTATCCTGAGCTTGAGCCGTCGACCCGCACGCTGACGGCGGAGGTCGAGATCGATACGGACGTGGCGCTTCTGAGCGGAATGTTCGTTCGTGTGGAGGTGCCCCTGGAGACAGCGATGGGAGCCGTTGCGATTCCGAGCGAGGCTGTCCTGGTTGGGCCTGACGGCGAGCCGGTGGCTTTCGTGATGAAGGGCGGGAAGGCTGCTTCGCGCCGGCTGACGCTCGGCGTTGAGGCCGACGATCTTGTGCAGGTCGTCGATGGCGTGGCGCTGGGTGAGACGCTCATCGTCCGCGGACAGGGAGGCCTGCGCGATGGCACGCCCGTGAGTGCGGGGCGGAGCTCGGGCGACGGAACCCGCTCGGGCGCCCCCGAGCCGAAGGTGAGCCATGAGGATAACTGACCTCTCGCTGCGCCGTCCCGTCGCAGTGGTCGTGCTCTCGGTCGCCGCGCTCGCTCTGGGCTTCTTTGCGCTGATGCGGCTGGACGTGGACTATCTGCCCGATGTGACGTATCCGCTCGTCAGAATGCACGTCTACTGGCGCGGCGCCACACCGGAGGAGATCGAGACCAATATCGCGGAGCCCATCGAGCGGGCGATGGCGGCGGTGGACGATCTCGACTACCTCGAATCCTCCTCCATTGAAGGCATGTACACGCTGCTCGTCAACTTCCGCTACGGCGTCGATGTTGACGTGGCATATCAGGATGTCCTCGCGGTCATGGGCCGCGTGAATCGGCAGCTCCCGCCCGACATCGATCCACCTTTCGTCTTCAAGGCCGACCCCTCCCAACTGCCCGTGATGGAGATCACTGTATCGTCCGAGAGGCACAGCCTGGTCTGGCTCCGTCAGTGGGCGGACAACTGGCTCGTCGACCGGCTGTCCGCGGCGCAGGGCACCGCCGGCGCGGAGGTCGTCGGGGGGCTCGAGCGGGAGATTCGTGTGCAGCTCGATCCTCTGAGGATGACGGCCTACAACGTCTCCGCCGAGAGGATAGCCGCGGCACTCAGCAGCGAGAACCGCCAGATGTTCGCGGGGCGCGTGACGGTCGGTCCCCGGGAGATCATCGCGCGGACGATGGGGGAGTTCGCGAGTCTGGACGATATTCGCAGCACGGTGATCGCTCGCGGGCCGGGAGGCGAGCCCGTGTACGTCGGGGATGTCGCGAGCGTTGAGGACTCTCACGAGGAGGTGAGAGTCATCACGCGTTTCAACGGGCGCCCGTGCGTCAAGGTCAGCGTGCTCAAGCAGGCGGAAGCCAACACGGTGCGCGTGGCCGACGCGGTGAGAGCGAAGCTGGATGAGCTCAGGGCCGAGGTGCCCCAGGGCGTCGAGTTCGGCGTCGTGGAGAACCAGGGCGACTACGTGCTCGGCGCCGTACGAAGTGTGCGGGACTCGGCGCTCCTCGCGGCCGTCCTGGTCATCCTCGTAGTGTACGCCTTCCTCGGGCACTGGCGCCAGGTGGCCGTCATGTTCGTTGCCCTGCCTCTGACCCTGCTCGCCAACTTCTTCCTGATGGGGGCCATGGGGTTCTCTCTCAACATCTTCTCGCTCGGGGGGCTGGTCGTTGCTCTTGGGGTCATCCTCGACAATTCGATCGTCGTCCTCGAGAACATCACACGTCACAAGCAGGAGGCCGAGCGCGACGGAAGACCTCTCGAACCCGATCTCGCGGTTCGCGCGACGCGGGAGGTGGGCACAGCGATCGTCGCATCGACCCTCACGTTCATGGGCATCTTCCTGCCCTTCCTGATCGTCCCTGGCCTTGCCGCCCTGCTCTTCCGCGAGCTGGTGCTCGTCGTGGCGTCCGTTGTGGTGCTGTCGTTACTGATTGCCGTCACCGTGACCCCCTTCCTCGCCGACCGGCTGGTGGTTCGCGCGCGGACCGTTCGCGCTTCGGGTCCGGCCGGGCGGTTCGACAGGGCCGTGGGCCGCATGACATCCGGGTACCGGGTCCTGCTTGACCGTGCCCTGCGGGCGCGATGGCTGGTGCTCGTGCTCTTCGTGGCACTCTTCGCGACGGGGCTGTACTGGGGGAGGAGCGCGGGGTCAGAGTTCCTGCCTCAGGTGGACGACGGGCGGGTGATGGTGAAGCTCAGAATGCCGGCCGGCACGTCCGTAGGAGAGAGCGACAGGATCCTCGCGCAGGTCGAGCGGCAGTTGGAGGGGCTGCCCGACATCGAGAGCATGTTCACGATGGCCGGGGGCAGAGTCCAGGGGCTGGCCACGTACGAGATCGCTCAGGAAGGCGAGGTGGATGTCCAGCTCGTCCCCAGGTCGAGTCGCGACGTGAGCACGGCGGAGTT
>CAZAQL010000178.1:0-3333 GCA_964487295.1 uncultured bacterium | reverse complement strand
GGTGCCAGGCCGATAACAGCCTCGATCACGTCCTCTTCCAGAAGTGACCTTCGGATGCGGCCCTCTGCGGCCTCGCGAAAGAGCGCACCCTGCGGTAGCACGACCGCCATGCGGCCAGTCCGCGCCGCCATCGAGGAGACCATGTGCTGCACCCAAGCGAAGTCACCGTAACTCGCGGGAGGGAGACCGTAGGCCGCCCGCCCCCACGGATCAGCTTCCCAGACTTCTCTCCCCCACTCCTTGAGCGAGAAGGGAGGATTCGCGATCACGCAATCGAAGGTGGCGAGTCCACCAGTGCTGGAGTCGGTGAAGGCTGGGCTGCGGAGCGTATCCTCGCGGACGATCTGGAAGTCCTCGATGCCGTGCAGCACGAGGTTCATTCGGGCGATGGACGACGTGGTGAGGTTCTTCTCCTGCCCGTAGATCTTCCCGAAGAACGTGCGGGCATCGCCCCCCGCCCGTTCGATGTGATCGATTGCGCCGAGGAGCATGCCGCCGGTTCCACAGGCAGGGTCGTAGACGGTCTCCCCTTCCTTGGGATCGAGGATGTCAATCATCATCCGGACGACGCTGCGAGGAGTGTAGAACTCGCCAGCCTTCTTGCGCTTGGTGATGTCGGCGAACTTGCCGATGAGGTACTCGTAGGCGTCGCCCAAGATGTCGGAACCGACGGACGTGTTGCCGAGCGGTACCTCGGAGAGCCCCTCAATGAGGTCCTTCAGGATCTCGTCGGTCAGCATCTCACGGTTGCCCCAGTCGGAGGCACCGAAGACGCGGTACAGGGTCTCTGGATTTGCCCGCTCGATCTCCCGCATCGCACGAGAGAGGGCTGTGCCGATGTTGGCGGGAGTCTCGCGGATGTCTCGCCAGTGACACCCCTCAGGCACGGTGAAGCGATGCACCTCGGGGAAGTCGACGGGATCGACGTCGCCGAAGAGACCAGTGGCCTCGGCTGTCTCCTCGTCCCAGACGTCGCAGATGCGCTTGAAGAAGAGGAGCGGGAGGATGTACGCCTTCCAGTCCGTACGATCGACGGCACTTCCACGGAGGATCTCCGCGCAGTTCCAAAGGTGGGACTTGAGTTCCTGGAGAGTCAGCGTCATGTCTGCTTGGACTCCATGCTCGTGAACACGCACCCGCTATCGACACAAGGCGGAGCCAACACCACGCATGCGGACTTGCGACGGCTAAGCCGAATGGGGAGATCCTCTACTCAGCAGCGCTGATGAGCCTGACTCCGCGCTCTTCTGTCAACGCCCGAACACTTCTGTAATGATGGCACGACTCCGGTGCTAACAGGGTCGATATCTTACATGCAACAGCTGGATCAACATCAACTACGGCGACGGAAGACAGGGCCCTGTTTTCGTGGAACGACCTACGGAACAAGCTGCGCGCCGCGTAGTCTGTCTCGGGAAACGAGTACCCGAAGACAATCAGCCGCTCGCAATTCGTGATGGCAATGCTCGCGGCAGACCAAACAGGACCAACAACGTCTTGGTACCGAGAGCCCTTCTCATAGATTGGTGGAACGACAAGCGGGATGACATCCACCCAACGCTTCTTCGGCCGGTAGCGCAGGCCCGATAGGACCTCCTGAGAGTTTATGCAAAGCAGACTGGCCTTTGGACTCCTGATGCTGTTCTTGGGGTCCGCGCCGCTCCGGACGGTGTAGACCCAGTTGAGTGAGCCGTGGAGCTTCAACACTTGGATGGAGCTTGTCGCTTGGTCTGAGAACGGCTTCTTGGCTGCAACACCAGCGATCCGAGAGAAGTCAATGCCGTACGCGTGCCTTATGTTCCACGGGATGCCGGCATACTTCGTCGTCTCGGTCGCGGCTTGTATCGACTTCTCGACAATGAGGTCCTGGTTGAATGTGACGACGGTGAGCTCGCACTCAGGGTCAGTTCTCCACAAGTACCTGACCAGCGCGCCTACCCCGTTTCTGCTCTTGCCGTCCAGGCCATTTGTCGTCCTGCCAATCGCTTCTGTGTAGAGCTGGATCAGCGCCCAGTACGCCTCCAGACAACCGGCCGGCGGCGACGTAGAGAAAGCATCCGAGTAGATGTAGTTAAAGACCTCCTCCATCCTGGGGGAATCGGAGAACGGGCTGATCCCGAAGTGCTCCTGCATGTACCTTTTGACTGGCGTCTGTGGGCTGATCTTCCTAAGCCGGCAGAGCTCGAAGAACGTCGTATCGAGAGGTGGACGCTCCCTGCGTGATGGCCTGCGTGTCTCGGCTTCCGCCAATGTCGCACCCGCACCTACAAGCACTACGGTTTTCACGATGCCTCCTGTATGCAGCACCAACCGAGTTGCCAGACATTCGTCAGCTCGCAGCACACAACACAAACGCCCGCCTCCCACCGTCTCCGGCAGGCGCGGGCGCCTAGTCGCGTCTCATCTTCTCATCGACCCTGTCGTGTGCGATGCGGGTCTGTGTCATCTGTTGGGTGCTCCCTGGACCCCGTGTGTGCGTCGGTCCGGTGCCCCCGAGGTGGCCCCGCCCGGCCTAGTGCTCCCTCACGATCTCCTTCACCTTCATGAGGCGTGTGGAGCTCTCGCGCTCCTGCTCGGAGAGCCGGTCGGCAATGAACTTGATGGTCTCCTCGAGGTTGGGGACGAGGATGTGCTCGAGCGCGTTGACGCGGCGGCGCGTCTTCTCGAGTTCGACCGCGAGCAGCTGCACGCCCTTCTCGAGTTCGGCCACTTGCATGAGCCTGGGGATGATCGCCGCGTAGAGCTCGAGTGCCCTGTCCAGCTCGGCGGTCGTATCGGCGTAGCCGTAACCCAGCTCCGCGTCCTCGGGGAACTCGACCGCGAACTTCGGGACCTTGAGGTTCATGACCTGCTCGCGGTCGGCGACGAGTTCGACCCGCCGCTGCGAGAAGGCCAGCGCCGACTCCATCGCGCTCCCGCTCATCTCGAACCGCGCGGAGACGAACGCCGCGTACGCGTGCGCAAGCTCGGCCTCGACCTCGCCGCGAAGATCGTTCGCCGTGTGCACCATGCCCAGGAACTGGCGCATGAGCTCCTCCTGCTTGTCCTTGAGGAGCTTGTGCCCGCGGCGCGCGACGACGAGGCGGCTCTTCAGCCGCAGCAGCTGCATCCGGTTCGGATTGACGCGCATGCGCACTGGCTATGCCTCCACCTTGTCGGCCGCTCTTTTCAAATACTTCTCAATCTGCGCGGGCTTGACCCTCTTGAGCTCGGACATCGGCAGGATCTCCAGCAGTTTCCAACCCAGCGTCAGCGTCTCTTCGATGGTGCGGTTCTCATCACCGCCCTGGCGCACGTAGCTGTCTTCGAACACGTCGGCGAACTTGAAGAACG
>CAZAQL010000177.1:0-3345 GCA_964487295.1 uncultured bacterium | reverse complement strand
GGGAGCGGTTGTGCGAGCTGGCCGGGCTCCACCCCTTGTATCTCACCGAGCTCGCGAAGGACTTCGCCACGGGCCGGCTCGAGCTCCCCGAGATTCCCGCCGGTGAAGTGCCCATTCCCGTTTCGCTGCAGGAGATCCTGCGGGCACGAGTGGACCTCCTCTCGACCACCGCCATGAAGCTGGCCGGGGTCCTCGCCGTCAGAGCGCGCCCGACCCGGCTCACTGAGCTCGCCGAACTCACCGGTCTGCCCCTGGAGCGCTGTGCGGATTGCGCCGACGAGCTCACGCGGCTCAGGCTGGCCGAGCTGGACCGCGACACGATCCGGATCTCCCACGAGCTCTTTCGTAGCGCGCTCTACCGGCACCTCAGCGAGGCCCGACGCGTCGTGCTGCACCGGGCCGTCGCCGAGCACCTCTCAGAGGCCCCCGACGAGAGCCTGTCCGGCGAGCTCGCCGTGCACTTCGCGCGCGCCGGAGAGAGCCAGTCCGCAGTCCAGCACGCCTGGACCGCCGCTTCCCGAGCCGTCGAAAACGGCGCCGTGGCGGAGGCCGCCTACTTCTTCGAGCTCGTGACGGAGAACGAGACGGATCCCCCCCGACGCGCGGAGGCGACTGCGGAGCTGGCAAGGGCGCTGCATTTGGACCGAGCCATAGCAAGGGCAAATCCGGCGCTAGAACTCGCGGCCGTTCGGCTTAGACAAACCGGTCAACTAGCCCGTGCCCTCCGTATGGAGATCCGGCGTGTGGAAGGTCTCGCGGAAGCTCGCATGGCTTCGCTTGGGGAACTCACACACCGACTGTCAGACATCAAGAAGGAGGCCGAAGGCTTAGAAGACTGGGAGGCCGTCGCCCTTGCCCTAGATGTAGAACTCAGGCAGGCGCATCATGCTGGCGACGTTGCAAGTGCTCGGCAACTCCTGGAGGCTCTGAGGGCAGTAAGGACACGTGGATCGCTTTTGGCCCAGTCGGTCGCTAACAGCGCCTTGGCTCTAGGGCTTCTCTATGAGGACCCAGCCGCAGCCGCTGCGGCTGTGATACAGGGCTTGGCTCACACTCAGGAGGGGAATAGTCCTTATCGCCTGAGGATGCTCAATCGCGCAATCATCTTCCTGTACCATCAGGGTCGAATGCGTGAGGAAGAGAGCATGGCAGCAGTCGCGGAAGCCCGGGAACTGGCTCGGCGGAGCGGGGACTTGTTAGAACGATTCAGTCTTGAGAGCAACCTTGCGGCCGAAGCCATGGACGCGGGCCGCTATGACCATGCGCTCGTTCTCTTCGAGACGGCTGAAGCCCTGTTGGGCAAAGCAGACATGACGTTCTCCCGCGTGAACCACGCGTGCAACCGGGGCGAGCTCGCTTTTCTGCTAGAGGATTTTGAAGGTGCCCGAGCCCACTTCTTACGCGCTGACAAATTCCTGGGTCCAGCTGTGCCTGCCTACACGAGCGACTTCGTCAACGCTGGCGTGGGACTGGCCGCCCTGAAGCTAGGAGACCTGGGAGAGGCCAGAAAGCGTGAGGCCGGACTGAAGGAGCCACCGTCTTGCTACTATTATGATCCGACAATCGTGCTGGTCTTCCGCGCAAGCCTCATGAAACGTCGAGGCGAAGGCACGCAGGCGCTGGACATGCTTGACAGAGCCGCGTCAGATGTGGAGGACCGACTCGTCCTGGCGTGGCTTAAGATCCGGTCCCTTCAAGTGCGGACTGCGAATTATTTGCAGGAGTATTCGCTTGCCCGCTCTCTCGCGGAGTCAGGGTTAGAGCTTTCTGGTGATCTGGGAATCGCGCCCCGCGTGGCAGAGTTCCAGCGGTTGCTCAAGCGGGGCGTGTCCACCGGAGGATGACCAGATTAGTTGTAGGCACGCGCGGCCCATGCATTGCGCATACGTGATCCTGTAGACGCGGGGTTGGGGGAGGCCACAGGAATTCTACCGACGTCCGTACCTGTATGGGATTCCCTGACCGACTGCATCAGCTCGGCGTAATCCTCAAGGATCCCCGAACTGAGAACGGCTTTCACGACCCGCTCATCGAACTGTCTACCCATATGTTCCCGGAGCTGCGCCACGACCACTGACAGGGGTAGCGCCCGGCGATAAGGCCGGTCGGACAGCATCGCGTCGATTGCGTCGCATACTGCGATGATCTTGGAACCGGTGGGGATTTCGTCTCCGACCAAACCGTCGGGATAACCTTGGCCGTCCTCGCGCTCATGATGGTGGCGAACCGCTTTCACCACATCTTCGGGCACTGACGAGAGATCTCGGAGCAGTTGCTCGCCAATGATGACGTGGGATTCGATGATCGCCCGCTCTTCTGGTGTCAGTGAATCCGGCTTCGCCAGGATTTCCGTGTAGGTAGCCTCGATCTTTCCAATGTCGTGCAACAGGGCAGCAGCTTCGATTCGCTCCGCCGTCCTTCGGGGGAGTCCCAGCTGGTCTGCGATCCTACGAGCGAACAAAGACACTCGCTGCGAGTGGCCCGAGGTGTACGGATCTCGCGTCTCGATAGCTTTAACGAGAGCCGTTAAGAGATCCTCGTTCGCATCTCTGAGCCGCGAAGCCGTCAAGTACGAGTGACGGATGAACAACATCGGAAGTATTACGACTAGAATACCAGCGATGCCGAACTGCACATAAAGAAAGGCGATAGCAAGCGCGATCGGACTTATGAGGATGTCATGTAGACTCGCTCCGGAATTGCTGAGCATAAGCTCCCAAACTCTCCGGAACGGCAGGCCCTGGCTGAGCGTGATCGCCATCGAAACGGCCGCATGATTGATACCTAGCACAACCAGGCCGAACGAGACGAATGGCCAAATCTGGGTCGACACGGTTGCCCCAGCCGCCGCAGCTCCCGCAGACTCGAGGGGAGTTCCGCCGAGAAGGGTGAAGGCCCATCCTCCCACAGCTGTAGCAAGAATCATCTGCGCCACATTGAATGTGGCCTTGACGGGATGCTTCCGGCGAATCATGAACTCGCCCACAACCTGGGTCACTGCCACTAGGAGAACACCTGCGGCAGGCCCGAACAGCTGAACCCCTGCCAGGAGTGGCAGAAAGGTTATCGACGAGGTTCCAGCGTTCGTCCCCACACTCAGACCGATGGCGAGGGCTTCGGAGAGAACGCCGATGGCAATCAAGCCCACCATTCCAGAAAGGCTGGACGTGGGCATTTCGACCAAAGAGCCCCAATCCGTCAGCACCGCCGCGACGAATGCCGCGGCACAAACTGACGATACGTAGATGGTGACTCTGCGGTGGTTCATTGTGAAGCGAGCCCCCCCGGCCCCCCTACCAGTTAACGATGCCGCGATCAAAGATCGCGAAGACCGCGTCTACGGCG
>CAZAQL010000176.1:0-3369 GCA_964487295.1 uncultured bacterium | reverse complement strand
CTACGAGATGTCGTGCGGCCTGTACGAAGCGCCCGTGCCCGATATGACCGGCTACTACGGCAACATCAGCGTCGATCCTCTCTTCTGCGACGCGTTCGCGGGTGACTTCCACCTCCACGACCTCTCACCGTGCGCCACGGCGGGCCCCTCCGGTGAATACATCGGCGCGTACGGCGTCGGTTGCTCAGGAACGACGGTCGAGGAGCGGAGCTGGGGCAGCATCAAAGCCATGTACCGGTAGCCGGGTTCCGGCGCCGAGACACGCGTCCCGCTCGAACGAGGAGGTGACATGCGAGAGACTCGCACCGCCACGAACACGGTCGCCCTGATCGTGTCCCCGGCGCTCATCCTCATCACGGTCGTCCTCACGTACACGACCGACGTGTTCAGCTCGTTCCACGGCTCGTGGCTCGTCATTCTCGGGTGGTTCACGCTCGCGACCGCGTTCTTCGCGGCGTTCGCCGCCAGGAATGACCCGGGTCGGGCGGGCCGCCTCAGAGCGACCGGTCTCGCGAGGTTCGGGAACTCGCTCTTCATCGCGGGTGTCTCGATCATCCTCATCAGCGTTACGCTGGCCGTCTGGGCCTACCACATGTTCGACTTCAGGATCCCGTGGCTCTGGAGCTCCTAGATGACGCGTGAAGGCGGATCAGGCCGGCGGACGAGACCCTGCGTCGCCGATCCCCGTCACGCGCCGGCGCGCGACGGGCTCCACGGAGGATGGAGACACCGATGACCATCGAGTTGCACGACGACGTCCGGACGCGGGCGATCGCCAGCATCAAGGCCTACTTCGAGGAGCGATTCGAGGAGGAGATCGGGGATCTGCAGTCGCAGATGCTCCTGGACTTCTTCCTTGAGGAACTCGCGCCCAGCGTCTACAACAAGGCCATCGCGGACGCTCAGGCCTTCATCCAGGAGCGCGTCGTCGACATCGACGCGACCTGCTTCGAGCCCGAGTTCGCGTACTGGAAGGACAGGAAGCGGTAGCACCGGGGGGCACGTGACGTACCGCACGGTCACGAGCCGCGGCGTCACCGGCCGGGGCTTCGTGCGGGTGGAACGCGGGCCCATCGTGCTCGAGGGGATCGACGCGTGGCCCGACCGCGAGGTGAACGTGCGGACGGCGCTCGTCGACCAACATGGGAGGTGATCTGTGTACTCCGAACGCAGGACTCGCCGTCGCGGGCTCCTGCCCGCCTGTGCCGTCGGTGTTCTCATCGTAGCGTCAGCCGTCCTCAGCGCCGCCGACGAGGTTCCCGGCCCGGCGTCCGTGCTCGGGCGCTACGCGCACGCGTACAGCGCCCGAGCTCCCGAGATGCTCGATGCGCTCTTCAGCGAGGATTACGAGACGGTCGTCGTCAGGCCGCCGGAAGTCATCTTCATGGACCGCGGCACGATCATGGAGTCCTCGACCAACATGCTCGAGGACGAGGAGACGACGAGCGTGCTGCTGAGCTTCGAGGGCGGGTACAAGGTCGCCGAGGGCGCGGATGAGGGGGTGTGGCGCATCGAGAATCTCCGCTCGACGCTGCGTCTCGAGTTCGCCGAGGGCTCCAGCAAGGGTGTGCCCGAATACGAGATGCCCATGTGCTCGACGCTCTACGTCCGCCGCTCGGCGGAGGGGGATCACGCGTACGAGGTCTTCCGCGAGGTCATCTTCGAGGGAGTCGGCTGCAGGGAGGAGTAGCCGTGCGGTTCGAGCCGCGTCCGTGACGCCCCCCCGCCTTGCGACGCTCGTCGTCTTCGCGTATCATAAGCGGCGGCTTTCTCGCTGGAACCCGCGGTGGAGGATCCCGATGCGTATCGCCGTCGTCGGCGCCGGAGGGCAGGGCTGCTACCTCGCCGGGATGCTCGCTCGCGCGGGCGTCGACGTGACGCTCGTCGCCCGCGGCGGCCGAGTCAGGGCGCTTCGGGAGGAGGGCCTCACGCTCCAGCGAGAGGGCGAGGAGCCGATCCACACGGTGATCTCCGTCGCCGACGGAGCGATCGAAGCCGCGCGCCGGGGCGTCCCGGACGTCCTCATCCTCGCAGTCAAGACCTACGACCTCGTCCAGGCGACCCGCGAGGCGGCTCCGCTCACAGGCCCGGAGACGCGACTTCTGACCATCCAGAACGGGCTTGCCGCGCCCAGGCTCGTCGCCGACCTCTACGAGCCCGCGCGCGTCATGGCCGGCGTCTCGTACTCGAGGACCCGTCTCGAGACCCCCACGGTGGTCACGAGCGGCGGCGTCTCGGGCGGCATGGAGATCGGCGCCCTCTCCTCGGGTGACGACGCGACGGGGAAGGTCGTCGACCGAACCGTCGCGACGTTCCGCGAAGCGGGAGTGGACGCTCGCCGACGGGACGACGTGGAGCGGGCTCTCTGGGAGAAGCTCGTGATCATCTGCGTGACGGGCGGCGTCATGGCGGCAGCGAGGGCTCCGCTCGGGGCCGTGCTCGCGACGGAGACCGGCCGACGCATGGTCCGCGGCGTCATCAGCGAGGCCGTCGCCGTCGCGACGGCGAGCGGCGTCGAGCTTCCGGAAGCGGCAGCCCGAACGTATCACTTCATCGAGTCGCGTGTCGGACCGACGGCCACGAGCTCGATGCTCGAGGATCTGCTCGCCGGGCGACCACTCGAGATCGACTGGCTCAACGGCGAGATCGTCCGCCGAGGCGATGAGCTCGATATCGAGACGCCCGTGAACCTCGCCATCTGCGGCGCGCTCGCGCCGCACGTCGATGGCGTCCGGAGGAACTGATACGCCGGCCTGCAGGGAGAGGTGGTCTGAGATGAAGCGTCTTGAGGGACTCAAGTGGGAGCCGCTCTGGGTCTCGCACCTCGGGTGCCTGAAAGGTTGCCTGAACTATCTCGGGCAGGAGATGACATCCGCCTGGCTCTATGGCGCAACCGGACACGGCTTCATGATCAACATCTCCGACGATCTGTGTTCGAGCGGGCCGACGGCGTGGAAGACCAACGTGCTTCTCACGATGGGCAGCAGCGTCGGATTTCGGACGATCATGGTCTTCGGGTATCGGGGCAACGGCGACCTCGCTGCCGCGCAGCAGCGCGCCTGGGAGACGGCGCGGCGCGCCATCGATGATGGGATCCCATGCTATGGATGGGAGCTGGACGTCCCGGAGTTCTACGTCATCAATGGATACGACGAGACCGGGTACCACTACCAGGGGTGCACGGTCCCCGACGGGGCGGGCCCGAAGCCGTGGCAGGAGCTTGGCGATACCGGCATCGGGTGCGTTGAGCTCGTGGTCGTCCACCCGCAGCCGGCACGCGACGAGGGTTTTGTCGTCCGCAACGCGCTCGAGTTCGCGCTCGCCGTCGGCGCCGGCGGGAGTGACTGGGTGCTGCCCGGATACACGATG
>CAZAQL010000175.1:0-3394 GCA_964487295.1 uncultured bacterium | reverse complement strand
ATCGCGGTCGATGCCGGCGGCAACGAGAGCGCCCCGACGAGCGCCGGGTCCGCGATCGCGACGGACCTGCCACCCGAGGCGCCGACGAGCCTGCTCGCCGAGACCGGTACGACAGACGGAGAGATCGAGATCTCGTGGACGGCCTCTGGAAGCGCCGATCTCGATGAATACCGCCTCGAGCGCGACACGGACCCGGGCTTCCCCGATCCCGCAGCCATCCCGGTCCCCGGAACGTCCCACACCGACTCCGGACTGGCGGTCGGCGTCACCTACCACTACCGTGCGGTCGCGATCGACCTCGGAGGCAACGAGAGCGACCCGAGCAACAGCGACAGCGCCGTGCCCTTCGATGCGCCGCCGGCGGCGCCCACCGGTCTCGTCGCTGCAGGCGGACCGGCCGAGGGCGAGATCACGGCCACGTGGAGCGAGAACGCGGAGCCGGACCTTGACGGCTACAGACTTCAGCGTGACACGGACCCGGCCTTCGGCTCTCCCTTCGAGGTGGACGTCGTGAGCGAATCCTATCTCGACACGGGGCTCGAGCCGGGAGAGACCTACCACTACAGGGTGTTCGCGGTCGACGCCGGCGGCGGTCTCAGCGCGCCGAGCGCGGCGGACACCGCCACGGCTCTGAACCTGGCCCCGGCGGCCCCGACCGGGCTGGCGGCGGTTCCGGGCCTCGGGGATGGTGAGGCGGATGTCAGCTGGGATGCCGGCGCAGAGAGCGACCTCGACCACTACGTGCTCGAACGCGACACGAGCGACGCGTTCGGCCCGGAGACCGTGGCCGAGATCCTCACGGAGACCTCTGTGACCCAGACGGGCCTGGCCCCTGGGACGTACTTCTACCGCGTCTTCTCAGTCGATGCGGGCGCGCTCATGAGCGTCGCCAGCGACACGGTCAGCGTGACCATCGAGCAGACCGGCGTCGAGGACGAGATCTTCGTCGCGGCGGTGCGCTCCGTCACACCCAACCCCTTCCGTCACGAGACGAGCATCAGCTACACGGTTCCGACGGAAGGGGCAACCGTCGCCATCCGCCTGTACGACATCCGCGGGAGACTCGTGAGAACGCTCCGGAATAGCGGAAGCGACGGCGGTGAGTTCCAGGTCGCGTGGGACGGACGCGACGACGCCGGTCACCGACTGCCGGCGGGCGTCTACTTCTGCCGGACCGCGATCGGCGAGTGGAGCGACACCAGGAAGATGGTGCTCGTCCGTTAGTGCGAGGCACGCAGTCCTAACTCACGCACGGGGCGTCATATGACGCCCCGTGTCGTCTTGGGAGATGTCCCGACGTGCGCGGTTCCGGGTTATCCCTTGACCTGACCTCCAGAACCTGTCACATTGGAGATAGTGGTTCTGCACCCTTCCCACCGGACACTGTTCCGATCTGGCCCTCCCCTATGGTCGCTTTGGGATACCTGCCCGGCACTGCGTAGGCCCAAGGAGACCATCATGCACGCTCTGCTCATCTACCCACGAATCCCGGACACGTTCTGGGGATTCAGACATTCGCTTAAGGTCATACGCAAGAAAGCCGGCACCCCGCCGCTGGGACTCCTGACGGTTGCGGGCATGCTGCCCGATGACTGGGAGCTCAGGCTCGCCGATGAGAACGTCGAACGGCTTCGCGACGAGGATCTGGCCTGGGCCGACTGCGCTCTCGTGAGCGCAATGGTCGTTCAGCGCGACTCCGCCAGAGAGGTCATCGATCGCTGCGGGCGGCGCGACGTGACCGTCATTGCCGGAGGCCCGCTCTTCGCGAGCGAGCACGAAGCGTTCGACGGCGTGGACCACTTCGTCCTCGGCGAGGCTGAGGCGACGCTGCCCGGCTTCCTCCGCGACTTCGCGCGCGGCGAGGCGAAGCGGATCTATGAGGCCACCGACAGGCCCGACCTCGCTCTGACACCGATCCCACGCTGGGATCTCGTGGTGAACGCGCAGGAGTACGCATCGCGCAGCATCCAGTACTCCAGGGGATGTCCCAACGACTGTGACTTCTGCAGCGTCACCCAGCTCTTCGGCCACCGTCCCCGCGTGAAGAGCGCGGAGCAGGTCATCGCGGAGCTTGACGGCCTGTACGACAACGGCTGGCGCGGCACGGTCGGGTTCGTCGACGACAACCTCATAGGCAACAGGAGGCGTCTGGTCGACGAGCTCCTCCCGGCTCTCATCGCGTGGCGCCGGGGCAAATGGGGCATGTCCTTCAGTACGCAGGTCACGGTGAACCTCGCTGACGACGAGGACCTCATGGAGATGATGGTCCGTGCCGGGTTCGACACGGTGTTCATCGGCATCGAGAGCCTGGACGAGGAGAACCTCGTCGCCTGCAACAAGCGGCAGAATGAGAAGAGGGACATCTTAGCCGACGTGCGGCGCATTCAGGCGGCCGGTCTTCAGGTCCAGGGCGGGTTCATCGTCGGATTCGACCATGACACGCCCGGCGTGTTCGAACGCATGGCGACCTTCATCCAGCAGAGCGGCATCGTGACGGCAATGGTCGGGATGCTCCAGGCGCCGGCCGGAACCAGCCTCTACGAGAGGATGAAGACCCAGGGCCGCATCAGGCAGGACATGTCCGGGGACAACACGGACGGCACGACGAACATCCTCCCAGCCATGGGGATCGAGCGCCTGGAGTCCGGCTACCGGAGGATGATGGCGGAGCTCTACGCGCCGAGGAACTACTACGCCAGGCTCAAGACCTTCCTGAGGCAGTACAGACCCAGACCGGCCCGCGCGCGCCTGCAGGGATGGCACATCCTCGCCTTCTTCAGGTCGCTCTACTACCTGGGGATCGTCGGCAAGGAGCGCCACCGCTATCCCGGGCTGCTCCTCTGGACGCTCGTTCACAACCCAAGGGCCTTCCCGACCGCCATCGTGCTCGCCATCTCCGGCTATCACCTCCGCGTCACCCTGTCCTCCCGGAGCGCGTGACGGCTCACGATGTTCCACCGGGCACCGGGGTGCCAGGACTCACGACTCCACCGTGGCCTCTCGCGCACGATTCCTCTTGCGCACGATCGCGATCGGGGTATGATGATGCTCCGCGAGGAGCGAGCAGCGCGTGCTGCGAGCGCCCGCGGCAGCCGGGAGGTGAAGTCAGGATCTCCGGAGTGAGGCGACCCGAGGAGGTGCGGTCGCCGGAGTGGGGTGGACACCTTCAGGTGACCACATTGGGGATCAACCCTCTCACAGGCGGTGGCTTCAGGCACCGCCATCAGGAGCGAGAATGAAGAAGGCTAGGCCGAAGGTCGCGAAGCCCGCGTCTCCCAAGGCTCAGAGCAGCAAGCCGAAGCCGAAGGGTAAGTAACCCTCGGCGGGTCACCGGACCCGACCCATGAGGGCGGTCCGGCAGCCCAGGCGGAGCGTACCAGAATGGAGACCCGGC
>CAZAQL010000174.1:0-3453 GCA_964487295.1 uncultured bacterium | reverse complement strand
TCGAGGAGTACTACAAGCGGGGTCAGGAGGCGGGCGTCAAGTTCGTGCGCGGCCGTCCGGCCGAGCTGTCCGAGAACCCGGTGACAAGGAAGGTCACCGTAAAGGTCGAGGACACCCTCTCGCGCAAGTTGATCGAATCCGAGTTCGACCTGGTGGTCCTCTCCGTCGGCATGGTCCCGAATCCAGCGACGGCGAGGATAGCGGAGATGCTGAGAGTCACGAAGAGCCCGGACGGGTTCCTGCAGGAGGCGCATCCCAAGTTCAGGCCTGTCGACACGCTGACCGAGGGCGTGTTCCTCGCAGGCACGGTTCAGGGGCCTAAGGATATCCCCGACACTGTCGCTCAGGCGAGCGCGGCCGCGGCGAGGGCGATACGGCTGATGAACCAGGGCGAGTACGCGCTGAGCCCGGTGGTCGCGTTCGTCGACGAGGGCGCGTGCGACGGTTGCGGGGCCTGTGTCGAGGCCTGTCCTGTCGATGCGATACGGATCGAGCGCGGTCTCGCATCGATCAGCGAGGCCTCGTGCAGCGGCTGCGGAGCCTGCATTGCCTCGTGTCCCAGAGGCTCGATCGATCTTAAGGGTTACACGAAGGACCAGCTCGGCGCGGAGGTCGAGGCGGCCCTTGAGGACGCGGAACCGGGAACCGTCGTGCTCGTGTTCGGTGACGACATGACGGGCTACCGCCTTGCGGACAACGTCGGGACCTCCCGGATCCGTTACTCGACGGACTCCAGGATCATAGGCGTTCCGAGCGGAAGCCGGGTGACTCCCGGGCTGATGCTCAGTGCCCTTGCGCTGGGCGCGGGCGGCGTGCTGATCGTCGACAGCGAGGAGAAGTCGACGCCGTATACGGGCAGCACGGCGTCGATGAGGGCGAACGTGGCCGAGGCAAAGCGCGTTCTTATGGAGGAGGGCATCGAGCCCGAACGCGTGCGCTCGGTCGAGTTGGTGACCGTGATGCTGGCCAACTTCGCCGGCCAGGTCGATGAGATGTGCGCGCTCGCACGCTCTCTGGGCCCGATTCCCGATGAGAAGAGAGACTCAATCAACAGGCGAGTCGCCGGGGCGGTTCCCGTCGACCAGAGATAGGTGGGATTCACTGAAGAGCCGCAGTGGACGGGGCGGTTCCCCTCGATCAGAGATAGGTGAGGTCATGGCAGAGAAGATCGTCATTACGTCGGAAGGAGTGGCTCTCCTGGAGCGCGTGTCCAGCCTGAGCGGGGAGAAGATCACGGTGTGCGACCAGTGTGGCACCTGTACCGCAAGCTGCCCCATGGTCGCGGAGATGGACGTGACGCCCTCGCAGCTCATGAGGATGGTGCAGCTGGGCCAGTCCGAGGTGCTCGGGACGAAGACGATGTGGCTCTGCGCGTCCTGTTTCGCCTGCACCGTCCGCTGCCCGCGGGGGCTCGATCTCTCGAAGGTGGCGGAGGCGCTGAGACAGGTGACGCTCAGGAAGTCGATCGACCACCTGGACATCAGGAGGATACCCCGGGCCGACATCGAGGAGCTGCCGCAGATCGCGCTCGTGGGCGCGTTCAGGAAGCTGACCGGATAGGAGAGCACACGGTGACGCAAGACAATGCCAGGGTGCCTAGGACAGACAGCAGGAGTGCCGCCTCCGGGACGGTCAGGTTGCCCTACTACCCGGGCTGCACGCTCAAGACGACGGCAAAGAACCTCGAGGATTCGGCGCTGGCCGTGGCCGGCGCTCTGGGCATCGAACTTGTCGAACTTCCAAGATGGAACTGCTGCGGAGTGGTCGCGTCGCTCACTGACGACGATCTCATGCGGCACCTCGCTCCTCTGCGCAACCTCATTCGCGTGCAGGAGATGAACGCCGGCGGCCTACTCGACGACAAGAAGAGGCTCGTGACGCTCTGCTCGATGTGCTTCAACACGCTGAAGCGGACCAACGCGCGGCTCTCGGAGCGCCCCGAGGATCTCGAGAAGCTGAACAGTATTATGTACCTGGAGGAGGATTACGAGGGCGGCGTCGAGGTGCTGCACTTCCTCGAGATTCTGAGGGAAGTCGACCCCGAGCGGATCCGAGAGAACGTCAGGCGACCGCTCGAAGGGCTGAGGGTCGCACCCTACTACGGTTGTACGCTTCTCAGGCCGAAGGGGATAGGTATAGACGACCCGGAGAATCCGACCGCGCAGGACGAGATCATCGGGCTCCTGGGCGCCGAGGTCGTAGGCAACCCTAAGAGGACCGTCTGCTGCGGCAGCTACCAGACCGTGAGCAACAAGGAGGCGGTCGCCGACCTCGCCTACGACATACTGACAAGCGCACGAACGGCAGGGGGCGATGTAGTGACCACCTTCTGTCCTCTCTGCGCCTTCAATCTCGACAACAGGCAGCGCGAGGTCAGTGAGCTGCATCCGGACTTCGAACACATACCGGTTCTCTACCTGACGCAGCTTATGGCGCTCGCGTTCGGACTCGGCAAGGAGGCCTGTCGGTTCGACCTGAACTACGTCGACCCCACGGAGGTGCTTGAGGAAGCACGTCTGGTGAAGGAGGGAACGTGAGCACTAAGACAGACATGATGGAGCGCATCTCAAAGTCCACGAGATCGCTCACGACCGGAGCCGAGACGAAGGACGTCAAGCACTGGGTCACCATCCACATCATGGGGCGGGCATACAAGGTCCCGTCCGACCTCACGATCATGACGGCGATGGAGTTCGCAGGCTACAAGCTCATCCGGTCGTGCGGGTGCAGGCAGGGTTTCTGCGGCGCGTGCGCCACGGTCTTCCGGAGAGAAGGGGAGTACAAGCTGGAGACAGCGCTGGCGTGCCAGACCCGTGTCGAGGACGGCATGTCGCTAGTGCAGATACCGTTCGTTCCCGCGGACGCAGCGTCCTACGACATCACTGAGGAGAAGTTCGCATACTCGGTGTTCAGCAAGTACTACCCCGAGGTGGACCGCTGCGTCTCGTGCAACACGTGCACGAAGGCATGCCCACAGGACCTGGAGGTGATGGACTACATTCAGGCGGCCATCAAAGGAGACTTCGAGGCGCTCACGGAGATCTCCTTCGACTGCATTCAGTGTGGGCTCTGTGCGATAAGGTGTCCCGCGGAGATAGCCCAGTATCATGTGGCCCAGCTGGGCAGACGGATGTACGGGCGCTACGGAAGCCCCGAGCCCGAGCATCTGAAGAGCCGACTCACCCAGCTCGAGAGGGGGGAGTACGAGGAGGAGCTGGACCGTCTGGTGGGATCGACGAGGGACGAGCTTGAAAAGCTCTACGCCGCGAGAGAGCGCGAGAGCGACTGACGGGAGAGACGAGATGGCGGAGTTCGAGTACATAGACGGATACCCCAGCTACATGCGGGAGTCGATCGAGGTCGTGAACCGCACCAGGCAGAAGCGCAGGGACTTCGTTCCCAGGGCGATGACGGCGGAGGAGCGTGAGGAGGTGCTTAGGGTCCACCCCGACT
>CAZAQL010000173.1:0-3550 GCA_964487295.1 uncultured bacterium | reverse complement strand
CCGGCTCCCGGCGCGCTCTGAGGTTCATATGGCCAAGCATATCTTCGTTACCGGCGGCGTCGTCTCGAGCCTGGGCAAAGGGCTCACCGCCGCCGCACTCGCCAATGTTCTGGAGGCCCACGGCTTCCGCGTCTTCTGCCAGAAATTCGACCCCTATCTCAACGTCGACCCCGGCACGATGAGCCCGTTCCAGCACGGCGAGGTCTACGTCACGAACGACGGCGCTGAGACCGATCTCGATCTCGGCCACTACGAACGTTTCATCGACCGCGAACTGGGCCAGATCAACAACATCACCGCGGGACAGATCTACGAGGCGATCATCACGAAGGAGAGGCGTGGCGACTTCCTCGGGGGCACTGTCCAGGTCATCCCGCACGTCACCAACGAGATCAAGGAGCGCATCAACGCGCTCGCCGACCGCGCGGACGTCGACGTCGTCATCGCCGAGATCGGCGGGACCGTCGGCGATATCGAGAGTCTGCCGTTCATGGAGGCGATCCGGCAGATGCGGATCGACCTCGGCGTCGAGAACACGCTCTTCGTGCACCTCACGCTGGTGCCGTACATCAAGACGGCGGGCGAGCTCAAGACGAAGCCCACGCAGCACAGCGTGCGGGCGCTTCGCGACATCGGCATCCAGCCCGATATCCTGCTGTGCAGGACCGAGATGGAGCTCGACCAGGACGTCAAGCGCAAGATCGCGCTCTTCTGCAACGTTGACATCAGCGCCGTGATCGACGCGAGGGACGTCAGCTCGATCTACGAGGTGCCTTTGAGGTTCCACGACGACGGTCTCGACGACATCATCATCAGGAAGCTGGGGTTGCCCGATCGCCCGCCCGATCTCTCGGCGATGGACACCGTCGTCCGCCGGATCCACGAGCCATCGCACAGCGTGCGGATCGCGGTGTGCGGCAAGTACATCGACCTCAAGGACGCCTACAAGAGCATCACGGAGGCCTTCATTCACGCCGGGGCCGAGAACGACACGGCGGTCGAGCTGGTCTGGGTCAACGTCGAAGACGTCGAGGAGGACGGGGGTGCCGCGCGGTTTCTCGATGGCTGTGACGGCGTGCTCGTTCCGGGGGGATTCGGAGAGCGGGGGATCGAGGGCAAGATCATGTCTGTGCGCCACGCGAGGGAGGAGCGGATCCCGTATCTGGGGATCTGCCTCGGCATGCACTGCGCGGTCATCGAGTACGCGCGAAGCGTCTGCGGGTTCACGGACGCGCATTCGACCGAGTTCGCCGAGGACACCGCCCACCCGGTGATCAACCTTCTCCCCGAGCAGGCGTCCGTGGTGAACATGGGGGGGACGATGCGGCTCGGGGGCTACCCCTGCCGCCTGCTTCCGGGGTCGAAGGCTCACGATGCGTACGGTGCCGAGATCGTGACGGAGCGGCATCGTCACCGTTTCGAGTACAATAACGACTACCGGGAGCGGCTGGAGCGAGCGGGCCTCACGGCGTCGGGCGTCTACGATGACGCGAATCTCGTCGAGATCGTCGAGATCCCCGAGCACCCCTGGTTCGTCGCGTGTCAGTTCCACCCGGAGTTCAGGTCGCGTCCGGGACAGGCCCATCCGCTCTTCCGGGAGTTCGTGGCGGCGGCGCTCCGGCGCAGACTGGCTCGAGAGGAGACCGCGGGGGCGAGCGCGGAGTCCGAGCGCGCGGCCAGTCGAGCCTAGACGATCCCATTCGGGAGGACCCGTGAGCGCGAATCCCATCAGCGTCGGCGGCGTGAGGATCGGGCGGGGCGAACGTCTCGCCTTCATCGCCGGTCCATGCGTCATCGAGGACGAGGACACGCTGCTCGGGACGGCGCGCGAGCTCTCACGCATCGCTGCCCGCCTCGGGGCGGGGCTCGTCTTCAAATCGTCCTACCTTAAGGACAACCGCATGTCGTCGGGCTCGTACGCGGGTCCGGGCCCGGAGCGGGGCCTCGCCATGCTCGCGAGAGTCCGCGAGGAGACGGGTCTCCCCATCATCTCGGACGTCCACACTGTCGACGAGGTCGCTCTGGCGTCCGAGATCCTCGATGCCGTCCAGATCCCCGCGTTTCTCTGCCGGCAGACGAGGCTTCTCGAGGCCGCGGCCCGTTGCGGCCGTCCGCTGAACATCAAGAAGGGCCAGTTCCTGGCTCCCGAGGACATGGCTCGCGTCGCGGAGAAGGCCGTCGCCGCCGGGGCCAGCGAGCTGCTACTGACGGAGCGGGGCACGACGTTCGGGTATCACAATCTCATCGTGGACATGCGCGGATTCGACGTGCTCCGGGCGACGGGACATCCCGTGGTCTTCGACGCGACGCACAGCGTGCAGCTTCCGGGTGCCGGCGCCGGCGTCAGCGGCGGCCAACCGGAGTTCGTGCCCGTTCTGACCAGAGCGGCATGCGCCGCGGGGTGTGACGCGGTCTTCATCGAAACGCACCCGGATCCACCGGGCGCGAGGTCTGACGCCGCGTCGATGGTGAGACTGGACGCCTTCGAGGCGCTGGCCTCACAGGCTCTGACCGTCGCCGGCGCGGCGCGTCAGCTGCTCGACGGGCAGGACTGAGAAGCGAGGAGCAACGAATGCTCACGATCGACCGGGATACGGCCGCAGGCATACGCCTTCTCGTGCTCGACGTCGACGGGGTTCTGACGACCTCGGCGCTGGTTCTGGGCAAGGACGGTGAGGAGATCAAGTCCTTCTCGGTCAAGGACGGCATCGCGATCAAGTTCGCGCAGCATGCAGGGATCGAGGTGGCCTTCCTTTCGGCGCGGAGCTCGAGCATCGTCGACCGGCGAGCGGATATGCTCGGTGTCGTACGGGTGCACCAGGGAGTGCACGCGAAGCTCGAACGCGTGAGAACCATGACGGCCGAGCTGGGCATCGATCTCACGCAGGTCGCGTACGTCGGGGACGATCTCGTGGACATCCAGCCTCTTGAGGCGGTCGGCTACGGAGTGGCCGTGGCCGACGCTTGTTCGGACGTGCTCGAGCGTGTCACGAACGTCACGAGCGCGTGTGGAGGGTCCGGGGCGATCCGTGAGGTCGTCGAGGCGATCCTCAAGGCGCGCGGAGACTGGGACGAGGTCGTCGCGGACTACATCGCCAGGGCATAGGCGGCGGCCGCTGGAAGGGCGCCGCTTCGGCGCCGGGAGACGGGATGAGCGACTCGGTGGACAAGACGGAGGCGCGACGCGCGGTGGCGAGGGATGTCCTCACGATCGAGGCCGAGGCGCTCCGGCGGATGTCGGACCGCATCGACGATTCCTTCTCTCTCGCCGTCGGGATGATCGTGGAGTCGCGGGGCTCGATCGTGGTCTGCGGCGTCGGGAAGTCCGGCATCGTCGCGCGGAAGATCGCGGCCACGCTGGCCAGCACCGGCACGCCGGCGTTCTTCCTCCATCCCTCCGAGGCCGCGCACGGCGACCTCGGGAACCTGGGCCCGCGCGACGTGGTCCTCGCGGTGTCGAAGTCCGGAGAGGGCGACGAGGTGATGCGGCTCGTGCCGACCTTCCGGAGGCTCGGGATCCCCCTCATCGTGATCACGGGACGCAAGGACT
>CAZAQL010000172.1:0-3595 GCA_964487295.1 uncultured bacterium | reverse complement strand
GAGCCCATCGGCGCCGAGCACCATGGCCTGCTGAGGCGCGACCTGCACGACGAAGGCGGCGGCAGCGAGAAGACAGAGCGCGACGACGACGGCCGCGCCGGGACGTCCGGACGCCGGCCCGCGGACGGACGCGCGCTCGGAACGCGATCCCGCCGTGGCGCTCCTGGCGCCGTCTCCCTCCTCGGCGTCGCTCTCATCCCCACACGTACCGCACCGGAGCAGCGCGCGGACGACGAACAGCCCGGCGAGGGCGATGAAGAACAGGAGAAAACCCGAGAAGTCGTGGAAGAACCCGACGGCCGCGTCGATGCCCCACACGTTCGCCACGATGCAGAGCACGGTGATGCGAACCGTGTTCGCCACGACCGCCAGGGGAACCGAGGAGCCGAACAGCACGAGCCGCTTCCACGTCTTCGCTCGCGTGAAGTACGCGAACAGCGCGCCGAGCGCGACGAGCGCGATGAGAGACCGCAGGCCGCTGCAGGGATCCGCGATCCTGAGCGAGCCCGCGGGGATGTGGATCGTCATGCCGGACCGCGCGAGCGGGATGCCCATGCCGACGGCGACGGCGCTCCCGACCTTCGCCGCGAACAGCTTCAGCTGAAAGCTGACGACGTTCATGAGGTACGGGGGCATGGGGAGCATGAAGATGAGGTAGCCCAGCGGGAACCAGAGCGTTCGCATTCCGACGCCCCCGAACCAGACCAGCGCGAGGCCGAAGACGAGCATGACGAACGAGTATCCCTGCGTCATGAAGATGCCGGAGCGAATCGACACGATGTGCCCCGCCAGCGCGAGCGCGACCATCGCCACACCGAGAGTCCGAGCGACCCGCCCGGGCGCGGCGGAGGCCACGCGGCCCCGGACGTGCCAGAGCAGGTAGGCGACCACGGGCGGGATCAGGGGGCCGTGCGAGTAGTTCGGGTTGCTCTGCCACGTGCGCCAGAGCGTGGAGAAGGCGTGCCGGTAGACCAGCACGACGAGCACCACGCCGACCACGGCCCAGACCACCGCGCGCCGCGGTCGGCCTCGCCGGGTTCCTCTGTCGTTCGTTGCGCCCAAGACACCCTCCATGCGCTCCGCCCCGACTTCGTGCGGATCTCGCTATTCGGTTCCGGTCACTACGGTCGCCGTGCGGAGAAGGATCCTGACATCCAGCAGGAACGAGCAGTTCCTGACGTAGAACGCGTCCAGTCGGACCTTCTCGTCGAGCGGTATGGCATCCCGCCCGTTGATCTGCGCCCATCCGGTGAGACCCGGACGGATCCTGTCTCCAAGCGTCTGTCGCCGCATGTCGATGAGCTCGTACTGGTTGAAAAGCGCGGGGCGCGGTCCCACGAGACTCATATCCCCGATGATGATGTTCCAGAGATTGGGCAGTTCGTCGATCCCCGTCCTCCTGAGAATGCGCCCGACACGCGTGGTGTAGTCCGTCTGGACCGGCGCGATGAGGTCTGTGGCCAGGTCCGGAGTGTCCTGACGCATCGTCCGGAACTTGTAGATGGTGAACTCGTGTGAGTTGACACCGATGCGCTGCTGCGTGAAGACCGAACGACCGGGCGAGTCCAGCCTGATGACGAGCGCGACGATGGCGAACAGCGGAAGACAGACCACGAGAGTCGCCGCCGCCGCGATGAAGTCGAGTGTGTACTTCACGCCCAGATACCTGCGGAACGGGAGACACGACCTGCCCAGTTCCTCCTCGGCTTCGAGCACGCTCCGCAACGTCTCGTCGAGTCTGCCGGCCAGCGCGCGCCGCGAGTAGCGCTCGTGCACGAACTCGCAGCCACGCTCGCCGAGAGAGCGCCGCTCCTCGGGGTCGTCGGCCAGCCTGCGGAGCGCCCCGGCGAGACCCTCGCCGTCCTCCGGGTCCACGACGAGGCCGGCGCACGATTCCTCCACGACACGGCGACCGTCGCCGCCAAGGGCCGCCACCACCGGTCGCGAGCACGCCATGTAGTCGAACACCTTCACGGGGATCGTCCCCTCGCTGAACTCCGATGCGTTCATGGTCGCCACGCAGACGTCCGCGGCGCGCATCGTCACGGCGAGCGTCTCCGGCGGCTCGCTCGGCCGGAACACGACGTTCGGCAGGCCAAGCTCTCTGGCGGTCTTCACGAGCCGCGTCTTGTCGGCGCCATCGCCAACGAAGAGGAACCGGAAGCGATCGTCGTCCTTGAGGCGCGAGGCCGCGTCGAGGATCGCGTCCATCCCGTGAACGAGGCCGTGGGTACCGCTGTAGAGCACTGTGATGCGGCCGTCCTCCTCGCACGACGACGCGTGCCCCGCCCCACCGGCTTCGACCGGCGTTCCATCGTCGCGCTCCCCGGCCCCGGACGGTTCATGATCCTTGCCGTTGGCGCCGTCGCGGCCGAACACGTCGGTGTCGGCGCCATTGGGGATGTAGACGATGCGGTGCTCGGGAATGCCACGCTCGCGCATGAGGCGGCGCATGCCGGGCGTGACCGCTATGATCCTCGCCGCCCTCCGGTTGAGGAACCGCTCGAGTCGCTCGGCGAGTGCGATGATGCGACGTCCCCTGAGCTGCCCGAGGGCGATGGCCGCGTGCGGCCAGTAGTCACGGACGTCCAGAACGAACGGCACCCCGCGCAGAAGCGCGATGAACCAGGCGCTCAGACCCAGGAACAGCGGCGGCGAGCTCACGAACACGACATCCGGCCGGCCGAGCCAGGGTCCGACGATGGCCGCGCTCACCGCGAACGAGATCTGGTTGAGCATGCGATGGGCGAACGAGCGCTTCGGGCTCGCCGCGAGATAGGCGCGGTGAACACGCACGCCGTCGATCGTCTCGCGCATGAGGACACGGCCCGCATACCCGCGCGGCTTGACGCCTGTCGGGTGGTTCGGCATGCCCGTCAGCACGACCACGTCGTGACCGGCCCGCCTGAGCCCGCGCGCGAAGTGGCGCGCACGCTGCGGGGCGGCCCCGGTCTCCGGTGGGTAGTACTGACTGAGCAGAAGAACCCGCATTCCGACTCCCGACTCCGCGCCCCGGCCTCCGTCGAGGCCGCAAACCTCCGGTCTATCGCCCGGCCTCCGCCGAGGACGCGAACCTCCGGTCTATCGCCCGGCCTCCGTCGAGGCCGCGAACCTCCGGTCTATCGCCCGGCCTCCATCAAGGCCGTGAACTCGCGCTCCACGTGCTCCACGACGCGGTCGATGTCGTGGCTCGCTCGAACCACCTCCCGGCCCCTGCGCCCCATGTCCCTCGCGCGCTCCGGATCCTCAAGCAGCGCAAGCAGCCCCTCGGCCAGCGCCTCGTCCTCGCCCGGCGGGACGAGGATCCCCGTCTCGCCGTCCCGGACCATGTCGGGCACGCCTCCGACGCGCGTGGCGACCACGGGAAGCCCCGCAGCCATCGCCTCGAGGACGACGTTCGGAGAGCCCTCCGAGAGCGACGAGAGAACGAACACGTCCATCAGCGACAGCGCCCCGGGAATGTCGTCACGGACGCCGGAGAAGACGACCGACTCCGCGATACCGAGCTCCCGCGCGAGGTTCTCGAGGTCGGCACGGAGCGGTCCGTCCCCGACGATGAGGAAGACCACGTCACCGCGCCTTCGGAGCACACGAG
>CAZAQL010000171.1:0-3639 GCA_964487295.1 uncultured bacterium | reverse complement strand
CGCGACGAGGAGCGCGATCGTCCCGACCGCGCCCAGGAGCGCATCCATCACGACGAAGGCGCTCCGCACCTCTTCGAGCTGGTCGGCGATCGTCACGGTCGAGTAGCCCAGCGCCTCGATCTCCTCCTCGACGGCCTCCACGTCCTGCATGGACGAGACGCGGACGCTGAGTGAGGAGTACCCCTCCTCGCCGCCTCCCCCGCCGATCAGGTCCCACACGCTCGAGATGGCCAGACGCGGGATGCGCTCCGCGGTTCCCGACGGGATGACCGCGCGACCGCCGAGTCCGAAGCTCGCGAATCCGCCGGACCGCTCGAGGATCCCGACGATCACAAGCTCCGTGACCTCATCGCGCACGGGCAGCTCGCCCGATGGGACCTCGAGCCGGGAGAGCGACCGGGCCAGCGCCGGCGCGTCGATGACCGACGTCGAGAGCCTGAGGGTTCGTCCGATGACCTCGTCGGAGTGCAGCATCCGGTACGTGACCGTCGTGTCCTCCCGCGCCCGCCCCGTCGGCTCGGGGACGTCGGTCAGCCTGATTCCGAGGTCCTCGAGAAGGCTCTGCGTGACCACGATCGACGGTTCGTCGTCCGACTCGAAGAACCGGCCGAAGGGCAGCTCCGAGAAGGGCTTGAACCCGCCGATGGCGGCCGGCAGCACGCGAATGTTAGTACGCGACTCCTCGCTGTCGAGCGAGAGCTTCGCGGGGAAGGACATCTCCGGATACACGAGCGTCACCCCGGGGATCGCCTCAAGCTCGCCGACCGCTCCCTCATCGAGCGTCGTGACGCCCTCCTCCATCGCCTGCATGCCCGCCGCGAGGGGATCGGAGAGGTCCATCTCACCCGGCATGACCTGGATGAGCGTGAAGAGCTCGAGGTCGCGGAACTCGCTGGCGATGTTGTGCTGGATGCCGCTCCCGAACGCGACCATCGAGACGAGCGCCCCGATGCCGATGACGACGCCCAGCGTCGTGAGGACCGTTCTGAGCCTCGTGCGCCAGAGGTTCTCGAGCGCGAGTCTGCTGACGTCGCCGACTCTCATCCCGCGACCACCTCTCCGGCTCTCCGGCTCGTGGGATAACTCATTGCGCGAACGCCTCCTCGTTGACGACCCGCCCGTCCAGGAGCGTGAGCACGCGGTTCGAGACGGCGCGGGCGCCTTCCTCATCGTGCGTCACCATGAGGACCGTGAGGCCACGCTGCCGGTTGAGCCTGCTGAGCAGCTGGATGATCTCCCGCGACGTGGCGCTGTCGAGATTCCCCGTCGGCTCGTCGGCCAGCAGCAGGGCCGGATCGTTGGCCAGGGCTCGCGCGACGGCGACGCGCTGCGCCTCGCCGCCCGAGAGCTCGCCGGGACGGTGGTCGACCCTCTCAGCGAGCCCGACGGACTCGAGCAGCTCGGCGGCGCGGCGGCGGCGCCGGGCGCGCGGGAACTCCCCGAACGCGAGCGCCAGCGTGACGTTCTCGATGGCCGTGCGGGACTGGATGAGGTTGAAGGACTGGAAGACCATGCCGACGGTACTCCGTCGGTGCGAGGCCAGCGCCCGTGGGCGGGCGGACGCGATGTCCGTGCCGGCGACGACGATGCTCCCCTCATCCGGCGTATCGAGGCCGCCGATCAGATTGAGGAGAGTCGACTTACCGGACCCGGAGCGCCCGACGATCGAGACGAACTCTCCGGCTGCGACCGAGACGTCGACTCCCCTGAGCACGTGGATGGGAACCGCGCCGCGGTGGTAGGTCTTCGAGAGGTTTCGAGCCTCGAGCATCGAGTCCAGAGCAGCCTCCGGGACGAGGATCTGGGTGACGTGCCGTCGCGCCGTCCCCCGGGTATCCTCCGATGCTACCACACAAGAGGGCGCGGGAGAACGGACGGGCCGTCTCCCGCTTCACGCACTTACTTCAGAAGCACCATCTTCCGTGCCTCGCTGCCTTCGGCGGACGAGAGCCGGTAGAGATAGACGCCCGAGGCGAGGCGACGTCCGGCGTCATCGCGCCCGTCCCACTCTACCGAGTGAGCTCCCGGGCTGAGCTCGCCTGACAGCAACGTCCGCACGAACCGGCCCGACGCGTCGTAGACGCTGAGCGTGACGTCGGTCGTGCGCGGAAGCTCGAAGGCGATGCGCGTCAGCGGATTGAACGGGTTCGGGTGGTTCGCCATGAGTCGAGGTCCGGCGACGACCGAGTCGTCACCGGGCTCGGCCACGCCGGTCGGGTAGAGCACAACGCCCTGCACCCACTCCCCTCCCGAGACGGACCCGTCGTCGCACATGCCGGTCTCATCGATGACGACCGAGCCGTGCCCCTCGTCCAGCTTCCAGTAGCCGACGAGTCCCGGCTCGTCACCCTCGAGGCTGACGAGCATGTCGTCGGCGATGGCATCACCGCTGCGTGCCACGTTCCAGACGCGCACCTCGTCGATGACGCCTTCGAACCCCTTGTCGAGGCCCGGAAGGATGTTCCCGAGCCCCAACGGGTCGTCGGAGTTCGCCGCGACCGCGCCGGACGGCGCCGTCGTGTGGGACACGAGAACTTCTTCACCATCGACGAACATCGTCACGGCGCCGACGCCGTCGTACACGACCGCCACGTGCTGCCACGTATCGAGCGCGACAGAGTTCACGGGCGAGCCGGACCCGCTCACGGTCGCATCGTCGTGCGTGATATCGAGGAAGAGACTGTGATCGTTCCGGATGAAGTGCTCGCCGACGAGGTAGAGGTTGACGGGCCCCTTCGACAGGATGTGGCCGTAACCGAAAGTCCCGAAGGAGAAGCTCCCCCACCCGACGGGGTTGATCCACGCCTCGAGCGTGAACGCCCCCGTGAGTTCGATACCGGGCGCGGCCGCCGTCTCCGTGTGCTCCGCGTCGCCCTCGAACTCCATCCCGCTCGACGTGTCGAAGACCCGGACGCACTCGCGGATGAGGTACTTGCCGTTCGTGTCGCCGACGTCGAATGTCACCAGAACGTCGTAGCTGCCCGGCTCGTCGAACGTCCACTCGGGCGAGGTCCCGGTCGCATCGGTGACGCCGTCCCCGTCGAAGTCCCACTCGTACCCGGTCACCGCCACAGGCGCTGTCACGGAGCCCGAGAACTCGACGGTGAGCGGCGCCAGTCCCGCCGGCGGGTCCGGCGCGACGTTCGAGCTCACCGCGTCGTTCTCGAACCAGCGGATGTCGGGGTCGGACCGGCCGGCCGCGAGGATGTCGCAGTCACCGTCGTCGTCGACGTCGACAGCCCAGACGGTCTGCGTGCTGTGCAGCGTGCCGTCGGCAAGGATGTGCTCCGTGAACCCCATGCTCCCGTCGTTCTCCCACCAGACGACATCGTCGCTCTGCTCGCCTCCGCCGCAGACGTCGACGTCGCCGTCCCAGTCGAAGTCCCACGCGTCGGCCGTGATGGTCCCGGTGGTCGTGGTCGGGATGTCGTGCCCGGTGAAGCCTCCGGTGCCATCGTTGGCCCACCAGCGAACCGCGGCGGGGTTGTAGGCCGCGCAGAGGATGTCGGGGTCGTCGTCGCCGTCCATGTCGAGGACGCGGATGCTGTGGGCGCCCACGAAGGGCAACGTGTGCGATGTGAAGTTCTCTTCCCCGTCGTTCTCCCACCACATGACTCCGACGTCGAAGTTGTTCGTCAC
>CAZAQL010000170.1:0-3723 GCA_964487295.1 uncultured bacterium | reverse complement strand
TCGAGGCCGAGGATGAGCGCGCCGGTGAGTGTCAGGATCTCACCCAGGTTCGTGGCGAGCAGGAAGAAGACCACCCGGCGGAGGTTCGAGTAGATGGTGCGCCCTTCCTCCACGGCATCTACGATGGTGGCGTAGTTGTCGTCCGTCAGGACCATATCGGCGGCCTCTCTCGCCACCTCGGTGCCGGACCGACCCATCGCTATGCCGATATCGGCCCCCTTCAGGGCCGGCGCATCGTTGACGCCGTCGCCCGTCATCGCCACCACGTGGCCCCGGTCCTTCAACGCCTGCATGATCTTGAGCTTGTGAGCCGGCGAGACCCGTGCGAAGACGCGCGCTTCGAGCGCTGCGTCGGCCAGCTGGTGGCCCTCCATGGCCTCGACGTCCGAAGCGGTGAGCGCGCTGTCGCTTTCGGAGATCCCGACCTCACGGGCGATCGCGAGAGCCGTCGTGGCGTGGTCGCCCGTGATGAGCACCGTGTGGATGCCCGCCTCCCTCGAAGCCGCGACGGCCGGCGCTGACTCCTCGCGCGGCGGGTCGATCATCCCCCAGAGTCCCACGAACGTAAGCCCCGTCTCCACGTCGGACTCCGCGAGCTTCTCCTTGTCGCTTCCGAAGTCATGGTACGCGCCCGCCATCACGCGCAGCGCCTCGCCCGCGAACCGCTCGTTCGTCGACTCGATCTCGCTGCGGAGCTCGTCGTCGAGCGGTACGGCCTCTCCGTTGATGAGAACGTGCGAGGAGTAGCCCAGCAAACGGTCGGGCGCGCCCTTAACCAGTGCCCGCCGGCCATCTTCCGTCGGGTCAGCGTACAGCGTGGCCATGTACTTCCGGTCGCTCGAGAACGGAAGCTCGTGGACGCGCCCGGCGCGCTCGCGAAGTGTCTCGGGCTCGAGGCCGGCCTTGTGCGCCGCGACCAGGAGGGCTGCCTCGGAGGGGCTCCCCTCGGACCGCCAGTGGCCGTCGGATTCAACTACTCGCGCGTTGTTGGCGAGGACTCCCACCCTGAGAAGCAGTTCGAGCGTCCCGGGCGTCTCATGGAGTTCTTCCCCGTTCCCCGTCCGGATGGCCCCTTCGGGCCGATAGCCCTCACCGGTAAGCTCGAAGATGTCCCCGCCCGCCCACACGCATCGCACCGTCATCTGGTTCTCGGTGATGGTGCCGGTCTTGTCCGAGCAGATCACCGTGGTCGAGCCCAGCGTCTCGACGGCGGTAAGACGGCGGATGATCGCATGCCGATCGGCCATGCGGCGGAGGCCAAGCGCGAGCGCTACCGTTATGGCCGCGGGCAGCCCCTCCGGGATCGCCGACACCGCGACTGCCACCGCAAAGAGGAGCATCTCGACGGTCTTGTGGCCTCCCAGGATCCCGAGGAGGAAGACCACCGCCGCCAGCGCGATCCCGAGGACGCCGAGGACGACGCCCAGCCGTTGCATGCGCCTCTGGAGTGGCGTCTCCTCCCGGCCCGTGACGCGAACCTCCTCGGCTATCTCGCCGATCACGGTCCTCATCCCGGTCGCGACGGCAACCGCCCGCGCCTGTCCACCGGTCACGTGCGTGGACATCCAGACCATGCTGCGACGGTCGCCAACCGGAGATTCCTCGTCGACCGGTTCGGGGTCCTTCGTCTCCGGCTCGGACTCGCCGGTCAGTGCCGACTCGTCGACGCGCAACTCGTTGCTCTCGAGAATGCGTGCGTCGGCCGCCACCCGGTCTCCGGCCTCCAGGAGGAGGACGTCACCGGGCACGACCTCGCGTGCGTCAATGCTCTTCTCTTGCCCTTCCCTCAGGACGCGGGCCATGGGGGCGGCCATCTGCCGTAGCGCCGCCAGCGCCCCCTCGGCCCGCCACTCCTGGATGAACCCCAGGAGCGTGTTGAGCACGACGACGCCGGCGATGACCGCCGCGTCAATGAGCTTCCCCGCCAGGAGGGAGACCACGGCCGCGCCGGCAAGAAGGTATATGAGCGGACTCCGGA
Source organism: uncultured bacterium (assembly GCA_964487295.1). Classification (GTDB taxonomy): domain Bacteria; phylum Joyebacterota; class Joyebacteria; order Joyebacterales; family Joyebacteraceae; genus JAPEKQ01. The sequence continues at coordinate 1,745 of CAZAQL010000170.1, read as the reverse complement.
GCTGTCTCAGGAGGAGCATCGCCGGGTGGATGCCGTCCCCGGCCTCAATCGCGTTTGGGCCGAACTCATCGTATCGCTCCCGGGCGCGTTCGGCGGTGAGACCCTCGGAGGAGCCGTCGAGCATCTCGAGGACCTCGTCGGCCCTCAGCGAGTGTGGCGTGGACTGATGTGCGTCTTGGCGCATACGATCGTCTTCCCTGCTGCCTTCCGGGGAGCTGCTTCACTGACACGCCGCCCCGTCGAACTCGTCGCGAGAATCCCACCGGCCATTATCGCGCCACAAGCGGCGATGTCCACCTTCTTGTTCCGACGCAGCGGTGCATACCCTCTGTGCCTCCGGCAACCAGGCTCAGACGATCCGCGCGCGGCTCGCCGGCGAGGCTGAAGGGCAATGGGATGGAGAAGACCTGCGAGGCAGGACACGCGCGGCTGACAGGTGGTCAACGCGACGTGAATGCACCCGGACCGTGGCGATGGGTTGGCTGGACGGTAGCGAAGCGAACCGCCCGGACCGACTGGCCCCGGCGGTCTGATGTGCGAAGCCCCCGGGACCGCTCCCGGGGGCTCGATGTTTGGTAGCGGGGGCCCGCTACGAAGTCCAAAAGAGGATATTGGGGCGGAATCTGGAGGTGGTAAGGGTGAGGTTCAGGGTCCGGGGCGCGACGCTGGTGCCGGCGGGCGCCTGACGGCAGCACATCGCGGGATCGATTACCGCCTGACCGGCCTCACCGGTCAAGCGTAAGGCCTGACCGTACACCGATGTCACGACTTCCCGGCGACCGAGCCCCCGGGGTCGGAGTCCGACGACCCCGGGAGCGGTCTCCGAAGGGTTGGGAGGCTGGAGCGTTCCACGAAGGTCTCTCAGACCGTCTCCGGCGCCCCGCGCAGCCTCCGCACGAGCTTGAGTCCCTCCCAGACGCCGAGGAAGACGACGCACACCACGCCGACGGACGCCCAGTCCGACGGGCGCAGGCCGCCGAACAGCAGGAAGTCGCTGATGAATGGACCGTAGATGGCCGCCAGCACGAGTCCCGCCGACGCGACAATGGACACGAGCAGGATCCGGTTCGTGAAGAAGTTCCTGTGGAACAAGGACTCGCGGACGTAGCGGCGCTCGAGCGTGTTGATGTACTGGCAGAAGACGATCGTCGCGTACGTCAACGCGGTGACGCGAAGGTACGCAAGGCCGCTGCTCTGGACGCTCAGGTCAACGCCCTCGCGGCGCATGAACCAGAGGAAGTTCGCGAAGGCCAGTCCGCCTATGATCGCGCCCAGAGTCAGAACCTCCGTCCCGGTGTTGAACCGCAGCATGCGCTCCCTGGGGTCGCGGGGCGGCCTTGTCATGACACCCTTGGTCGGCGGATCGAACGTAAGGAACGTGAGGGGCATGATCTGACCGAGAAGGTCGATGGCCAGGATCTGAACGGCCAGGATCGGGATGGGGAGGTCCGCGACCGCGACGGCCACCAGGCCGCAGAGGACCAGGGTGAGCTCTCCCGCGTTCGTGCTCAGAGAGGAGAAGACGGTCTTGCGAAGGTTGTTGTAGATCGTCCGCCCCTCCCGGATGGCGTGCACGAGCGTGGAGAAGCTGTCGTCCAGCAGGACGAGCCTGGCCGCTTCCTTCGCCACGTCTGTGCCGGTCTTGCCCATCGCCACACCGATGTGCGCCTTCCGCAGGGCCGGCGCGTCGTTGACCCCGTCGCCCGTCACGGCAACGATCTCGCCCTGATCGACCAGCAGGGAGA
>CAZAQL010000169.1:0-3748 GCA_964487295.1 uncultured bacterium | reverse complement strand
AGCTGGCTGGGGGCGGACTCCAGATTGCGGACTACTCCAGCGCGACTCTTCGAGATGTCACCTTCATCGGCAACCAGAGTGGTTCGGACGGTGGGGGTCTTCACAGCGCTTCAAACACAGCTCCCATGCTGAGGGACTGCCATTTCCAGGCGAACCAGGCTCAGAACGGTGGAGGATGGGCTTCCTCGAACGACAGCGACGCTACGCTGTACGGGTGCACCTTCCAGGCGAACAGCGCCTCGAGCAATGGTGGCGGGATCTTCCTGCGCGAGAACGTATCGCCGATGCTGATCGACGTGGCCATCACCGGAAACACGACACCGGGGTACGGTGGGGGCATCTACATGACGGGGGCAGCGGCGCCGGTTATCGCGGGCGCCTCCATCCATGGCAACGCAGCAGAACGAGGAGGGGCGATCTTCCTCAATGGCTACGCGGCGCCCGTTTTGACGGACGTGCTGCTCAGCTCGAATGATGCCTCATCTCAGGGAGGTGCGATCTACTGCAACGACTGGACCGATCCTCAACTGACTCGAGTCACAGTCGTGGCGTGCAGTGCTGGCGTCTCGGGAGGCGGCATCTACGTCGACAACAACTCTGATCCGACCGTATCAGCCACGATCCTCGCGTTCAACGATCCCACGGCTGTGCACTGCGACGGCAGCGACCCGATGATCAGTCACTCCTGCATCTACGGCAACGCGGCGACCGACAGCATCTGCGGGAGTTACAGCGAGAACCTCTACGTTGACCCAGTGTTCTGCGACGCAGGTTCGGGCAACTACACGCTCCAGCTCGGCTCCATGTGCCTTCCCGAGGCGAATGAATGGGGTGAGCAGATTGGGGCCTTCGGTGCCGGCTGTGCCGAGGAGCTCCCCCTCATCTTCGAGGTCTCTGACGTCGCGAACGATGACGGTCGGGCCCTGAGGCTCCGGTGGTACAGGTCGCTGCACGATGCCAGCGGTGACCCTGAACAGATCACTGGGTACGGCGTCTACAGGCGGCAGGATGAGTACAAGAGCGGCCGCGGTGAGAGGGTAGCAGCGCTCAAGACCCCCGCAACTGCACGGGCTTCGGGAGGTGAAGAGGCAAGGAGCGAAGGGCGACTCGACGGTTGGGACTTCCTGATCACTGTCCCCGCCAGGGGAGACGGTATCTACCAGACTGTCGCCACCACGCTGTGCGACTCGACAGAGTCGAACGGCATCTGCTGGTCGGTCTTTATGATCAGCGCCATGACATCAGAGCCAGCAGTCTACTTCGACTCCGAGCCCGACAGCGGCTACTCGCTCGACAACCTGGCACCGGGAGTGCCGGCGCCGCTCGGTGGTGAGTTCGACCCCGGAACTGGCAACATCGTACTGGAATGGCCCGTCTCAGATGCCACGGACTTCAGCTACTTCGAGGTGCACAGAGGGGAGACCGAGGGGTTTGCACCGTCTCCTGTGAATCTGCTTGCTGCACAGACGGAGACGTTGTTCATCGACGTCAGCTCAGCTTGGACCAGCGAGACATTCTACAAGGTGACCGCAGTCGACCGCGCGGGCAACCGGAGTGAGTACGCCTCCTTGTCGATCGGTGAGACGGGAGTTGACGAGGTCCTCGCTGACGCTGTCACGACGATTCAGAACTCGCCGAACCCCTTCATCCCCAGATCAGGCGAGACGACGATTCGGTTCTTGGTTGCGGCGCCTGGTGGCAATGTCGACATATGCGTCTATGATCTCTCTGGCCGGCTTGTGAAGCAGCTCCTTGAGCGTGATCTGCCACCGGGGACCCACTCCACTACTTGGGATGGTACCGATTCCCAGGGCAACACCGTCGCCGCTGGAGTGTACGTCTACTTCGTTGAGGCGCCTGGGACGAGCGTTCGAAAGAAGATGATCGTCCTGAAGTAGGCCGATTGCGAAGAAGCAGGGCGGTTAGCGGGCCCCGCGCGAGCGTTGCGCGGGGCTCGTTCGTCGCTGAGGGCCTACTTCAGAAACCACTGCGCGAGATCCACACTCGCTCGGGCAACGCTCGCTATGCAGCGCGCTTCGTCTGCGGATTGCCCTGTTGTCATGCGTGCTGTATCATAGGTGCTTCAGAAATAGCATACTGGTCTCCTCCGCATCAGGACGAGTCGGCAAGATGTCGCCTAAGCTCAGTAGCGAGCAAACGAACCGCTCCGCCGGTTGGGACTCCGATCTCACCACCTTCCACGCAACGGCCGCGGGTGTCATCACATCCTCGCTCGAGGACTTCGTCCGCGACGTCTCGGACGAACAGCGCTCGGCATGGCGCGAAGGCATCCCCATGCTCCAGCGGGAGGCCGGCGAGCTCATCGGCGTCCGGCCCAAGGCTCCCGGCTACGGCGCCATCCTCGAGTACCGGCTGCCGTACGAAGAGCGACGACCCGACGCCGTGGTTCTGGCCGAGGGGGCGGTCGTCGTTCTCGAACTCAAGGGCAAGCTCTCGCCCTCGCAGGCCGATCTCGATCAGGCCGCCGCGTACGCGCGCGACCTCCGCGCGTACCACAAGGAGTGCCACGAGAAGGAGGTCACGGCAATCGTCGTGCCGACGAGAGCGCGGGGCCTCACCGATCTGAGAGACGGCGTTCTCGTGGTCGCCCCCGATGAGCTCGATCGCATTGTCGGGGAGCTCGCGGAGAAGTCAGGCGGGGAAGGTCCCGACCTTGCGTCCTTCCTGCATCACGATGCCTACTGCCCGTTGCCGACACTGGTCCAGGCGGCGCGGGAGCTCTTCGAGTCGCGAACGGTGCGGGAGATCTGGCGCGCTCGCGCGGCAACCGAACCCGCGGTCGAAGCGATCACGAGGATCGCGCACGAGGCCGCTCAGTCGAAGACGCGTCATCTTGTATTGGTCTCAGGCGTCCCGGGCGCTGGGAAAACCCTCGTCGGCATGCGACTCGTTCACGCACGCTTCCTCGATGACCTGGCCATCGAGCGGGACGGCAAGAAGCCGACAGTTCCGGGGCTCTACCTCACAGGGAACCAGCCGCTCGCGGATGTCCTCGCGTACGAGCTCAAGCAGGCTGGCGGCGGAGGCAAGACCTTCGTCCGGCACATCAAGAGCTACCTCAATCGGTACGCGCCGCACCCGGACCGGATCCCTCCCGAGCATCTTCTCGTCTTCGATGAAGCCCAGCGTGCGTTCAGTCCGGAGAAGGTCGCCGACACGCACAAGAACTGGTCACTCGACTGCATTGCCAGCGAGCCCGAGCTCTTCGTGCGCGTCTGCGACCGGATGCCCGAGTGGAGTGTACTGATCGGACTCATCGGCGGAGGGCAGGAGATCCACCTCGGCGAGGAGGAGGGACTCGGCCAGTGGCGCGACGCCATCGAAGCATCGGGTCAGAGCTGGACCGTGCATGCGCCGCGCCGGTTCGCGAGCGTGTTCGAGGGCTCTGCTTCAGAGAAGCGATGGAACGAGGCGCTGAACCTCGACACCGAGATCCGATTCCACGGGGCGGAGAGGCTTCACGAGTTCGTCGAGACGCTGCTGTCGGATGAGGCTGCGGCGTCGGCTGTAGAGATCGCCGAGACGGTGAAGGTCCCGTACGGCAGGCCGACCGATGGTCTGAAGCTCTACGTGACCAGAGATCTCGAAGCGGGGAAGGCGTATCTGAGGGAACGATACGAGGAGGCGCCGCATGCGCGCTTCGGGATTCTCGCATCGGCCAGAGACCGGGACCTCGTGTCGTTCGGGATTCCCAACGACTTCCAGTCGACCAAGCGGCTTCGCGTCG
>CAZAQL010000168.1:0-3779 GCA_964487295.1 uncultured bacterium | reverse complement strand
ATGAAGTCCATGCGGGCCACGGGCACCTGGGTCGTCATGATGGGCTCGGTCGCCGCCAGCGTGATGCCCGTCTCCCAGTCGCCGGTGATGACGACGTCGGAGATGAGACTCTCGTACCCGAGCACAGTGATCGTACCGGGATCGTAGCCGATGGCGAACGAGATCGCGGAGACGCTCGAGTAGATGTCCTCGAGACCGCACGTGACCATCAGGTAGACCGAGCTCGGAACGTACGGGCTCGGGTAGAGCTCCGGCTCGTAGACACCGCTGTCGGAGAACGTCAGCGACACGGCCGGCCACGTGGGGAGCGGGTTCGCCGCGGCCGCCATGCTCAAACACGCGATCAGAACCAGCGTCATAGCAATCCGCATGTTCGACCTCCTGGCTGAATCGAGTGCTTCGTGAGACCGCGCCCCGCGCACAACGTCTCAACACGGAGACGCAGCGTGTGCTATCCCTCTATAATATACCACGAATCGGGCGGCAACGGGACCTCATTCGCGCGTCCGCCGCTTCCGCCTGTCGTGGCTCGCCGTGGCGTGTATACTGAACTGACGGCGGGGCCGCATCTTGCAGCGAGCCCGCAACCTCGGGGATGCGTGAGCGTGAACGCGCGTGGAGGGCGCATGAGGCGAGATCGAGCCGCGATCATCCTGCTGACGCTGGCCCTCACCCTGTCCGCGGCGCTGCCGGGGACGGCAGCTCCTGGGACGGGTTCGTCGGGGACGGCTCGAGCGGGGGCAGCTCCAGCGTGGACGGCTCCGGGGGGAGCAGCTCCGGGGGGTGCCGCCGCTCTCCTCCCCCGCGTTCCCCCTGACGAGTTCCTCGCCGACCTCATGGACTCGGTGAGGCTCGACAACGTCACCGGCACGATTCAGAGGCTTCAGGACTTCACCACGCGCTACGTCGTCACCGACTCGTGCTGGGCCGCCGCCACCTGGCTCGCCGGCGAGCTCGAGGGCTACGGCTACGCCGACGTCGCGTACGACAGCTTCCGCTGCTGGTCCTACCAGGACACCGTCGACGCCGCGAACGTCATCGCGGTGAAGCCGGGTACGACGCGACCCGACGAGTACGTCGTCATCGGCGGACACTACGACTCGATCTCGACGGAGAACTTCAACACGCCGTTCGCAGCCGCCCCGGGTGCCGACGACAACGGCACCGGCGTCGCCGGCGTGCTCGAGGCCGCCCGGCTCCTCGCTGCGCTCGAACTCGAGCGCAGCGTCGTCTTCGCGCTCTGGTCCGGTGAGGAGCTAGGTCTTCGAGGAAGCCGGGCGTGGGTGGCCGACGCGATCGACGCCGGAATGGACATCGTCATCTACCTCAACATGGACGTCATCGGATACACGAACGAGCCGGACCCGACGGCCATCGTCTACTGCGACTCGACGTCGCTCGCCGTTGCCGGGCTCTTGCAGCAGCTCATCATTGACCACACCCCGTACGGTTGCGTCTCGATCGTCCAGCCCGTGGGCGCGAGCGACCAGAACAGCTTCTCGGAGCGCGGCATCCACATCCTCGACACGTCGAGCGGCGACGGGTGGTCCCCGTACCACCACACGCCGTACGACGTGATCGAGAACGTCGACCTCGAGCTCTGCCGGGCGCTCGCCGCGGCCAACGTCGCGACGACGGCCGCGCTCGCGCTCGTCGCCGGTGAAGAGCCGAACCTCGCGCCTGAGACCGTGCTCGCGGAGACCTGTCCGGCGCAGAGCGACACGCTTGGCCCGACGCCCCGGTTCGCGTGGACGGGCGTCGACTTCGACGGCACGGTCGCCGCGTACGAGTATCGCGTCACGACGCCGGACGGCGCCCGGGGCGACGCGCACGCCGGGCGCGAGTGGCACCCGCTCCCCTCCGACTCGACGGCCGTCACGCTCGGGCCTCTCGACAACGGCCCGCACGCGTTCGCGGTCCGCGCGATCGATGACGACGGCCTCGCCGACGCGACTCCCGCGTCGCACAGCTTCACCGTGGACGCCTCGCTCGCCCCTGTGCTCACCGTGACGCCGCGCTTCGGACCCGCCGCCGACACGCTCCGCGTCTTCGAGAACGAGCGGCTCGAGTTCGAACTGGTCGCGACGGCGTCGCACTACTGCGCGACCGTCGACGGGATCTCGTGGGGACTGGACGAGGACTGGTCCGACTGGACCACGCCCGGTGACGCGGGGACGCTTCTCGTCGTCGTCCGGCCCGCCCCCGGCGACACGTCGGTAGCGTTCCGCGTCCGCGACGACGACGGCTCGGTCACGTCGCGGCGCCTGGCGCTCGACGTCGTCGAAGCTCCGATGGATCGGCCGCTCCTGCTCGTCGACGACTGGTTCGGTCAGGCCATCCCCGAGGCCGCACACGACGCGATCTACGACTCGATGCTCGCCGGACACACGCACGACGTCTGGGACCCGTACGAGCACATCCAGGGCGGGACACCGCAGCTTCCGGACATGGAGGAGCTGGGGCGGTACGACACGGTCATCTGGTCGCTCGGCGACGGGGCGACGCTGCTCAAGCCGGCGCAGGCCGAGTCGGCTTACCACGCCGTCGAGGGGTTCGTTCGGGCGGGCGGCAACCTCGTCATCGAGGGCTTTGGAACGCTGGACGCGCTCGCCGCGCTCGATGACTACACGCCGGCGCGTCCGTTCGTCGCGGGTGAGTTCGTTCACGACTACGCGGGCGTCGACAGCGTGCTCAACGCCGGATCGCTCTCCGACCCGCAGTCGCCGGGGACGTACGGCTACGCCTTCCTCGGCGGTCTGTCGCTCGATCCGATCCTCTACCCGCACCTGCCCGTCGACACGCTCGGTCTGTGGTCGGACGGGTACGCGCAGTACGGCGGGCTGCCATCGTGCGAGATCTACCGCACCGGGAGGGCGAGGCGTCTCCACCTCTTCGACGCGTATCTGAACGACGGCCTCGACGAGAAGCCCTGTGCGACCCTCAACCTCTCCGAGGTCGGGTGCGGTTCCGTCGCGACGCTCGGCTTCCCCCTCGCCTACATCCAGCGGACGCAGGCAACGCAGTTCCTGACGACGCTCCTCGAGGGACTCGAGGACTGGCAGTCCCCGTCGGAGCTGGTCTCCTTCGCGTGGGACGAGAGCCGCGACCACGTCTTCTTCACCTGGTATCTCACCCCGCCCGGCGAACCGCTCGGCTCACGGCTCGAGAGGCGGCACGCCGGCGACGGGACGTTCGAACCGCTCGGGACGAACCTCCTTCAGCCGGATGAGGACGGACGCACGCGGTTCATCGACGCCCAGGTCGAGCCGGGAGCGACCTACGAGTACCGGCTCGCCGTCACCGAGCGCTGGGGCGGCGTAACACGCCACGGCCCGTGGACGATCGAGATCCCGACCGACCTGTCCCGTAACCGCCTCGAGCGGCCTCACCCGAACCCCTCGCCGGGCGGCGCGACCGTCGCGTTCACCGTGGCGGACGAGCACCGGTGGATCCGGGTCGCCGTCTACTCCCCGAGCGGACGCCTCGTGCGCCGGCTGCACGACGGCCCGGCCGGACGGGGACGCCACGAGACCGCCTGGGACGGGCGTGACGAGCGCGGGAACATGGCGGCCAGCGGCGTCTACTTCGTCCGCGCCGACTTCGGGGGCGAGGCGCTCGAGCGGAAGCTCGTCCTGCTGCGCTGACGTCGGCCCCCTCGCGCAACCGGATCCGCACGGACGCCCGCGCGGCGGGCGCCCAGGATGGACCCCAGGGCACCGTCGGCCCGGTCAGACCTGGTACATGGTGACCCACCTGGGCGGTTCTAAGGGTACGATCAA
>CAZAQL010000167.1:0-3805 GCA_964487295.1 uncultured bacterium | reverse complement strand
CGTCGGCCACTTGCTCCAGATGTGCATGCAGATGCAAGGCCTGCCGCGCCATCTCGGTCAACACTCCGGCGGCATGGTCATCTGCCAGGGCGACCTCGACGCCGTGCGCGTGCCCGGTGCGAAGCTCGACGCCCTGGAACCCTGTCTCCTCGCAGTTCTTGAGGATCGTCTCCAGGTCCCAGTCCTTGGCGATCTGATACGTCACGAGTCCGAGCTTCATGTCAGCCTCCTCACGGAAAGGGTTCCCGGCGAATCGCGCCTTTGTTCTCATAATACTCGCAAGGTCGGGGCAATTTCAACACCCCCTTAGCAAGCGCCGCGAGGAACCCGCTCACCGGCGCCTGGGGCGCCGCGCGAACTCGATCCCGCAGCGGGTGCAGTTCCACAATTTCGCCCGGAGGAAGAACGCGGCGAGGGCGACAAGCCACAGGGCCGGGCCGCAGGCGCGCGCCCAAGCGACGGGCGGCGCCGCAAACGCCCCGGCGACCATCGTGAGAAGGACGACGACCAGGGCGAGTGGCAGCGAGCGTCGAACGTGCGCATCGTCCACGAACGAGCTGACCGCCTCGGCACGCACCATGGCGTGGGACATCAGGCCGTAGGGCGTCTCGACCTGCGCCCCGTCCGACGGGCTGAGCCAGACGATGCGACCGGCGAACACGCCCTGGGGCCGTGCCTCACTGAGAAGCGCCGCGGCCGCCACCGTCGGCAGGCCCCCGGAAAAGTTGATCGTCAGCGAGTCCGGGAGAGGCCGTTTCGACACGGCTTCGGCGATGCGCCCGACGAGCGTCCGGCCGCCTCCCATCTCGCGGGTCGGCATTGTGGCCCAGTTCGGCCACCTCTGGGTCCTCTGCCACTCACATTCGGTCGGAAGCGCGGCAGGGCGCCGCGCTCCGTAGTACAGGATCCGCGGGTCACACGGTAGAGAAGACGCTGACGACGGCACTTCGACGACGAGCTGCGTCGGAGAGTCGAGGAGGATCTGCCGCACTGCCGACTCGAGCTCCCCGGCCGATTCCATCTCGTGCGGCACCAGGAGAACGCGCTGGCTCGAGGCACGATCACCGCGTGCCCGAAAGATGCCGGACATCGCCAGCTCGTCCAGCGGCTGTGTCCACTGAAGACCAACCGCGAGCACGAGAACCCCGAGCGCTGCGGCGAACCAGGTTAGCCGCAGACGCTGGCGATCTATCCATCGCCGTACCCGCCAGCGAAATGCGCGACGCCAGAACAAACAAACTCCACCAGATGCGTCCCCGCGAACAGTGTAGATGGTCTCGGCGCCGGGGCAAAATCATCGGCACAATACGTGCCGGACCACGCCTCAGACAGCCTCCCATTGTCCCGTGTTGCGTCGCGAGGTCTTGACCGCGTCGATCAATGCCGCGGAGTTTCGCGCGGCCGCGACGATCGACGCGAGCTTCTCGTCGTGCTGCCCGGCCGCTTCCAGGATTCCCCGAATCTCCTCCACCTTGTCGAGGATCCCCGACGCGAGCTCGTAATAGCGCTCATCGTCGGAGTTTTTTGCCTCATCGATCAGTCGCGCCAGCTTGCCGGTCTGCCGCTGCAGGCGCCTCGAAAACTCACGACCGAACCCCCCGACCGGACCATCGAGGATTTCCCCGTCGAGCGCGTTGGAAGGGGAGGTCGAGCCGGAGCACGCGGAGGCCTGGTCGAGATAGGACCCGGCCCGCTGTAGAAAGCGGCTGGCCAGGTCGACGAGAGCTTTGGTCTGTTTCTGATTCACGGTGTCCTCGGGGCTCGTCAGCCTCAACGACACGGCGTGGTGGATTCTTTAGCGAGGCTGCTGAGGTTCATTTTCCGGCGAGCCACCCGCCTTTCTGTCGTTTGACGAGCTTCCGCATCTCTTCGGAGATCCGGGGGTGGCTGATACGCCGGGCGGCCAGCAATCGGAGGAGACGTTCGGCTCGGTAGCGCCGCCAGATGGCGTCGAAGGGATCGAGGAGTCGCTCCATTCCGGCGAGGAAGCGCGTGCGCCAGGTGGTCCGTTCCGATCCGTTCGATTCGCTCGCCTCGGAGAACCGCGCCGCCGCGAGCTCGGCGAGGTGTGAGGTCGCGCGTTCGATCAGCGCCAGCTCGCGCGGAGAACACTTCCGCTGGCGTGGAAGGGCGCGGATCCGTCGCCAGGCGACCAGCGCTTCGGTGAGATGCAGCGTCGCGGTCCCGCGCAACCACATCAGCTCTCCGGAGAACTCGGTCTCGCCTGCCGAGGGCATCGCGTCCAACCGACGTGTCGTCGCTTCGAGGTCGACCCATCGGTACACGAAGTCGAGCCCCGTCCCCTTGATGTTCTGCGTTCCCATCAACACGCCGGAGAATCCGGGCGGCAAGACGCGCACTGCCGACACGATGATCGAGTCGCCCGATGCGTCGGGATCGTCGACGCTCACCACGGTCGACAGAAAGCGTTCCCGCCAGACCTTCCGCACCCGCTCGTGGAACGCTTCGATGCCAGCGGCGTCCTCGAGGACCTCGTCGAGGTGTCGACGCAGCGCCCGGTGCAAGACGACGCAGGCGATCCGCTCGACGAAGAAGGGCTCCAGCTCTTCGACGCTCGCCAGGCTCAGGTCGTCCATGACCGCGTCTTCTTCGACGCGCCCCTTCACCGCGAGCGCATCCGCAGGTCGCTCGTCTGCCTCCGCGAGCGACTCGAGGATGGACGTGATGGTCGGGTGAGCGGCCACCTCGGCGCAGGCTTGCGCCCACGAACCCCGCGTCACAGCGAGCTCGTCGATCGCCGCGTCGAGCTCGTCGGACCAGTCTCTCAGTGACTCGATGCGACAGGCATCTGCCATCGTACGCAACTGGCTCTGCAGGTGCGCTCCCGTCGCCGGACGGATCCGCACACGGGCGAACAGTTCGTCGAGACGTTTCCGGGCGACGGCCCGGTCGTCCCCCTCCTCGACGATCGATACGTTCGCCAGATACCGATCCAGGCTGTCGTCGATGTAGTTTCGCAGTCCGGCGATGTTCGTACCGATCAGCAGATGACGGTCCGTCGTCACGTCGCGCACGAGGATGTCGGCGAAGACGATCGAGCGCGACACACGGTCGCCACGGTTGTTCACGATCGTCACGACGTGAGATTTCGCGGCCGGGTCGGCTCCGACGGCGTCGAGCTGCATCCGCTCCCAGTTGTTCATGAAGCCGGCTCGTTCGTTCGCCGAGCACCCGTTGATGAATCGGACCTCTCGACCGAGCACGTTCACCGCCGGATACTCCTTGAGCACGCCGAGGTCGGGGACGACACGGTCGGCCATTGCGAAGATCGCGTAGTCGCGGTCGATCCCGAGCTGCTCGGCCATCTCCGCGACGAGCGCGATGTTCCGGGGATGCTCGCGGTAGGGGAACCGCTCCAGCATGTCGTCGGGGATCGAAAACTCGCCTCGCTCGTCGACGACCACGAGCTCGGTCTTCCGTTCGGCCGCGATCCGCTCGAACACCGGCAACATCTCGCGCTCGGTCGTGATCGCCTTGCCTTTGTGCGGAATGAAGCGGCCGATCGTCTCGGCCACGTCGATCCCGGCCGGACCCTGGACGTCCTCGTGGTCGGGATAGGCGTTCGTGAGCGTGACCAGATCGTCGCGCATCCAGTATCGCTGCAGGATGGTGACGTAGCGGGGTGTCAGGGCCATGCACTCCCAGAGAAAGACGTCACTGCCGAGGGCCTTCCCCAGCTTCACCATGTCGCGCTGTTCCCAGATCGACGCCTTGTCGTAGGGCCGATAGATGAACGTCTCCAGGGCATCGAGACGCCGTGGAGCGTGGATGAACATCGCCTCGC